>JBCKLP010000006.1:0-35815 GCA_038903735.1 Burkholderiales bacterium | reverse complement strand
TGAGTTCGTCGAGGTGGCATCTGCCGATCACGGTCGTATCGAGACGCGGCGTATCTGGTGCAGCGCAGAGCTCAATGCCTACCTCGACTTCCCTCACGTCCCCCAGGGGACTTCCTTCGGGGCGTCGGTCAGGTGTTTCTGATCGAGCGCGAATCGATTGAGAAAAAATCCGGCAAGCGCTCCTGTGAGAACGCTCTGGGGATTACGAGCCAAACGCCGCAACAGGCTTGTGCGCAGCAGGTTCTGGCTATCAATCGCCGTCACTGGACCATCGAGAGCACCCATTACATCATCGACTGGAACTACGCCCCCTACTACGACGCGCAGTATTACGACGCCCCCGCGGGGCGATAGGTCGCTACGCGAATCGCGCCATCCGCAGGCGGCTCGCCGTGCCGCGGGAAGTGGGCTCAAAATTCCTTTTTGAGCAGGCGGTCGAGGGAGTATTTCCCGCCGCCGCGGAACATGATCGCGGTAAACAGCAACCACCACAGCAGCGCGAATTCAATGCCGCGGTTGGTCCAGAAGTATCCGAATTTCCATTGAAATACCGTGATGATCACGCTCATCTGTATCCACAGCATGACCGCCGCCACCCGCGTAAACAGCCCCAGCGCAAGACACGTCGCCGCGACCGATTCGGAAAAAATGGTCAGATAAGCCAGGATCTCGGGAAACGGCAGTCCTGCCTTGGCGATATTTTCGGTGCCTTTCGCCGCCCAATCCGTCATGATCTTCTGCACGCCGTGCGGCACCAGCACCGCGCCGGCGCAAAAACGCATGAAGGCATAGCTGAACGGGGAGAGCTTTTCGTAAATGCCACCCAGCGCGGGGAAGATGAGTCTGTTGCGGTCTATCGAATCGTTTGTCATGGACATTTCCTTTCTGGGTGAGAAATTCGTTGCCGGGCAGATAGCGCAGGTCGCTGCGCCGTCCCCAAATATTGTCACCGGGATTGATAGTCGATGTCAATCCCGAGCATTGTCCCCGAGCATTGTCCCGAGCATTGTCCCGAGCATTGTCCTTTCGAAGCCGATCATCTTGGCGGCCTGACCCGGATGCGCGGCCGCTTTGACAGGAATGCCGGCAAATTCGTGATCGACCCTGTGGCCAAAACGGCTTCGGTCGAATTGACGGTGCAGACCGCCTCCATCAGCACCGGTGACAACGAAAGAGCCGGTCGTCCGCGCGCGCGCGACGAACATCTGCGTTCACCTGATTTCTTCAATGCCCAGGAATTCCCGACATTGGGATTTCGTTCGACCCAGGTGGTTTTCAGCGGTGACAACCCGACCACCATCGAGGGCAATATCACGCTGCTGGGCGTAACCCGGCCGGTAGCCTTCAAGGTCGATCGCTGGAAGTGCATTGTGCACCCCACTAAAAAGAGCGAGATTTGCGGTGGCAATTTCAGCGGCAGCATCAAGCGCTCGGATTTCGGCATGAAATTCAGCATACCCTCCGTCAGCGACGAGGTGGTGCTGTGGGTCGCGGTGGAAGGCTACAAGGACTGAACATTGTTCGATTGCAAAAAAAGCCGCCCGAGGGCGGCTTTTTCTTTCCACGCGGGAAATTCGATACGCGCGATTTACTTCGCCGGCGGACCCACCTTGTTTTTCAGCACGCCCAGGCCGGTGATTTCCACTTCGAGCAGATCGCCATGCTGCATGTGCTTGTCAGTGCCCGGCAGCGAGCCTGGCGTACCCGTGGCGATCACATCGCCGGGCTGCAGGGTGATGCCTTCGGAAATATACGCAATCTGATTTTCAATGCTATTGAGCATTTCCTTCAAGCCGCATTTCTGCTTTTCCGCGCCGTTGAGCCGGGTAATTATCGATTGCTTGTAGGGATCGCCAAACTCGTCCGTTGTCATCAGCCAGGGGCCGAAGGAGGCGGATTTCTCGAAATTCTTGCCCAGGCCGAACTGGCGGTTATGCCGCTGATAGGCGCGCACCGATCCCTCGTTGTAGCTGGAATAGCCTGCCACATGCGAGAGCGCGTTTATTTCGCTGATGTGGCGGCCAGGCTTGCCGATAATGACCGCGAGCTCGCCCTCGAAATCGAAGGCCTTCATATAGGCGGCCGGCGGCGGCATCAGATCCTGCAGGTGACCGGTAATGCTGGTGGGAACGCGCAGGAACATTTCCGGATACTCAGAACGGTTCAGCCCTGTCTCCTCCTGGTGTGCCTTGTAGTTCAGCGCCACCGCCCAGGTGGCATGCGGCTCGATCACCACCGCATCGAACACGATATCGTTGATCGAGTAATCCGCTTCCTTGCCGCGGATGGCCTGCTCGACACGCGACTGCCAGGCATCACCCATGCCCAGCAGCGCGCGCATATCGGTGGGCAGACCGGGGGCGGCGCGGGTCAGGTCAATGAACTCGGTATCGCTGGTCATCACGCCGATGCCGCGACGGCCGCTGTGATTGAAGGAAATCAGGCGCATTTTTCAGTCTCCGCTTTGCAAAAAACTTCAGTGCTTGTCATGCCCGCCGCCGCGGCGCGGGGCTGGTATCCAGGCTGTGGATGGAGGCGCGCATCATACGTTCCAGCAGTTCGGCCCGGGTCTTGAGGTGATCCGGATGGTTCCACAGATTGTGGTTCTCGTCCGGATCGGACTTCAGATTGTACATTTCGGCGTGGGGGGCGTGTTCATAGAGCGTCATGCGCCAGTCGCCGGCGATCATACTGCGCAGTTTCACCGGCCCCGGATAGCCAAAATTGGCGCGCTGCGATTCCTCCTCCACCAGATGCACGCCGTTGCCATGGTCCTTGCCGGTGGCAATCTCCGGCAGGAGTGAACGGCCCTGCATGCCGTGAAAGCCCGCCAGTCCTGCCCGGGCCAGCACCGTGGAGGATATGTCGATGGTGCCGCTGATCGCATCACAGATCTTCCCGGTGGGCTGCGTCGGATCCGACCAGATGAAGGGCACATTGAGAATGGAGTTCAGGTGCAAGGGCCCCTTGAGCGCAATGCTCTTGTCGCCCAGGTAATCCCCATGGTCGGCGGTGAATACAATCACCGTGTCCTGGTCCAGCCCAAGCGCCACGAGTTTTGCCTGCACCGCGGCGATCGCGTCATCGATCATGGTGATCATGCCGCAGGTGAGCGCAATCGCCTCCTTGGCCTGGCGCTCGTTCAGCTTCAGAAAAGTCATGGTGCGCTCGGCGTCATAGCCCTTTTCCTCGTGCAGGCGTATGGCCGAGTCCACCGGCCCGCCGACATCGTCGGGACGGGCGTAGAAATTGGTCGGCAGTTTCACCTGATCCGGGGAATACATATTCCAGTATTTTCCAGGCGGCGTGAACGGGTGGTGCGGGTCGGGAAAGGACATCATCAGGAAGAACGGATCGTCCTTCGCATCACGCGCCAGATCATCCAGCACCTTGAGCGAATGATCCTGAATGAAACGGGTCGGATACAGTTCCTCGGGCATGGAAGTGCGCCAAGCCTGCGGGCATGTCACATCCGCCTCGAGTGCATTCTTGCGCCCGGCCAGTTTGTCGGGATCCTTCCCCTGCTTTTTCAGCCAGTGGATATATTCGCCGCCCACCTCGTCGCCGTGCCCGGTGCACAGGTGCACGCGCTCGAAACCATAGAAGGGCAACTCGAGCTTCCAGTTCATGTCGCGCGCCCAGTTGGCGATATTCTCCTGGTCGTACTTGGCGTCCGGTGCCCAGGGCTTCAGTGCCTCGACAAAATCCCCCGTTGGCGCCTGCAGCCCCTCGCCTATCTTGGGTTTCCACATCGCCGGATGATCCGTCATGGTCATGAGGTGGCTCTTGCCCACCAACGCGGTGCGATAGCCGTTGCTGCGCAGCAGATCGACAAAGGTGTTGGCCTGCAGCGACAGTGGCAGGCCGTTGCCGCGCGCACCGTTGATCGCCGGCAGGCGCCCGGTCATGTAGGTGGCACGATTGGGCATGCAAACGGGCGAAGACACATAGAAACGGGTGAAGCGCGTGCCACCCTTGGCAAGGCCGTCGATGGCGGGCGTTTTCACGAACGGGTGACCGGCGCAACCCAGGTAATCGGCGCGCTGCTGGTCAGTCATGATGACGATGAAATTGGGTTTCTTTTTGCTCATGTGATTTTCTTGAATATTGCCGGGGTGAAAAATTGGCACGGAAACAGCTCGCGCAATACCGCACTGCTATTGGGCTTTGGCTCCCGTGGCGTGAACGAGCTTCGCCCATTTGCGTGCGTCTTCGGCAATCAGTTTACCGAATTCCTCGGGCGTACCGCCTTCCGGCTCGTTGCCCTGGTTGATGAGGAGTTGCTGAAAATCCTTCTGCGCAAGCGCCTGCTGGATGGCGCCATTGAGTTGCCGGATGAGCGGCGCGGGTGTGCCGACTGGCGCCAGCAGGCCGCCCCAGATGTCCACTTCAAATCCGGGCAGGCCGGCTTCGGCGGCCGTCGGCGTATCCGGCAACACTGACATCCGCTTGCGCGAGGCCGTCGCCAAGGCGCGCAACGCACCGCTGCGAATCTGTCCCCGGAACGGCCCGGCGCCCGCAATAATCATATGCGCCTCGCCGTTGATAATGGCGTTCGCCGCAAGGCCCAGGTTGCCGAAGGGCACATGAACCATGTTCACGCCGCTCGCTTCCTTGAACAATTCTGCAGCCATGTGTGGCGGACTGCCGGAGGCCGCGGAGGCAATATTCAGCACCCCGGGCTTGTCTTTGGCAATCGCGATGAATTCCTGCAAAGTCGCTGCCGGAAATTTGGCGCTGCTGATAATGACCGAGGGTGACGCGTAGACCTGGCCAATGGGCACAAAGGCTTTGAGCACATTGATTCCCGCATCGGGGAACATGGCCGGGCCGATGGCAAGCGAAGTGACACTCCCCATGAACAGGGTGTAACCATCGGGGCTTGCTTTCGCCGCAAGTTGTGCGCCAATGGTGCCGCCCGCACCACCCCGGTTGAAAATCACCACCGGCTGCCCGAGGCTTTGCGTGAACTTCTGCCCAAGGGCCCGCGCGGCGATCTCCGGTGGCGCACCGGTGCCCAGGGGAACGATGATCTGTATCGGCTTTTCCGGATAGACCTGCGCATGCGCAGCGTCCGTCATTGCCGCTCCCAAGAAGCATGTCGCAACAACCGCCATAACTGCGGCGCCTGCAAGGTAAGGCGCGTCCGCCCGTTCTGATTGAACGTTTTGCATCAGCCCGGCACTGGCGCCATACGGATATCCAGCAATGCGAGCTTGCCCTCGCCCACCGCCTTTAGTCCGCGCTGCAGGGCCGCGCGCACTTCCTGCGGCTTCTCGACACGCTCGCCGTAGCCGTTGTAGATGGGCGCGAGGCTGGCGTAATCGGGATTGGGCTTGATCGAAGTCCCCGAAAAATTGCCGGACTTCACCGCGTGCCCTTCGGGGTAGAAATGCGGAATCTCGGCCTGCTGCGATTGGTAGCCGTGATTGTTGAATATGACAATCAGGATGGGCGTGTTGTGCTCCTGCGCATAGCCCAGCGCGGCGATCACCGGGTTGTAGTTGAAGGAGCCGTCACCAATCATGCACACCACCGGACGGCCGGGATGCGCGTTTTTCACGCCCAGCGCCGTGCCGAGGCCCGTGCCCAGGCCGCCCACCGCGCCCTGAAAATAAGCGCCCAGGCCGACGCGATCCATGGCCGCGATCAAGGTGCCATGCGTGGTGATGGTTTCATCGACGTAAATCACATCGGCGGGCATCACCTGGTTAATCTCATGGGCCACCCAGCGCTCATCCAGCGGCGCCTTGTCCTTCAGGGCCACTGCATCGTCGGCCACCTTTTTGCGGCGCGCGGTGTTCTTCGCGCCCCACGCCTCGGCCGATTTGAGCCGCGCAGGCTCGCCCACCTTGACGCGTGACTTCAGTGCTTCGAGCAGCGCCACCAGCGAACCTTCGATCTCGCCAAACAGGCACAGATCGGCCTGGAAGCCCCACACCGGCTTTTCCTGGCGCAGCGGATTCTCATCAAGCAGCGCCACCTTGGCGCCGACCCTGGGCGCGGCGGACGCCGGATGCCAGGGCGCGATCACACCGAGGTTGAAAATGACATCGGCTTCATTCACCACTGCCAGCGCATTGAATCCGGCGTGCAGCGGGTGGCTGCGCGGGAAGTTGACGAATTTGGCGTTGCGGGCCTCTACCACTGGCGCACCCAGCAATTCCGCGATGGCGACCAGATGCGGCACCGCCTTGGGATTCTCGCCGGCGCGCTCGGTCACGATCACGGGATTTTTCGCAGTAGCGAGCATATCGGCCAGTTGCGCTATGCCCTGGGGCGCCGCGGTGGCACGAATCGGAATTGCCGCCGCGGAAGGCGGATTGTTGGCCATCACGTCGAACAGGTACTCGATGGGCAGCGAAACAAACACCGGGCCGCGCGGCCCCGACATGGCGATCTGACAGGCGCGCTGTATGGTGGAGCCCAACGCGGAGGGAGCGTTCAGGCCGAAACTCCACTTGACGCAGGGCGCCATCAGCCGCGCCGGACCACCGACATCGGCAAGACTGCCCAGCCACTGCGCCCCCGGATCCGGCCCCGGTTCGTGGGCAAAGCCTATCGACTCGCCGCTGAACACCACCATGGGCACGTTCTCGTGTAGGGCGCCGCGCATGGCCATTGCGCCATGCAAGGCACCGACGGTGGTGTGGATCATCACCGCAGCCATCTTGCCGGTGGCCTTGAAATAGCCGCTCGCCATGCCGATGGCGATTTCCTCGTGCCGCGATGAAGTGTAGTGCGGGATGGTGCCGGGCTCGGGATAGGTTTTCGCCAGATGCTCCCAGACCGGCGCCCATTCCGATCCGGGCGAGGCGAAAATCCTTTCGATTCCCATCGTGGTAAGCATGCGCAGAAAGGTTTCCGCGCCAGTCAGAGTGCGTGCGTCCATGTGTGTTCTCCCCCAGGTGACTTGAGCTCGCAAGGCGTGCGCCTTGGCAAGAGAGGGCTATGTTAGCGCCTATTGTGAGGATTACAAAACCTAACCTCGTGTCGGACAACGCCGCGACGAGAATTCCCCTCACCCTCGGTCCCTCTCCCATCGGGAGAGGGATGCAAAGCCCTTCTCCCGGTGGGAGATAGATGCAAAGCCCTTCTCCCGGTGGGAGATAGATGCAAAGCCCTTCTCCCTCCGGGAGATAGATGCAAAGCACTTCTCCCTCCGGGAGATAGATGCAAAGCCCTTCTCCCTCCGGGAGATAGATGCAAAGCCCTTCTCCCTCCGGGAGAAGGGTTGGGATGAGGGAAAAACCTGGCACGAGTATAAATAATTCTCACTAAGTTAATTCTCAACAAGTGCAAAACGCTGTTAATCCAGAACAAGCGAACGCATTACGCCACCTGACATTGCGGTACGAACGCGTTACGACAGTCCCAAACCGAGAATTTGCCGGGTCTCGGCGATAGTGGCGCGACGCTCGCCCACTGCCTCGATGATCTGCACGGCGCGCTCCACCAGCGGCGCATTTCCGGGAGAAAGTTTCCCCTGGGCAATGTAGAGGTTGTCCTCCAGGCCCACGCGCACGTGGCCGCCCAGGATGACCGCCTGCGCCGCCATCGGAAACGCGTGGCGCGAGATGCCGAAAGCCGCCCACACTGCGCCCTCGGGCAACTGGTTGCGCATCAAGGTCATGGTTTCGGTATCCGCGGGCGCGCCCCAGGCGATGCCAAGGCACAACTGGAACAAGGGCGGCGACTTGATCAGGCCGCGCTTCACCATGTCGGCGGCGAGGCGCAGATGGCCGTGGTCGAACACTTCCAGTTCCGGCTTGACGCCGGCCGAAGCGATCATCGCCGCCATCTTGTCCAGGTGCTTGGGCACGTTCATGAACACGGTGCTCGCCATGTTCATGGTGGCCACATCCAGGCTGCATATATCGGGCTTCAACTCGAGGATGTGCGCGACACGCGCCTCCGGTGTGGTGAGGTTGCTCTCCGGCGTAGGGCGGCGCGGATCCTCATCCGAAGGGGTGTACATGCCCCCGGTGCCGGTGGTGAGGTTGATCAGCACCTCGACGCCGCTCTGGCGGATGCGGTCCACCACTTCGCGGTAGTACTTGAGTTCCATGCTGCCCTTGCCGGTGCCAGGTTCGCGCACATGGATGTGCGTGATGTTGGCCCCTGCCTTGGCCGCGGCGATGCACTCGTTGGCTATCTGCTCTGGGGTAATCGGCACATACGAGCTTTTCTTGGGCGCCTCGCCCGAACCGCCGGTGACAGCGCAACTGATGATTACGGGTCTTGCCATGGCTTGCTCCTCTTTTTTTCAATGCTGGTTGAAATTAATGAAGGCGGGTAATTGTCTGACTTTTAAAAACAATCCATAGTAATACCATATATAATTTTCCCGTTTCAATTCAATAATGGAATAGAACTCTGCGCCGCTCAGGCCGGAAATCCGTACAGCCGCGCCGGATTGTCCACCAGCACCTTCTGCCGGATGGCGGCATCGGGCATGGTGAGCGGGATCATGTCCACCAGATCGCCGTCGTTGGGCATGTGCTTGCCCACATTGGGGTGCGGCCAGTCGGTGCCCCAGAGAATGCGGTCAGGCGCAGCATTGATCAGCGCCTGCGCAAAGGGAATCGCGTCGGTGAAGGGTGGCCCCATGGAGGAGACGCGCTCCGAACCGCAGATCTTCACCCACACCTTGTCATCCTTCAGGAAATCGAGCAGCACCTTGAAGGGCTTCTGCTCCAAGCCCTCAGATGCCTTCACCCGGGCCATGTGGTCAATCACCATGGGCACCGGCAGTTTGCGGAACATGTCCTCGAATTCAACGATGTCGTTGGCATCCAGATGCAGGATCAGGTGCCAGTCGAGCGCCTTCAGCCGGTCCACGGTCTTGTGGAACAGGCCGAAGTCGGGCCGCCCGCCCAGGTGCTTGACAAAATTGAAGCGCACCCCGCGTATGCCGCCCTCGTGCATGCGGTCGAAATCGGCCGTGGTGCAGGTGTCATTGATGATGGCGGTGCCGCGGAAGCGCCCATTGGAACGGGCAATGCCGTCCAGCGTGGCACGCATGTCGGCGCCATGGCAGCTCGCATGCACGATGACGGCGCGCTCGATGCCGAGGATGTCATGCAACTTGCAGATTTCCTCGAACCCTGAATCCGGCGGATGGTAGGAGGCCTCCGGATCATAGGGAAATTTCTCCGCCGGGCCGAAGATGTGGCAGTGCGCATCACATGTCTTCGGCGGCGGCACGAACTTCGGTTTCTTGGTATTGCGGTCCGGTGGTGGCGTGGTACCAGGCATATCGAATCCCCTTGCTGGATTGGCCGCTCACACTGCAGGCAACGCGTGCCCGCGGCGCATCATCACGGCGATGAAAATCGCATTATATGCAGCAGCGCGAATTGCGTAACAATATCCGCTCAGCAACTGCGGGGAACAAGAATGCGTACTCAAGTGCTCATCATCGGTGGCGGACCCGCGGGCATGATGCTCGCCGAGATCCTGCATCAGGCCGGCATCGAATCCATCGTGCTCGAATTGCGCAGCCGCGAGTACGTGCTCGGCCGCATCCGCGCCGGCGTGCTGGAACAGGGCACGGTGGAAATGCTGCGCGAAGCCGGCGTCGGTGCGCGCATGGACCGCGAAGGCATTCCGCATTCAGGCAGCGCCATCGTCTGGGCGGGCAAAAGCGATTTTTTCATCGACACCCAACGCTTTGCCAACAGCATGCTGATGGCCTATGGGCAGGCCAATATCCAGGGCGACCTGTACGCCGCAGCCGACCGGCGCAAGGCGCAATTCTTCGACGAAGTGGCCGATGCCGCCCTGCACGAAGTGAACTCTGCCAAACCCTGGGTCAGCTTCACCCGCGAGGGAAAACCGCAGCGCATCGACTGCGATTTCATCGCCGGCTGCGACGGCTACCACGGCGTCAGCCGCACTGCCATTCCCGCGAACGTCCTGCGCACCTATGACAAGGAGTTCCCGTTCGGCTGGCTGGGCATCATGTCGGAAACACCGCCGGTGCCGCACATCACCTATGCCAATCATCCGCGCGGCTTTGCCCTCGCCTCCATGCGCAGCCCCATGCTCAGCCGCTCCTATATCCAGGTGCCGCTCACCGAGCGCATCGAGGACTGGCCCGACGAGCGCTTCTGGGAGGAATTCCGCAGGCGCTTTCCGCGCCAACTGGGCGAGGGCATCGTCAGCGGCCCGTCCATCGAAAAATCCATCACGCCTTTGCGCAGCTTTGTCGCCGAGCCAATGCGCTACGGGCGCCTGTTTCTCGCGGGGGACGCCGCACACATCGTGCCGCCGACCGGCGCCAAGGGGCTGAACCTCGCCTTCTCCGACGTGTTCTACCTGTCGCGCGCCCTGAAATCCTTTTACCGCGATGGCTCCAGCAGCTATCTGGACACCTACAGCGAAACGGCGCTCAGGCGAGTCTGGAATGCGGTGCGCTTCTCCGCCTGGCTCACCGGCCTCCTGCACCGCTTTCCCGGCATGAGCGACTTCGAGCAGCGCACCCAGGAATGCGAGCTCGACTACCTGGCCGGTTCGCTGTCCGCGCAGACCAGCGTTGCGGAGCAGTATGCCGGGCTGCCGCTGGAATAGGTGCTACAAAGTCAAACTTTGCTTTATGGATAGCCAATATTGGCGTACCTTAATCGCATATCCGGTTATCCAAAAGAATAACCTTCCCTGCGGGCCTAACCGTTCGCCAGCATCGCCTTCACCTCCGGCCAGCTCTGCGAGCCGTAGGTCTTGAGATCGCTGGTGAGTTCTGCCGGGCAGACGTCGAGAAAGCTGGACTTGAACACCGGCCGCGCCCGGATGCGCTCGAACCAGTCGGCCACGCGCGGGCGCGCGACCGTCCACATTTCCGACATCCCCAACATGTCCAGGCGGTTGACGTAGGGCGTGAGGGAAATGTCGGCTAGCGAGAAGGTCTTGCCCACCAGCCAGGGGCCCTCCGCGAGTGCCTCCTCCATTTTCTGCAGAGTGAGCTCGTAAATGCGGAATTTGTCGGCAACCCCGGGGGCGGCCACCCCCAGGTTGACGATGTCGCGTTTGCTCTGCACCCAGTTGGGGTCGCCGGCCACCCGCGTCGCTGCGGCGTCAACCGGCCCTGTCATGTATACCTGGAACTTGTCCGGCGGCATGCGCTTGATGATGTGGCGGTGGCAGGCAGCGTAGGTGATGTACTTGCACGCCGGTTGCAGGTCTTCATCCACCGTCTTGGTCCACAGGCGCATGCGCGCGCGATCCATGGCCCGGGCGGGCTTCAGGCTGCACTCTGGGAATTCCTCGTCCAGGTATTCGCAGATGACCGTGGACTCCACCAGCACCTGACCGTCGTGCACCAGCGTAGGCACCACTGCCTTGGGATTGAGTTTCAGGTACTCGGGGTTGAAGTGCTCACCCTTGAGGATGTCAAGGTAATGGCCCTTCCATTCCAGGCCCTTTTCGGCCAGGGTGAAGCGCACCTTGGCGGCGCAGACGGATGATCCGTGGTGGTAGAGCTCCAGCATGTTCAAATTCCTTTCGAGGTGTCCATCCGGGTATTGAGAATTTCCTATGTTCGTGACAGGTTTTCCCCTCATCCCAACCCTTCTCTCTCACGGGGACTTCCTGCGGTCGCCGGGGGGAGAAGGGCTTTGCATCCCTCTCCCGCCGGGAGAGGGACCGAGGGTGAGGGAATTCTCGTCGCGGCCTAGCCCTTCACGAGGTTTCGTAGACGTCAATACTTGAAGGTTGCGAGGTACGGGAATGCGGCATGTGCCGGTCACGCCGCCTGCAGGATCTTTTTCACTTCCGGCCAGCTCTGCGCACCGAAGGTCTTCAGGTCGTGGGTGAGATCCGCGGGGCACCAGCGCAGGAGCGCCTCATTGACCACCCGGCGTGCCATCAGGCGATTGAACCAATCTGTGAGACGCGGGCGCTTTTGCGTCCACATTTCCGACATGGAGAGCATGGCTAGCCGGTTGACATAGGGCAGCATGCCGATGTCGGCCAGTGACAGGCTGTCGCCCGCCAGCCACTGCGTGTCCTTCAACGCATCCTCTATTTTCTGCAAATAGCCGTCGTAAATGCGGAATTTGCGGTCCACGCCCGGCGCATTAAAACCATTGAGCACGATCTCCTTCTTGCGCTCGTGCCATTGCGGCGTCACCGATTGCGGCGGCGTGCTGTTGAGGAATTTCGCTACACCTTCCGGCCCCAGGCGATTGACGATATGCCGGTGGCTGGAGGCGAAGGTAATCTCCGCGCAAGCCGGATGCATCACCTCGTCGATCGCCTTGGTCCAGAGACGCATCGTGGCGCGCGCCACGGGATCCGCGGGTTTCAGCGCCGGCTCGGGAAACACTTCGTCCAGGTATTCACAGATGACGGTCGATTCCAGTATTACCCGGCCATCGTGCACCAGGGTGGGCACCACCGCCTTGGGATTGAGCTTCATGTAGTCCGGGTCGAACTGATCGCCCTTCAGGATATCGATGTAATGGCCTTTCCATTCGATGCCTTTTTCGGCGAGGACGATGCGCACCTTGGCGGCGCAGACGGAAGAACCGTGGTGGTAAAGATCGAGCATGGCTGTTGCTCCTGGAGTGAGCTTCCATTATCACCGGCAATTGATTGGATCACCCGCCCAAACCATTCCCAGCCGCAGCCCAACCCTTGGCATTGATTCAAATCAGATTCACTGACCTGCCAAGCTGATAAAATAGCGCAATTGGTGAACTTGCCGGCAGGACAGCGGCAACCAGCCATCCCGCCACCCCGTATCCGACCCATTAACGACTCAGGAGCGTGCCCCATGGCACTCAATAAGCCTTACAACGATGTCCCCGGCACCACCGTGTTCGATTTCGACATGGCGAGAAAGGGTTATCACCTCAACCAGTTCTGCATGTCGCTGATGAAAGCGCCTAATCGCGAGAAATTCAAGGCCGGCGAGCGCGCCTATCTGGATGAATGGCCGATGACCGAAGAGCAGAAACAGGCGGTGCTGGCGCGCGACTACAACCGCATGATCGCCGCCGGCGGCAACATCTATTTCCTTTCCAAGGTATTTTCCAGCGACGGGCTGTCCTTCGAGTTCGCCGCCTCCAGCATGACCGGGGCCACGCCGCAGGAGTATCGCGAAATGATGATCGGCGGCGGGCGTTCCATTGAAGGCAATCGTCGCATCGGAGAGAAAAAATAATGGCCCGCGTCAGCGCTTCCCTCTATACCTCGCACGTGCCCGCCATCGGCGCAGCCATCGACCTGGGCAAGACCAAAGAGCCCTACTGGGCACCGGTGTTCCAGGGCTACGAGTTCACCAAAAAATGGATCAAGGAGGCAAAGCCCGATGTCGTCCTGATGGCCTACAACGACCATGCCTCGGCCTTCGATGCCTCCATCATTCCCACCTTTGCCATCGGCTGTGCGGACAAATTCGAGCCCGCCGACGAAGGCTGGGGGCCGCGCAAGGTGCCCACGGTCATCGGCCACCCGGAACTGGCCACCCACATCGCGCAATCGGTGATCCTGGATGAGTTCGATCTCACCATCATCAACGAAATGGATGTGGATCACGGCCTGACCGTGCCCATGTCCCTGGTTTTCGGCCAGCCCGAGGCCTGGCCCTGCAAGGTGATCCCCTTCGCCGTGAACGTGGTCCAGTACCCGCCGCCCACCGCCAACCGCTGCTACAACCTGGGGAAATCCCTGCGCAAAGCCATCGAGTCCTTTGATGAGGACCTGAACGTGCAGGTCTGGGGCACCGGCGGCATGAGCCACCAGTTGCACGGGCCGCGCGCCGGCCTCATCAATTCGGATTTCGATGAGCAGTTCCTCGACCGCATGCTCTCCGACCCCGCGGGCTTGGCGCAGATCTCCCATATCGACATCATGCGCAATGCGGGAGCTGAAGCCGTGGAACTGGTGATGTGGCTGATTGCGCTGGGCGCCATGAAACCCAACCCAAAACAGATACACCGCTTTCATCATGTGCCGGCCTCGAACACCGCGGTCGGGCACATGATTCTTGAGAATACGTAATCAGGAAACGCCGGTCTGATGCGCGAGCACGCTCGGCAGGCGTTTCCCCTGCTAGCGGGGATTTACAAGGGGGCATGCCCCCTTGTTCAACTGACACATAAAAGGAGAACAGAATGAAAATTGCACTCGCCGGCGCCGGCGCTTTCGGCATCAAGCACTTGGAGGGCCTGGCCAACATCAAGGATGTGGAAGTCGTCTCGCTGTGCGGCCGGATTCTGGAAACCACCCAACCCGTTGCCGACAAGTTCGGCATCAAGCATGTCACCACCAACCTGGATGATTGCCTCGCCATCAAGGAAGTCGATGCGGTGATCCTCTGCACCCCGACGCAGATGCATGCCGCCCAGACCATGGCCTGCATGAAGGCGGGCAAGCACGTGCAGGTGGAGATACCGCTCTCCGACAGCTATGCCGATGCCCAGGCCGTGGTGAAGATGCAGAAGGAAACGGGCCTTGTGGCCATGGTCGGCCACACCCGCCGCTTCAATCCCAGCCACCAGTGGGTGAAAAACCGCATCAAGGCCGGCGAAATCAATATCCAGCATCTGGATGTGCAGACCTTCTTTTTCCGCCGCACCAACATCAACGCCGCCGGCGGCGCGCGCAGCTGGACCGATCACCTGCTCTGGCACCATGCGGCGCATACGATTGATCTCTTCCAGTACCAGACCGGCGAAGAGATCGTTGCCGCCAATGCGCTGGAAGGCCCGATCCATCCGACCCTGGGCATTGCCATGGACATGTCCATCCAGTTGAAGACCAAAACCGGCAAGCTCTGCTCCCTGACGCTATCCTTCAACAACGACGGCCCGCTGGGCACCTTCTTCCGCTACATCTGCGACAAGGGCACCTATATCGCCAGCTATGACGACCTGTTCGACGGCAAGCAGCAGAAGATCGACGTCTCCAAGGTGGCGGTGTCCATGAACGGCATCGAGTTGCAGGACCGCGAGTTCATTGCGGCCATCCGCGAGAAGCGCGAGCCCATCTCCAGCGTCGCCAACGTGTTGCCCTGCTACAAGGTAATGCACGACCTGGAGCAGCAGTTCGGCAAGTAGGCCCGTCGAGCATATCTGCAGGGCGCTGCGGCATGCCCACGTTCACCATCTTCCTGCGCGCATGAGTTAGGCGTGCCTGCTCAATCGGTGCCGTAAAAAATCACCACCGACGGTTCGGTCACGCCTCCGCGCAACGCCTCCAGCCATTCCGGATTGGTCAGCACGCTCAGCACCTCTCCCACCTGCATAGGCGATTCGCCGCACGCGATGATCCTGCGCGAGCACAGGCAGCGCCGCAGTGAGCGTTCCCGCACCGAGCGCGATCAGACGACTCCTGCGGGCATTCATTCGCCCACCCAATCAATTCCTGCCAGTGCTAAGATTCTTACCTTGTAATACCTAAACGAGGACGGCATGGACAACGAATCAACAGTTACCAGCAAGGGCCAGGTGACCATCCCCAAGAGCATCCGGCGCGATCTGGGCATCCGCCAGGGCAGCAGGGTGGTGTTCACGGAAAAAAACGGCAAGGCCGAGATGCGCGTTCTGCACCGCGCGCCTGAGGCGATCGAGTCGGGATTCGGCATGCTCGAGGCTCGTGGCCGGCGTCTGCCGCCGGACTTCGACGCGGCAAGCCTGCTTGCCGCCAAGCCCGCGCGGCGGCGCTGATGCTGAGCGTCGATACCAACATCCTTGCGCGCTACTACGTGCGTGAGGATGGCGGCGCGCAAACGCTCGCGCAGCAGCAGGCCGCAAAACGCATCATGGAACGCGGTGAAAAGCTGTTCGTCGCCAAGACTGTGCTGCTGGAACTCGAATGGGTGCTGCGCGGCGTCTATGGCCATGCTGCCAAGGACACCTGCCGGGTATTCGAGAACCTGCTCGCGCTTCCGCACGTGGAAATTGAAGATCGTAGCGCGGTTGAGCGCGCCCTTGGCAACCTGCGTCTGGGCCTGGATTTTGCCGACGCACTGCACCACGCATCGAGCCGCAATTGCGAAGCGTTTCTGACATTCGACGCCAGGCGATTTGCAGGAAAAGCACGCCTGCTCGCAATCACGCCGCCGGTTCGACTGGAGCGATAAGCGCAGCCCCGCTGCACCCCGAGGCGGCTGGCGATGATCTAGACCGCCAAGTACTCCAGTCCTCTGGCATTCGGCAAGTAAGCCGGCCAAATTCGCGCTCCAAGGGCACTGCGGCATACCGCAGTGCCCTTTTTCTTTCCTGCCGGCTATTGAGCCAGATCAAAAGCCCCACGCACCACACGCTCACACTGACCACTGAACGCAGAAACCGGGGGACGGACGATGAGCATGCACATCCACGCGCCGGACGCGGAGATTCCCGGCACCACCCTCTTTGACAGCCGGCAGGCCCGCAAGGGTTATGCGCTGAACCGCATGTGTTTTTCCTTCAATGAGGCCGCCAACCGTGCGGCTTTTCTGCGGGATGAAGATGCCTACTGCGCGCAATACGGCCTGAACGAGGCGCAGCGCGAGGCGATACGCCAGCGCAATGTGCTGCAACTGATCGCGGCGGGTGGCAATATCTATTACCTGGCGAAATTCGCCGGCATCTTCGGCCTTGATGTGCAGGACATCGGCGCGCAGCAGACCGGGATGTCGAAGGACGATTTCAAGGCCAAACTGCTGGAAGCGGGGAGATAGCCATGGCAAACATCGTCGGTTGCGTCACCACCACCCACGTTCCCTCCATCGGCGGGGCGATTGCCAAACACCGCGAGAACGATCCCTACTGGAAACCCTTTTTCGACGGCTTCAAGCCAGTGCATGCCTGGCTGGATAAGGTCAAACCCGATGTCGCCGTGGTGATCTACAACGATCATGGCCTGAACTTCTTTCTCGACAAGCTGCCCACCTTCGCCGTGGGCGCTGCGGGCGAATATCAGCATGCCGATGAAGGCTGGGGCATCCCGGTGGCGGCGCCGTTCAAGGGCGATGAAGACCTCTCCTGGCATCTGATCAACACCCTGGTGGAAAAGGAATTCGACATCACCACCTGCCAGGAGATGCTGGTCGATCACGCCTTCACCATTCCCATGTCTCTCTTGTGGCCGGGCCACAAGAGCCCGCCGGTGCGCACCGTGCCGGTCAGCATCAACACCGTGCAGTTTCCCATCCCTTCGGCGCGGCGCAGTTACAAACTGGGCCAGGCCATCGGCAGCGCCATTGAATCCTGGGAGTCCGACGCGCGGGTGCTGGTGGTGGGCACCGGCGGCCTGTCGCACCAGCTCGATGGCGAGCGCGCCGGGTTCATGAACCGGGAGTTCGATGAGCAGTTCATGGAAAGCCTCATCGGCCAGCCCGACTGGGCGACCCAATACTCCTCACGGGAACTCGTGGAACTGGCCGGTTCACAGGGCGTGGAACTGCTGATGTGGCTGGCCGCGCGCGCCGCCCTGCCGGGCAAGGTGCGCAAGGTACACTCCAATTACCACATCCCGATATCCAATACCGCTTCGGGGCTGATGGCGATTGAGGCGGTACATTGAGACGGACCGATTCCCAGGCGATCCGCGCCAGATACTCCGCGCGCAGCCCCTGCGGGTTGCCCTGATTGGCCGCAAAGCCTGCGCCCCGATGGACGATGCGCCAGACCTTCGCCGGCGGCGATTGAGAGATGGCGGCAAACGACGCAAGCACACCGGCACCGAGTGCCGTGAAAATTTTTCGCCGTATGACCCATTTTATCCAGTTGTATGCATGGGCATCGCTCATTGGACAGAAGAGATGCATATTCCATAATTGGTTACAAATGGCGCAATAACGCTCACCACAACGCAATTATTAAAGCTATTTTCTAAAGATTCATGTCATATGGCCTGGTTCAATCTGGCCTGGTTCAATCAGCATGTCGGAGCGCTGCGAGATAGAATGCAGGCAAATGAACGCCATCATCACCCGGGAATTGGAATCGCACAGGTAGTCGTGCCGGCAGGCGTCGCAATAGAGGCGAGCAAAGCCATAGTGCGGGTCGCCGCACTCGATGAAGCGCTCGATGACTCGGGACTCGAGCGCTCGCTTCAAGCCACCGGCGGCCTGCAGTTCCTTGGCGTGGTGTTTCGCGCACTGCCACAGCGGGCTCGCGCGAGGATGGCTCGGGCGGTACTACCCGCCGGGTGCCGGCGGCGCCCGCGCATCGACTGGAAACGCCCGTCTGGCGCGGCTCTCCAGCCATCGCCTGCCTGCAGGGCATCCGGCACGACACACTCAGGCCGCCTCGTCCTCGTGCGGATCTTCGGTGGCCTTACCCAGCAGCAGTTCGGCCTGCGGCACCGGCAGCGCCTCGATGTCCTGAATTCCGCCGATCGCATCGCACAGCGGGCAAACCGGGGGGATGCTCTTCCGTCGATCCGCGGATTGAACAGATTACGCGTGCTTGTGCCATGAACGGCGCATATGACACCCCGCCCGTGTGCTGAACGAACGTCGACGGGCGGATGCTGGCTATCCGGGCGCCTAGGAAATCGTGTCGCCCTTGACCGTCACGCGGCGAAGCTTGCGCAGTTCGTTGGCATTGAAGTCGCTGCGTGCATGGAGCATGCAGCGATTGTCCCAAATCACCAGATCGCCTCGCCTCCAGCGATGCTCGTAAATGAATTGAGCCTGCTCCTGGTGATCGAATAGCGATTCAAGCAGCATGTTGCTTTCCTCGCGCGGCATGCCAACGATGTATTCGCTCATCAGCCGATTGACGTAAAGCGCTTTCTTGCCCGTGACGGGGTGGGTGCATACGAGCGGATGCGCATAAGAGCGCGCAGAGGGTGAAGGTATGCTGCGTGTACGCATGGCGGCCATGGGGGCACTGGTGCCCGGCTCATAGCTATTGACTGCCTTGAGTCCGGCAAGACGCTGCCTGGTTTCCTCCGGCAGCGTCTCATACGCCTTGTACATGTTGGCAAACAGCGTATTCCCGCCGACCAACGGAATCTCCATTGCGTACAGCATGGTTGCCATCGAGGGGCGCTCGACGTAGCACATATCGGAGTGGAAATACATTTCGCCGTCTGGCAATGCGCCGACGTATTTGCCATCCTCTTTCTGGTTCGTTACGTACATGATCGAGGGGTGAGCCTTGCCGATTTTATACTCGCCCTGGGTGTTGGCGAGCTCGCCGAAATATTGGCCAAACCGCACCTGATCCATCTCATCGAGCGTCTGTCCCGTGATACAGACCACACCGTATTCATACCAGCAATTGCGGATGGTTTCGAACGTTTCGCCGGAAAGCGGCCGCGACACATCCACGCCGCGTATTTCCGCGCCCAGTGCCGGTGAGAGGGGCTTCATCTTGATCGTTGAAGCGTCCTGGAATTGAGTTGTCTCCGTGATGTTTGCCATCCTGGTTTCTCCCTTTGCAGTGCGACGAATATTCTTACCCGTTCGCAGATAAACAAAGAACTCCGTCCCCTCCTTCGAAGGGAGGAAATCTATTCGCTCAAATTGACATCCATGGTGTTTGTTCTGTTCTGTTTTGATAAGTGAACCGATCATCGCGATCGTGTTCGGGACGAATAATACGGTGTTGCCGTCCGGGGCGGCCTTGGCGACGGCATCCATGCCTATGATCCCGCTTGCGCCAGTTCTGTTTTCTGCAATGAGCGGCTGCCCCAGGCTTGCTCGACAGGTGTGGAGCAAACAAGCGGGCTGCGATGTCGCTGCCGGTACCAGGCGTGGTTGGGACAATCAAGGTGATGGTTTTGCTGGAAGAGGTTTGCGCCTGCGATAAGCCTGCCGCCAGAACCAAGCAGACCAGGGATCGCCGCAGCCGATTGCACGCGATGACGATCCATCGGCCGCGACCGGTCAGTCTACCTTGGAGTTTGTCGCGCGAATCACATCCCCCCAACGTTTGCGCTCCTTCTCCAAGAGCAGCGTCATTTCCGCAGGGGTGTTGCCAACCGCTTCGACATTCATTTCACGCAGCTTCTGGGCAATGGCGGGCTGCGCAATGATTTCAGCGATGGCCTTGTAGAGTTTATTGGTGATTGCAGCCGGCGTGCCCGGCGGGGCGACGAGGCCCACCCACACTTCGGAGACAAATCCCGGCAGTATCTCCGCCAAGCTGGGGACATTCGGCAGGCCAGGACTGCGCTTTTCACCCGCTACCGCAAGCAGGAGCAGCTTGCCGGCCGTGATGTGCGGCAGAGCCGAACTCAGGTCAAGAAAAGCCATGTCCACCTGCCCGGCCAGCAAAGCCGAAAGCGAGGGGGCGGCGCCTTGGTAAGGTACGTGGACAAGATTCGTACCGGTCATCGATTTGAACAGCTCGGCAGCCAGGTGCGGCGTGCTGCCATTGCCGTTGGACGCGTAATTCAGCTTGCCCGGATGGGCCTTGGTCAGAGTAAGCAGTTCCTGGACGCTTTTCACCCCCACCTTGGGATGCACCAGCAACACATTGGGCCATGACACCAATATCGATATCGATTCGAACGCTTCCGGCTTGAAATTTATTTTTCGGAACAGGGTCTGGTTGATGACCAGCGGCGGGGGAGGCGTCAGCAGCAGGGTATAGCCATCGGGGGCGGACCGGAATGCACTTTCGGCGCCGATGTTGCCGGTAGCGCCGGCGCGATTTTCGACGATGAACGGTTGGCCGAACTTTTGCCTGAGCTGGTCGCCGACCAGGCGCGCCACGACATCGGTGACCGAGCCCGCCGGAAACGGCATGATGATCGTCACGGGCTTGTTGGGATACTCCTGGCTGTGCGCAGGTAGCGCGAATGCCAGCACGGCGATGGAAAACAGCCGGTTGAACACGGAATTTTTCATGCTTTGGGTACTTTCGGTAGATGCGATGATCGGGATTTCGAGGCAGGCCTGCAGCTTAGGGCTCACGTGAAAATAAGCTGATCATTTTTTTCTTCGGCGTGGAAGGAACGTGTAATTCCAATGGCTCACGTTATTTTCACACGCTGCCTTAGACAATCTTCTCGCCGTTGACGGCGACGCGCCGCAATTTGCGCAGTTCGCTGGGGCTGAAATCGCTTCGCGCATGCAGCATGCAGCGATTGTCCCAGATTAACAGGTCACCCTTGGTCCAGCGATGCTCATAGATGAATTGGGGACTCTCCTGATGATCGAACAGCGATTCCAGCAATGCATTGCTTTCTTCTCGCGGCATATCCACGATGGATTCGGTCATCAGGCGATTGACGTAGAGCGCCTTGCGTCCGGTCACCGGATGGGTGCAGACCATGGGCTGGGCATAGGAACGAGCGCGCGCGGATTTGGGACGTTCGCTGCGCGTGCGCATCGTCACGGTGTCAGCCGCACCCTGCTCATAAGTATTGACCGCCTTGAGCCCGGTAATGCGTCGCTTGGCGGCTTCGGGCAGCGTGTCGTACGCGGTATACATATTCGCGAAGAGCGTGTTGCCTCCTTGGGCGGGAATATTCATGGCATACAGCATCGTGGCCTTCACCGGGCGTTCGTGATAGCACATGTCGGAGTGGAAATACATCTCGCCATCGGGCAAGGCCCCGACATATTTGCCATCCTTTTTTTCGTTGGTGACATACATCACCGCCGGATGGCTGTTCTTCCCGCTTTCGTACTCGACCAGGGTGGTCGCCAACTCCCCGAAGTACTCAGCAAAATGCACCTGCTCCAGTTCGCCGAGATCTTGTCCGGGGACACACATCACGCCGTGTTCGTACCAGATGCCGAGGAGGGTTTCGAGCATTTCGCTATCCAGGGGCTGCGATACATCCAGCCCCTCGACGCGTGCCCCCAGCGCCGTCGAAAGGGGCTGTACCCGAATGGTCAGCCGGGAATGCTGCGTCGTTGTTTGCATCGTGTCTTCTCCATGCAGATGTCGAGTGCTTTGCCCGACGTTCTCACTAGGTTCGAGAGGTCCTGCGACTCAATGCAGACAAGAACCCCCATCGACCACCAATGTCTGGCCGGTAATGAAGTCGCTGTCCGCGGAAGCGAAAAAGACCACGGCGCCGGTCAGATCGCCCGGATTCTGCACGCGCTTCAGTGCACGGCTAGAGACGGCGTCGTTGCGCATCTGGAGGACCCCTGCATCCGGATTTTCTTCGGACAGCGTGCTTCCGGGCGCCACGCAATTCACGCAGATATTGTCCTTGCCCACTTCGTTGGCCAGGGTCTTCGTGAAGCCCAGGATGCCTGCCTTGGACGTGACGTAGTGGATACGGCTGGGCGAACCCTTGAGTGCGGTGCCGGAGCTGATGTTGATGATCTTCCCGTAGTGCTGCGTGCGCATTTGCGGGATGACCGCGCGGCTGGCAAGCCACGTTCCCTTGACGTTGACACTCATCATGAGATCCCATTCTTCGACCGTGATCTGGTCGAAGGGCGCGCGCGACATGGGTATGGTTGCGAAGATCGCAGCGTTGTTGACCAACACATCGATCCGGCCGAATCGTTCGACCGTTGCGGCTGCCATCTTCTCGACACTGGCGGGATCGGATACATCGGTGCGCACCGCCAGCACCTCGTGACCGGCGGCGTTCAATTCCTGTGCCACGGCATGCGCTGCTTTTTCGTCGATTTCGGCAATCACGATCTTTGCACCTTCCGAGGCGAGCCGGATCGCATAGGCTTTGCCGATTCCATGGCCCCCGCCGGTAACGATCGCGACCCGGCCTTCCAATCTCTTCATGATGATGCTTTCGTACGTATAGACGTATAGGAACAATAGACGTATAGGAACTCCAACCGCCTCAACCCAAGAATCGTACCATGGGCAGGCCATCGTGGGCGTAACCGCGGCCGCCGAATACCGGCACG
Source organism: Burkholderiales bacterium (assembly GCA_038903735.1). Taxonomy (GTDB): domain Bacteria; phylum Pseudomonadota; class Gammaproteobacteria; order Burkholderiales; family SG8-39; genus 2-02-FULL-62-17. The sequence goes on along the minus strand of JBCKLP010000006.1, from coordinate 13,035 downwards.
CCCTCACCAAGGCGCCGAAAGCCGGTCCACGACATCTCGCCGCGCCAGAACTTTTGAACACAACTCCCAGCGATCCTTGTCGGGGTCGATAGACTCCTGATACCGCAATTCGAAGACATCATGCGCCTTCTGGCGAAGATGGATGTATTCGTCCATCATCTCCTCCAGCTTCTCGACACTCTCCGTCCAATCGTCTTCGATGGTGTCTGGCAGGCCGCCGAGAATGTCGTAGCGATCCTTCATGCGGCGCGACAGGACCTGATAGACCTTCTCGTCTTGAGTATCGTGATAGACGAGATTGAGCATGTCCACAGTGCGCCGCGCCTGACCGAAACGTTTGATGCGCCCCAGTCGCTGTTCGAGCCGCGCCGGGTTCCAGGGTAGATCGACGTTAATCAGGGTGCCAAGAGTTTGCAGGTTCAAGCCTTCACAGGCCGCGTCGGTGGCCACGACCAAACGGATCTCCCGCTTCTTCACGGAGTTTTTGATTTCCTCGCGCTCGACGGAAGCAAAGTCGTCACCGCGGAACATTCCGCTCTTCCCGGTGCCCGCATAGACGCCCACCGGCTCTCCAGGCAGCAACTTGGCCAGTTCCGCGCCAAGCGAGTATACGGTGTCGTAGTACTGGCTGAAGACAATGCAGCCGTGCTCCAGCCACGTTTTTCCCTCGGTGCGATGCTCAGTAAGGAAGTACCGGACCGCGGCAAGCTTGGGGTCGCGGGCCTCCGGACGCGAGAGCTCCACTGCAATGGTGCGCAGGTACCCTGCCTCGTCGGGCGTCAGTGCGCTGAGCGCCTCTTCGATAAGTTTGGCCTGCTCCTCATCATCGAGAATCTCCCGGCGTAGCATCTTTTCCGCGGTTGATCGGCCGGAGGCAAAGCTCGAACAGATGCGTTGCAGGAGCATCGTCTTCATGAACCCAGCCGCATGGGTGCGCTTCTTGAGCGCTGCGGTGAACGCTTCAGCAGCCTGGTAGGCGAGATCAAAGGGCAGGTTCGTCAGCAGCCCCAGGCCGCTGAATCCGACCCCCGCGTAGGTGGCTGTGGACGTAATTGGGTCGGGATGGATGTCCACACCTACTCTCTCCAGCAACCCCGCATTTTCCAATGTCTGCCGACGGCGCAACACGGTGTGGCGGACGATGGGGTTGTGCTCCCGCAAGAAGCCGGGCGCGAGGGCTTGCGCGACCGCCTGCTGTTCCAGAAAACCCAGCGAACCAAAGCCGCGATCGGTAAAAAAAGTCTGCTCAGGCAATCCCAGTTGCAGGCGAAGCGTGGCAAATAACGCATCCTCACTGGCAGGGGGCAAGGGATTGCGCAGCCACTCCCAGACGTCCTTCTCATCCGACGGCGTCTCCTCGCCTTTCACGACAGGCAATGCCTTTTCCCAGTCCGGCCAGCGGCCGAACAGCTCTCGCCCGAAAACGAAATCCGCACCGGCGTTGAGAATGCGCAGCAGGTCCCACAACTCGCGCACCTCGGTCTGGATCGGTGTGGCAGTTCCGAGCAAAAGATTTCTGGTGCGAGGACCTATGCGCAGCATAAAATCGAGGAGGTTGTTCGGCTCCTCTTTCTTCGGCCCCAACCCGCCATGTCGGCGTGCCTTGTGTGCCTCATCGAGGACGACCGTGCCGTACTTGCATTCAAGCAGGTAACGGCGTTCCTCAGAGTCATGGACGATCAGGCCGGTCGAGACAATGGCGATGCGAAACGGGCAGCGCTTGATGTCCTCGGGTCCGCGCGTCTTGACAATATGGCCCTTCGGATCGATCCACTCCTTCTTGGTCGACGACCACACCGCGCTCGGAATGCCAAGCTTGTCCATCATTTCCACCTGCCACTGCACCGTCAGGGTCGATGGGCATAGGATCAGCACGGGGCCGTCATCGAGCAAGGCCGAGATCATCGCGCTCGCCGCAAGCGACAACGTCTTGCCTACCCCGACCTCGTCCGCGAGCAGAAGGCGCGCTTTCCCGTAGGTTTCCCGGTGCTGCAGGAACATGGTTACGAACGAGCGCTGCCACGGCTGAAGTTGTTCTCCGCCGCGGTAAATCGGACTTTCGGCCAGCGCAGCGGCGGGGAGTTCCTCAAGCGTCACCTCTTCGAAGCGAATCTCCACGCGATCAGCAACGCGTTTAATTTCCTCGATGATCGCGTCTGGCAGCGGGTACGCGTCCTTCCAGAGCGCGTCAAACTCGTCCTCCACCCACGTGACGCCCTCTTCAGAGGTGTCCTCCCAAAGGATTTCGTAGTTCTTTGCGAAGGCGCTTTTGGTCTCATTGATAGAGCCAAGGAAGCAGGTCTTCGATCCGTCGGCACCTTCGATGACCCCGGCCTTGCCGTGAATGAAAACCCTGTCCTTGGGTACGACGCGAATTTCTACCCGACCGCTGACCAATAAGTCGTACAGCCGGCGATAACGTTCCCGGTGAAGCAGTGCTTCGACCTCGGATGGCGCTTCGTTCCAGCGTTCTTTAAGCGCAGTCTCGCGGACATGCTTCGATACCATGACATCCGCCGCATCCAGTTCGCTGTTGCAAACAATCTGCACCTTAGGGATCGCGGCGATCTCTTCGCCGACGAGCTCGAAGATCGAACTGCGAAAGTAGCCGGCGATGCGCTTGTAGGATTTCGCGTTCTTTAACCTCGTGCTGAGGAAGGCGTGGTCGAGACGCTGGCGGCGCGAGGAGAAGCGCTGAATCTCGCTCATTTTTTCGCCGTCCCCTTCGACTTCTTTCGCTTTATTGGCCCGTTTATGGCTTTCTTGGCCTTGCTGGCTCGTGAAGCGGGGGATGTCCCATTTGGCGCGTTTCTGGCGCGTTTGGTATGAGAGGCTGCGGCCTTAGGCGATGGCGCATTTGGCGCATTTCTGGCGCGTTTAGTGGCAACTGCGTAGTACGCCCCACGACCGCTTCCCTGTGCAAGCAGTGCACCTGCTTGCACCAGGACGGCCAGTTCGCGTAGTGCGGTGCGCCGGGAACATCCCAGCATCCTCTGGTAGTCGGCATTGGTGATGCGCCCTGCGATCTTGACGTGAACGATGGCGCGGCGTTGACGCTCATTCAGCGGCATTCCATCCAATACCCCCGGGGTCAGCCAATCGCGCCCCAAGGTAGCGACGAATTCGCCGCCTCGCTGCCGGAAATCCGGCTCGGGAAGCGCGTGGGCCAGACTATCGCGGATCATCATAAGGGTGCCCGTACCGAATTTCTCTATATATCGAGCCAGAAACAGCACCTCGCAGACCCGCGCATTGCGAGCGATCGAATTGTGCGGTTCGCGCAGCCGCTCGGGGGTAAGCGGCGCCGGCAGTTCCCCGGGATTCGATACTTCCACCCGGTCCGCGAATACCGAGACCTGCACGCTCGCCGTCGAGGAGTAATCGCGGTGGGCGAGTGCATTGACGATTGCCTCCCGAACTACGGAAGGCGGAATCTCGAACGTGACAGGCGCTTGAGCGCTCTTGTCGCGAGTGCCGACGCTGCGATTGACAACCGAGAGGACGAAATTTTCCGCTTGATCCGCCTGCTCAAACAGGTTGCCCTTGAACACGCGGTAAAAAGGCACCGGCCGCTGGATATCGGTGCCATGGAAATGCATGCAACGGATCTCGGCGCATGGAATGAAGCGCTGCGGGTCGCGGCTGAAAAGCAGTACGGCAGCCTGGACTGGGCGCCCATCCCGAATCAAGTTCAGATGGGCGAGTACATCCGCCATTGCCGTTTCTTCGGGTAGGGCGAATTGCCGCTCGAAACGGGCTCGGCGCACAAAGTTGACCACGGTAGCCGTATCGATATCATCCAGCGTCGCATCACGGCTAGGCCGTTCGTCGAAAGGACGGTTTTGAATGACGCCCTGGTCCTCAAGATAATCCACCAGGCTTGCGTAAAGTTCTTTTGTGAGTTCGGTAGGCGTCGCGAAGCGACGTCGGATCAGTTGGTCACCGGCCTTACCGACCAGGGTGCGCATTTTGGGGTGACGCGCCGTATCGTTCGCGCCTCTTACGAAAACAAGCCGAGGTTTGGCACGCAGCGTGGCCCGATCGAACTCGCGTTCCGTGGGCGACACACCGTCCTCGTCTTCGTATCCATAGTCGTTGCCGAACAAGCCGACATAGATTGAGCAGCGATCGACTTCGTCCAAATACACCTCATCAGACCGGCGGTCAGCGGCAGGCAGGTCCTCGAACAGGAATGCCGTGAAGTAGCGCCGCAGCAGCGCGTCGCCTTCCACGAATGCCTTGAGCGCGCGGCGTTCCTCAGCCAGTTCCTGCTGCACGCTGCTGATGAAGATCGATGCGGTCGCCACGGGTCGGTCCGTTTCCTCAGCCCAGCCGCTGGTTCTTCACCAGCTCGCGCAATACGCGTGCAGCGCTGGCTTCGTCGGGGCGCAGGCCGTCAAGGCGCTTTGCTAAGTAATCCGCGAGTTCCGCCGCCAACTCGCGCTGGGTCATGTCGCCGTAATAATTCGCGATGTTGAGCGTCAAGTGCGCCAGTACCTCATTGCCGTCCACGTTGTTTACGAGTTCCATCACGGCGTAGAGTACCGCGCGCAGTACGGACTGATGCAGTTCCGAGCCCTCGCTCATTTCAGCGCGGCCAAACTCCACGGCACTTTTGAGCCTTGCATCGTTCGCCTTTTGGCTGGCCAATAGAGTCTTGAAATCGCGCACCTTGAAGGCCTTGGCAAAGTTCTGGTAGTTATCCAAAGTCTTCGCGCCACGTGCCTCCATATCTAGCAGTTTGAGATAGAAGCGCTCCGCACCGCTGAGCTTGTCCCAGTGCGCTTGGGGAATACCCTGCGGGACGAGACACTGATTGGCGGTGTCCACGGCGAAAACGATGAGACCGTCCACAAATGTCGTTTCGCCCTTCACGCGCGGGCGGATCGCCTCCGCGGTCATGTCTCGACCGTCGATCACAGCGTAGCGGGTAAGCACGCGCAGCGCTGCTGCGTAGCCGGCCATCTGGATGTCGGCATCTTCGAAAACGTTCTCGTCGCGGTAGAGGCCCTTAGCGCTTTGGTTGAGGCCAGCCAGCGAGTTCACCTGCGCTTGGACTTCCTCTTGTATCTCCCAGGCGAGGTCATCACGAGTCGTCTTGTGTGTGCCATGGCGTTTGCGCAGCACAAGCAGTACGGTGCCCTTAACATAGCTGCCCTCGCGCATTGCGCTGTCAGTCTCGGTAACGACGTACCAGGCAGCGGTCACATGCAAACCCGATGCCCACACGATATTCGCCATGTCGGCCCAGATTGATCCTGACTGGTGAGTAAACATGATGACTTGAATGCCATTATCCGACATGCAATCGGTCATGCGCTTGTATGAGGCAACCATGCTGCGGCGGAAGTTCTCATCCTCCCCCGTGATCGCGAGGGCGCGGCGGCTGTCCCAGACCCAATCGGCGAACTCCCGGGGCGGATTCTTGCGCAACCAGGCAATGAAGAACTCCAGGATTTCCTCGTATTTGACCGCGTCACCGTAGGGCGGGTCGGTGACAAATATATCGGTCTGCTCATCGATTTGATCTGCCGCCGCGCTCTTAACACGGAGGTTTATTGCCGACGGCAGCGGGAAGGCCGTATATGTTTGCTCGATCGTGGCCTCTAAGAAACGAATCCCTCGGCAACCGTAGCTAAAGAGTGTATTGAGCGCTTGGTTGTCGAATGTGCTAGCCGTCTGGCCCACCCCACTCAATGAGTTCCAGCGGCTGAGCCGCGAATTGATTCCTATGGCTTGCGTGAACGCCAATTTCTCGGTGGCAGAAGATTGTCGGTTGATGAGAGCACCCGTTAGCAGCTGTCGTGGGTTGAACAGGTGATGCCAGTGTGTCCAGCCGCGCTCGCGATATAGACGCTCAGTCTCGTCGCCCGACTCGATGCGCATATCCGGGAGCCAGCCTTTTGCCTGAAAGTCGGCTAGATTCTGAGCGATGAACGTTTCGACGATGCGCTCGCACTGCAGGTCCTCGGGCGTGACGGCGCGGAACTCGTGATCAAGTCTCTTTCCCTTTGACTTTGGGCGAGCCCAGAGCACCGCATAGAGTCTTTCCTGATAGAGATCCTCCGGCCTCGGCTTGAAGTCCAATTTGTCCCACAGCCGCAATTTGTTTCCCGTCGAACCATCGGCCTGCCGGACGTCACCTCGGAGCGTAGATATTTTGACTCGGACCTCCCTCCCTTCGATGATGTGAAACAGATACGGTTCCTGTCCTCGTCCGTCGGATCGAGCAGTCCCTTTCGCAGCCTCTTCGAGTTCGTCATCAGATTTAGCGTATCGGACTGCAATGTCGTAACGTTTTCGCTTGGAGTCCGGAAGTAGCTCGACGTACGCACGGTGGCCCCCGCTAATGAGGCGCGACGATAGAAGCGGGACCAGCCAGCCAGTGGACGGACAGCGAACTTCCACGCAATAGAGAAAGGCCTTGGCGTACCATCCCTTTCCATCTGTTTCAATTGCAAGCTTGTCTATATCGTCTCTGACCGCAGCAAACAATGTCGCCTGGCGTTTAGCCAGCTCTCTTCGACTTTCAGGCGAGCCTCCGACGATATTGAAGGCGCCCCAAGTAAGCATGCAAGCCACCGGGTTAAGGTCCGAGGCAAATACATCGCAGCCCAGGCGTGCAGCTTCGAACGGAATTTGCCCGGAGCCACAGAACGTGTCGGCCACGCGCGGCCGGTGGCCGTATCGCATGATCCCAAGCTGCGTGACAAGCTCTGGGAACGATTGCGAATGCGTTCCTAGGTGTGCGTTGACCGCGTCCCAGATATGGTCGTGAACGAAGTCTAGGACTTCCTCAGGTCGGTTCGCTTGATCCACCCATTCACGATACGGTGCGCGGGGGAGCATTTGCACTTCTAAACGGCGGCGATCGAGTTCAGTGATGTCGGTGCGCCAAGCGATCTTTACCTGCTCGTATTCAGGCTTTGACAAGTCCACCGGTGCGGAAGCTGGCAAGATGCTGTCAGGCTCCACCATGAAGTAGTCGACGATGCGGGCGATGGAAAGCGTGGCCAGAATCTCTCTGGGCTTGGGGCGGCGCTTCCATCGGACAGCGAAAGACTCGTCGTCCATAGCCATCAGCTTCTCGAATATCTCAAGGTCGCGTGCCAGATCCTGTGTGGCCGGCAATAGGCAACCGAGGATGCAGGCCTTGTTGAGGATCAGCGGCTTTCGGCCCTTCCAGTAGCTGCCAAGCGCCGTGAGTGTCTTGCTTTGGCGTGCCTCTTGCTCCTTGTACGATTCTGCCGAGAGCTTTTGCACCGGCAGCAGCCGCTCGATAAGGGCTGGCGCATCTTTTAGTGTGAATGGCGTTACCGATACGCTCACTTGGAATCCTCGAAAAGTGGTAGCTCGAAAAGGTCCTTCTCGACAGGTCGCGGTCGCCGCTTGCGGGGCACAGGCTTCTCGCCATCGGATAGCGCGAGAAACAGAGCTCGCCGCCAGCCGCGCTGGGTGTCCTCGGGCAACCCCGCTTCGGCAACGGTCATGGCGAAGAGCCACCAGCGCTCCTCCGGGCGCAGTGCGGCCCACTTGCTGCAAATGACTGGAATCTTCTCTTCGCTCGCGGTCTCTGCCGCCCACGCCAGCACGCACAACTCCTTGCCAAGCAACCGGTCCACCAGGTTCGTGCCGGTGTGCCATCGGCCTGTGAGCACCGCTGCGGCCTTGAGCCGGTCATTAAATTCGCGGCGCGCGATATCTGCGATCGCCGACCAAACCGGACGTTGCACGATTACGCGCTCCTCCTCGCGCGGAATACCTCCCTCCTGGCCCCGGTAGCCGTAGTCCTCGACGATAACGACCGACTCGTTCCGCGCAGCTTCAATTTCGACACGAAAGAGATGCGCGCCGTAAGCGCCTGGCGCGCCGAAATCAATGGTTTTCGGACGCTCGCTCACTGCTCGATGTCCCCTTGCTGCAGTTCGATCCCGAGCTTTCCTGCGAAGTCCTTGAGGTCGTGACCCGAAGCGAAGTGGGCTTTGCGGAAAGTCATCGTGACCAGCGTGTCTGGCGTAAATTTCTCCAGCACCTTGACGAGCAGCGCTTCTATGAATGCAGCGTCCACGGCGATGTCGCCAATGTTCACGCCGATCATCTGGTTGCCCTGACCCACCGTGAGGACGATGCCCTCGAAGGTGGCGGATTTCTCCGTCGCCTGCTTTAGCCCCTCGAAGGTCTTGCCGCGCGAATCGAGCTTGCGTCCGGTTCGTGAAACCAGGCGCCCAGGCTTCACATCGTCGATCTGCACACCCTTCTTGCCCTTGGCCGCGAACCGGAACTCGGTTTTTGCCTCAATCCCGTCCTCTTCCGCGAAGGCGCGCAGAAGCACCTCACCGTCCCCGATGGCGATTGGCCCCTCATATGCGATGCCCTCGCGCGGTTCGCTGCCGTTCAAGGTGTAGCGGATCGCCCCTTTCGGTGCGACGAAGAGTTCGACGCTGCGCTTGCTGTCCTTCTCCGAAAGCTGATTGCGAAGCACAAGTTTGTTGGACCAGGTCACCGGATCGCCCATCTCGTACTGCCCGGACACGTCGCATACGAGGAAGCTCACCCTCAGAGCATTCGTTACGTAAGGGTTGTCCTTAAGTTGTGCGCTCGACTCAGATACTGGCGCTTCCTCGGCGTAATGGATGCGCGGCGCGGGGCCGGCATTCTGAGGATTGATACGCAGCCGAACCTTTCCCTCGTCGCCGAGTTCAGGCTCGGCAATCACCTGAGCCGAAGTGCGCTTCTTCTTCGGCTTCTTGGTGACGTATCCATTGCCGAGGTCTTCCCAAAGTGCGCGGTTGCAGGCGATTGACTTCAGCGTATCGAGACCTTTGGGCGGCAGCCATGGCATGCCGGCCTGCTCGGTGTAGCGATCAGCGACATCGGACCAGCGCGCTTCGTCCTGGTTCTCCGGCCACAAGAGGTCTTGCGCCTTGTCCCGGATGGCGTCGAACTCCTTTTCCACATCGAGGAAGAGCTTCAGCGGGTTGGAGGCCAGCGTCTTCTCAATCTGCTCCTCGCCGTTGAATGGCTTCGTCGCGTCACGCGTCATGTCCAAGGCTTTGGACGCAAGCTGGGCTGACTTACCTGCGCGCTCGATGGGAAACAGAACCTTGTCGAAAAGGTTGAGGATGGTGGAATTGAAGTCCTGCTCGTAGGTCTGTTGCTTGCGCTCGAGGTCGTCCCGCTGCGGATGACCCTTCGGGATGCGGCCATCGGCTTTCTGCGCGGCGAAGAATTGGCGAGCGGCCTTTTCCACGCTGCCCATGGCGGTCTTGTCACCCGTGAGCACGCACAAGTTGTTCTTCTGGCTGAGCCCCTCGAAAAACTTCTGGACCTCTTCCGGCGGGATTTTGGAATCCGGGCTCACGACGAGCAGGACGCGCCCCCGGCGGACGCGATCGGCGACCTCCTCCAACTTGGGCAAAGGAAGTACGTCTTCGTAGCAGGTTCTGCGTGCCGGTTTGAACATGTCGCGCAGGCGGTGCCGGATCAGGTCGTCGACCTGGTTCTCGGGCGCGTCACGGGCCAAACTCTGCAGGAGCTTCGTGAGGTTTTCCTGCCGATCGAAGTAGTAGCGGCCTTCCGGCGTGTGATGAACGTACCAGGCGACCTTTTCCAGTTCCTCGAAAGCCGCAAGAAAATCCGAGGGTTCGCGCAGGGGCGAGATAAGACACTCGACCATCTCCTCGCGGGTGAGGCCCTTCACCGCGTTGACGGCGGTCGACAGGCTCGCCGTGAGCAGCAGCGCGCCGACCTGCGTCGCGGCCTCCTTGCCGGTTTGCAGGTCGATGATCTGGGCGTGTGCGGACTGCTGAGCGTCCCACAGATCCTTGGCGATGACATCCCGCATGCCGGATATCTCGGTGAGCTTGTCTCGCACCTCGGGCACCGACAAGTCGAAGTGCTGCGGACCGATGAGAAAGACATCGTTGGCCTGCCGGTCCCAAACCGACCTGAGCAGGCGCGAAACGAGTTCTATCAGGCCGCGAGTCTGCTTGAATTGTTCATTTTCTTTGAAAAGTGCGATGACATTCTTGAGCCGAGGATGGAAGGGGTAAGTCGCAGCGATCTCGTCCGCGATAGCCTCGGCGCCGCGGTTGGCGGTCTTGGATTTGGATGCCTCTTCCAGCTTGCGACCGAATGATTCTGCGATGTCGCCGATCTCCGCCTTGTCGGGAAGTGATTTGAACAGGCGCTTGCGCAGAATGTCGTAGATTTCGTTGGCAGCAAGGTCAACCGGCGTAATGCTGCGCTCCTGCCGGCCGAGCTCCGAGCGCGCGTCTGCGAGTGCCCGGTAGATGAGCTTGGCGCCGGTATCATAGGCGGCGGCCAGGTCGGACACCACGACGCAGACATTTTTCTTCTTGCCGGCTGCCGTAAGCAGATTGGCGAACGCCCGGGTAGCAATGTCGGCGACAGTGCCGTTTCCCACCTTTTGCGTGTCGAGGTAGTGGAAATAGGGAGGCATCTCGTCAAGCAGGATAAGCACAGGCGTATCGCCTTCGAAGAGCTTGAGCCAGTCCTTCTCGTCCGGTGCCTTCGGCCCGCTGGTCCAAAAAGCCTTGAACTGCTCCCCCTTGCCGAGCTGATTCGCGATCTCGCCCCAGAAAAAGTGGTCTGGATTATTGCGGCCGTTGAACGCCGCGATGCTCGCGCTCTGGAATGCGGATGCGTTCGGCATCCCGGCACAGTGAATCTTGCGCAGCCCTGGATGCTTGGCGAGCAAGCCAAAACCGACCAGCAGGTGCGTTTTGCCGCCGCCCATGGCCTGCTTCAGGTGGAAAATCGCCTGTGTCGAAGCGCCGGCCAATCGGGCGGTACCCTCACTGATCAGGTCCTGCATGCCCTGAGTGATGTGCGTCTTCTCGAAGAAGGCCGCACCATCTCCTTCGGTCGCAATGAGGTCGTCGAGCTGCTCGATTTGATCGCTGAGCTTGATGGCGAGTGCATTCGGCTGCAGCTGGCAGGCGTCGCGGACGGTTTTCATGCGGCTGTATCTCCCTAGTACGTCTTATACGTTACTTGACATCAGCAATCCCGCCAGGCGCCAACGCTGAACTGTCTATCGACCCCAGCACTTGCGGATTTGCAAGTGCGAGTTGGTACTCGGACTCGCTCAAGTGGTGGTCTTGAGAACAATCGACTCCCCATCGACGCAGCGCGTAGCCCGCCACGGCCGCCCGACACCTGACGGTGAGCGCGCCGGATTTCATCCCATAGTCGGCTTCGACGGCGCCCTTGTGTTCTAGCTTTGGATGCGGAATTAACTTGAGTTCCACCGTGCGGTTCCACTGCTCGTCGGCCGCTGGCCGTTCGTTGTTGGCTACTTCGCCGCCGTCAGTCATCACGGCCTTGGAAATCCGGGTGATCACGAAGTCAGAGAAACGGCTGTTGGTGCGGTCATAGGCGCGCACGTGCCAGCGCTGGCCGTTGTCGACCAATGCGTGGGGCACGATCTGCCTGCTTGCCTTGCCGCTATTCAAGGACACGTACGTCACCTCCAGCACTTGCATGCGATAAATCGCCCGCGTGACCACTGCCAACTCTGCCAGCCTCGGCAGGCTCAAACTCTCCACCGCTGCTGTCGGCAATCCCTGCGGATACGGCAGACCATCGCCGAGTCCTGACTGCAACCAGTACATAACCCGCTCTGGCATTCGGCTAAAGATTGGCCTGAACTTCCCTCCCGGCCGATACGTCTTGGCTTGATAGTCATAAACCAAGTTTTTGGGAGCGAGCTCTCTGTAAAGTGCCAAGTCCCGACTAGCCTGAATCGATGCCAGGGAGAATCGCCTGGCGACATCTGCCCTGCGCAACTCCCCCAGGAAAAACAACCTGGCTTCGATAAAAGACAGCCTCTCCACCTGAGACGAGGGCACCCCCTTCAGTTTTGCCGGCACCGGGTTCGACCTAGTCATGATTACAGAGCGTCCGCTCGTCGAGTACAAGATCATCCAACCGTATCGTCATGATAACAATTCTTCTACGATTTATCTAACCGGGGTTCCCGCCTGCGCGGTCTCCGAACAGAGAGGATTTGATGCACGAGATCCCAATGAACGAGGTGTCGCCAGATTTTGGCGAATGCTGGCAGGCAGCCGGTCGGCACATCCAGCAGCAGGGCCAGGGATCGATCAACTGGCTGAGGGCGCATCTTCACCCTCCCATGCTTGAGCACCTTTCTTTCAGGCTCGGCAACCAGCTTTTCTATGTCTGCCTCGACGCCGTGGGCGTTGCCCCATTCTCAGCCGCCACCGCCAAGGCGCTCCGCGCAGTGGCCTACGGGTGCAGAGGGCGCGCATGCGTGATGCCGATGAGAAAGACGCCAAGCGGCTGGCAAGCGGCAACACCGGGATGGGGACTAATCGATATGGCCACAAACGCCTGCGGCGGGTGACTGAACAAGGCGCCTGGGCCGACTGGGTGCTGTACATGCTGGACGCGGTGGAACAGACCTCGCTGCGCACGCGCCGCCAGATCACCGACATCCTGGCGCTGATGGAGGCGGTGCGCGGACGCGTGCAGCGTGAGGCACCGGGTGTCTACAGCACAGACCTGATCGAGCAGATTTTTCGGCAACCCTATTGCACGATTCAGTTCCTTGAACGCGCCGGCATGGGTACGCGCCAGACCTGCGCCAAATACCTGCGGGCGTTGGAGCGCCTGGGGGTGCTGCGCGGCCAGAAGATGGGTCGCGAGGTGTATTTCATCAACCAGGGGCTGTTCGACCTGCTGACGCGATGAGCTCGGCAGAACATTGGCAGCCTTATATGTACAAAATAACCGGCATTTTTTAACACATCGCCGCCATTCGTTAATTTGGGCAACATGTCCGCCCGAAGAGGCGGGCAACAGGGAGGGAACCCCACGATGCCATTGCTGAAAGACCTGATCAATATCCCCGAGCGAGCGCGTGCATCAGGGCGACTTCGTCCTCCAACTGTCCAAGGGCGTGACCGAGCCCGAGCAGACGTTGCGCGACTACGTGGTGACACCACAACTGGTGGATGCCTTCGGCAATGCCCTGAGCTTCATCCAGCA
>JBCKLP010000005.1:0-37874 GCA_038903735.1 Burkholderiales bacterium | reverse complement strand
TGGCGATTCCCGCCGGGAGCGAACCGCCGGTGGTGCTTGATATGGCGACCACTGTCGCGGCCTATGGCAAGGTCAAGGCAAGGGCGCAGCGCGGCGAGATGATGCCCGAAGGCTGGATGATGGATCGGGAGGGCAAGCCGCTCCTCGATCCGAGGCGCGCGGACGATGGTTTTCTACTCCCCATTGGCGGTTACAAGGGCTACGGTCTTTCCCTGATCGTGGGAATTCTAGCTGGCACCTTGAATGGTGCAGCCATGGGCAAGGATGTCATCGATTTCAATCGGGACGATAAAAGCCATACCAATACCGGGCAGGCGATTTGCATGATCGATTTGTCCGCCTGGGAGGACATCGATGTGTTCAAGGCGCACATTGATACCCTGGTGCGCGATCTTCGCGACAGCCGTCGCATGCCGCATACCGAGCGTATCTGGATGCCCGGTGAACAAAGCCAGAAAAAGCGCGAGCAATATGGGCGCGAAGGCATTCCACTGGCCTCCGCGCTCAGGGAGACACTGGACAAATTGGCGGATGAGCTCGGGATTGCTGCGCTGATCGCATAAGGCCAGGGTTTGCATCCGGGCGGCCCGCTGATCGAACCGCTATTCCCCCTTCAGGCCGTGGCAGGCATGCCCACCGCGTAGGAACTGAGCGAACTCGACCCGAAAGAGCAGTCGCGCAGGATCGCCCGAGCAGGGTCGTCCTTCTCCGCGAGCGCCGCCAGGTACACCAGCGGCAGAAAATGATCCGGCGTTGGCGAGGCCAGCAAATAATCCGGGTGCTTCTCAAGGGATGCTACTGAGGCCGGATCTTTGATCATGGTCTGGTACACCGCCTCTTCGAAACGCACCGCCCAGTCGTAGCCGCTATCCCGCATCCGGAAATTGGTCAGACGCAGGTTGTGCACGATCTGGCCGCTGGCAAATATCAGCACGCCCCGGTTGCGCAGGGGTGCCAGGCGTTGCGCCAGCGTGTAGTGCTTCTCGAAGGAAGCGAGACCATTAAGCGAAAGCTGCACCACGGGGATGTCCGCCTTCGGGTACATGTGCGTCAGCACCGCCCAGGTGCCGTGGTCCAGTCCCCACTGGTCTTGGTCGAGATGGACGCGCTCCGGGGCGAGCAGTTCGGCGACCTCGGCCGCGAGCTCGGGCGAGCCGGGCGCCGGGTATTGCACCTGGTGCAGCTCTGATGGAAATCCACCGAAGTCATGGATGGTGCGCGGCCGCGCCATGGCAGTCACCGCGGTGCCGCGGACGAACCAGTGTGCGGAGATGGCAAGGATCGACTTGGGGCGCGGCATCTGCGCGGCGAGGTCGCGCCACGCCGCGGTCCAGGCGTTCTCCTCCATGGCGTTTGAGGGGCTGCCGTGTCCGATGAACACGGCGGGCATGCGGGTGGTGGTCACGAGTTTCCTTGATTAATAAGGCGGGGTATGGGTATTGTCCTGCAAGGTCAATGCAGCCGGCAGGCGTGATTGCGGCAATTATCGATAGTCTGATACCCATTAAATCAATAACTTGAGGCACGACGGAACCTCAGGCACGCCCTGCGACAGCGCATCGACCCCTCGCCCGGGGAGCAGCGGCGCATCGCGGTCATCCTGAAGCGCGCAGTGGCGGAGATCGACGAAGAACAGGCGCCGCAATGATGGCCTCCGCAGCCCTTGCCGATGTTCCTGCCGCGGACGGCCTTGAGGTGCGCCGCGTGCGCCACCCTGGCGCGAAATTCCGCATGCTCGAAGTGGCCCGGTAACAACAGGACGTGACGCCGCAATTGCGGCGGGTGACGCTGAGGGGTCCCGAGTTGGATGGTTTCGCCTCGGCCTCCTTCGATGATCATGTGAAAGTGTTTTTCCCCATCCCCGGTGATCGCCGGCCGGCGCGGCCGGTATCAGCTCCCGACGGTCGGGCGTTTTTTCCGGAAGGGCGTCCGGTGAGCCGCGATTTCACGCCGTGTCGTCATGACGTAGCAAAGAACGAAATTGAACTTGAATTTGTACTGCACGAGGGCGGCACGGCAGGGGATTGGGCGCGGCAGGCCAAGCCTGGCCAGATGCTCGGCATCGCCGGTCCGCGCGGCTCAAAGGTCATACCCACGGGATTTGACTGGCACGTCCTCATCGGCGATGAGACCGCGCTTCCCGCTATCGGACGTCGGCTGGAGGAACTGCCAGAGCGGGTCCTTGCAATCGCCGTGATCGAGGTTGTCGATGCCTCCGAGGAAGTTACGTTTAGTGCCGCCGGTGAGCCAAGTGTGATCTGGTGCCATCGCCGGTTCTCGGTCCGGCGCGGCGCGGCGCTGATGCGCGTATTGCATCGCCTGGTGCTGCCGGAGGGCGAGGGCTTTGTGTGGGCGGCAGGAGAGTCATCCGTCATCCGCGAGGTGCGCCGCTATCTGTGCGCGGAGCGCGGTGTTGCGGCGAAACGTATTAACACGGCGGGTTACTGGAAGGACGGCGCGGTCGACGTGCACGAACGCATTGAGGACTGAGCATCGGGCTCTGCTATCTTGCAAGCAGGCGAAGGTGGTGAAGAACGCCAGAATCAGCCTGAATAAATACCTATTTTAATATGAGAATTGCCTATAAATGAACATGGTTACTGCCTTTAAGATTAACATTCTTTGTAATTTTAGGCCAAAAAAACCGGCTGGCTTACCGCGAACGCAGATCATCCAGGAATTCCGAAGCCGGTTCTGTACTGCTTACGAGCAGATGGTCCCTCGCCCGGGTACAAGCCACGTAAAGCAAGTGGCGTTCGGTGTTGTACACCTCCTCCAGGTCAGAATCCTCGGCCGCCGTTTCGATGCGGGATTGAAGCGGCAGGATTTCATCGTCGCAGGCCATCACGGCGACGGCTCGAAATTCCAGGCCTTTTGCGAGGTGCATGGTGCTGATTGATACGTGGCCGTGGCTGGTCTCTACGTGCTCATCCAGCACCTTGGTGGGCAAGCCCGCTTTGCCGACCGCTGCACGCGCCCGCTCCAGTTCAGCCTCCGAGCGCACGAAGACTCCCATCTCGTGGGGCAATACGCCTTCCTTACCCCTTGCCGCCAGCCACGCGCCAACCGCTGCGATTTCCTTGTCCGTGCTGTCGAAGGTCTGAACCAGCGGGGCCGGACCGTTGAACACCGAAACCGTACCTCGGCGTTCTTCAACGTTGCCATCAACATCCGACACTTCGGGTGCGAGCAATCGGTCTGCCTGCATCCTGATCTGGTGCGAGGTGCGGTAATTGATATGCAGCGTTCTCGCGCGACCGCGAATCTCCACGCCCAGCGATTTCCATGAGAACGGCTGCTGGAAGATGCGCTGCCCGAGATCACCGGCAAAGAACAGCCTGTTGGCTTGGTCCGCCCCGAATGCCGCGAGAAAACGCAGTTGCGTCACGCTCACATCCTGGGCCTCGTCCACCACCACGTATTCAAAAGGCGGGCGCTTGCGTTGCGCGAGTTGTGCCGCCAACCGACTGAACATCGTGGCGCGGGTGGTTACGCCCTCGGCATCCAGGTGCTTGCGCACCGCCTCGAAAATCGTCCAAAGCGCCTCCCGCCGCGCTTCCGGCAGGCGGGTCTTGCGACCCAGTCGCTTCACATCGCGGTACGACTCCCAGTTGTCGAGTTGCCAGGCATCGACCAGTTCTTCCCACTCCGAGAGCAGAAAACCCATGCTGAACTTCTGCCCGGAATCTTTCGCCACACTATCCGCGATGCTGCGCCGGATGAGTTCGCGGGTCGCAAGCTTGAGCTTTCCGAAATGCTGCTCATACAGCCGTTCGCCGATGGCGTTCATGGCATGCACTTCGAGACGTTCGGCAAGCCGCGGCTCATTGCCCAGCAACCGCCTCAAGCGCGTGCGCAATGCGTTCGCGAGTGTTTCGGAGAAGGTAGTCAGCAGCACCCGGCTGTCGGCGTTACTCCGGGCGAGAAATACCGCCCGATGCAGCGCCACGATGGTCTTGCCCGTGCCCGCGGAGCCGGATACCCGCGCCGGACCACTGTAATCCCGCTCGACCCATTGCCGCTGCTCGGGGTGCAGGAACACCGTCCACTTGTCCCAGGGGAATTCGAGCGCGCGCTCCAGTTCCTCGACATTGCTCATCACCCTGAAACGGCGTTGCGCATCCGGATGATCGAAAGGGCTGGCCTTTGCGGTGACCGGCTGTGGCACGCGCGGCTTGCCGCCGGTCGCCAGTTCCAGCAATGCCTCGGCAGCCTCAGCGGGCAGATGGTCGGCCAGCGTTAGCAAAGAATCTTCCGTGGCGACACGCACATCCGCCAGCCATTCCGCCGGCACGCCGTAGCTCAGCAACTCATCGTCGGAGACCTTGGCGAATAGCGGCTCTATATACGCCGCAGGTCTGCGTTCCTCCACGAGCAGAGGAGCCCGAATCTCCTGCACCGTTTCGCGAATCTCGACAAACTGCGCAGCGCCGGTTTTCGGGTGCGTTTCCAACCTGCGGCGGCTGGCCCAGTCGTAAGCTTTGTCGTGATGATCCACGTAGCAGAGCAGCAGACTGCCCTCCATTTTGTGCACGACCAGGCGGATATCGGCACTGACGCGCACCGACCAG
Source organism: Burkholderiales bacterium (assembly GCA_038903735.1). Lineage (GTDB taxonomy): Bacteria > Pseudomonadota > Gammaproteobacteria > Burkholderiales > SG8-39 > 2-02-FULL-62-17. Next base: position 33,303 of record JBCKLP010000005.1, on the reverse strand, counting down.
AAATTCTTGTCTTTCGATTGTTCGATCTTGTGAAGCTGCATGCCGGGATTGACCGGATTGAGCTGCAGATCGAAGGCTGTCGTTTTCGCGGCCTTCTGCTCGTCGCCGGTCAGTCGGGCAAGGCTGTCGGTAAAAGTGTCGGCGATGCGGAAGTCCATCAATTAGCCGATGCAGTAATTCGGCGCACTCCATCGCGAAATTTGCAAAAGCTAGGGGAGTTGTTTTTTTCGAGATTCATTGACGGACCAATTCTCTCAGCCCATTCGTATTTAAGTTGTCCGGGTAACGGCCAGCCGACAGCTTTGACCGCTGCTGATCCACCAACGTGGATCGCATCCGCTAGCAACTCCCAGGTTCCACAAACACTGTCTTGTTTGTAGCTTCCCAGCACATCCTGCTTTGCTCGTGGATATGCTTTAAGCAATGCCTTTCTGTCTCCCAAATACCACGCCTCCATTTCTTCTATTGCAAATCGAAACATGGCGTTTGGCTTGGGATTGCAGGCGTCGGCGATGCCTCTAAGTTCCTTTAAAAAAGCCTTGCAGTTTCTGCGATCAGCATCCAACAAGACGACTACCGCATCGATACCGGGAGTATTGCCATAGCCACGCAAAAGCCTGGGCAATTGATCAAGCAATATTCGTTTGGCTGGATCACTTACTGTTCTTAAACCCTCAGGGATACGTCCTATACCCTTGTACGCATGCAGCCGCCATGTATGGTCCGTGCCGAGTTGACCAAGCAACTGAGGCAATAAGATTGCCAGTAATTTTTCGCCCGAACTATCTTCAACCAGAAACTCTATGTGCATGACTACCTCGCGTCTAGGTAGTCGCTGTACCACAAACCTCCGAGCGGCAAGCCTTCAGCCATCATATTTTTCACGATTGCCAGATCGGAGGCCCGTCGTACGATGGAGTAACCATCACTTCCCTTCTCCAATATCCATACCTCTTCGGCTGCGAGTGCGTCGACGAAATAGGGCTGATGCGTGGTTACAAAAATCTGCGGAGCATCCTTTTTCCCCGTGGCATGAGAACGGAACTCCTGCGCCAACGCCTCTAGCAGTTTGTGATATAGGCCATTCTCCGGTTCTTCAATGCAAATGAAAGGCGGTGGATCCGGGTCTTCCAATAAGAGCAGATACGCAAAAACCTTTAAAGTGCCATCCGACATTTGCTGCGCAAAAAAAGGGTCATCGAACGCACCGTCGTTGAACCGTAGCAACACGCGTTTGTCATCTGTGACTCTCGTATCGATGGTGGTTACACCAGGGATTTTTGCGGCAATCCGAGCGAGAATTGACTTGAAGCGCGCCTTGTGTTCCCGCTCCATGAACTGCACTACATTACCAATGTTGTCGCCATGCACGTTCAGGTGTTTTTGTGGGCCCGCTGATGGCAAGCTCCGCGCGGCATCCGGGTAAAAATAGGACAAATACCAACCTTTGAGGAAATCTCGGAATCGCTTAATTCGAGGATGTTCCTTCAGCGTGCCCAGAGTAGCGATACCCAACTGACGCAAATCAGTCAACTCCACCGCTTCCTGTTCACGGTCCTCTTCTTCTCCGTCGACCGCTTCCACGGCTTCTTCGCCCGCCCAAACCATGCCCTTCCCATGCTGCAAGCGCAGAAATGGATAGGGACGTCCATATTTCTGGTTTTTCCGGCGTTGTTTCAGTACCTCGGACTCGACAAAAGGCCGCCCGGAACTATCCAGTGCTATGGATAGCTCGTAGGTGATGGGTCGCTCATTGGGTGCTTCGCGGTAGTAAATTTCGAATTGAATCGAATCATCTGTGCCCGATGAACGCAATCGGTCGAACCCTCCTCGTTGCTTCATGTCGCAAGCGGACTCTACGTCCTGCGACAGGCAATCAGCTACGAACCCGAAGGAATCAAATAATGTGCTTTTTCCAACCCCATTCTTGCCGATCACGACGGTAAATGGCGTCAGCGGTTCACCCTGCTGTTGACTCGATAACTTGCCAAGGGTTACATCCCGCAGCGCGCGGTAATTTTGGACACGAAAACCTTCGATCAGGGCCATTACTTTTCCTCTTTGGATATTTTTCTAAGCACAACAATACTACCCAACAATTCCGCTCGCGCAATGCCGCGCCGTGCGATGCACTCTGTCTTACAGGGGGTGCCTCGGACCCCCCACCGCCGTGTGTCGTAAAGGGCTTTAATTGGGAAGTGTTCGCAAGAACGAAATGCGAGCGCCTATCGCCGGACTGATCCGCCATGGCCTGATGTCAGTTTGTTTTTACTGGCGAGCTTGTGACTGATGTGCCGCCGTTCCTACAACATGCGAATCAAATCTGCTTCGCTTACGACATTTTTGTCATGCATGATGGCCTCCTTGATGGCCCCATCCATTGCCCGGCAAATTTCCGCGTAACTCAATTCGTCGGCCTTGATTCCAATCGACTTTGCTGTCAATCGCTTTGGCAGAAAAGTGCCCAGGCGCGAGCGAATCAGCCCGGCAACCTGAATGGGGGTGGGCAGTTTGTACTCGATCACATCATCAAAACGCCTGAACAACGCGTAGTCCAGTATCTCGGGATGGTTGGTCGCGGCAACAATCAAGCTATTGGACTGATCATGCTCGATCATTTGAAGAAAGCTGTTCAGCACCCGGCGGATCTCGCCAACATCATTCGCTAATCCTCGCTGCGAACCAATGGCGTCGAATTCGTCAAAAAAATACACCCCTCGCATATCGGTTACCGAGTCGAATACCTGCCGAAGCTTGGCCGCGGTTTCTCCCATGAATTTCGTAATTAAAGAATCAAGCCGAACCAGAAATAGCGGAATGCCCAACTCGCCCGCCAATACCGATGCCGTCATCGTTTTGCCGGTTCCGGGGGGGCCGACCAACAGCAGCTTCCGGCGTGGCGCCAAACCGCGCTGACGAATCCGGGCAAACTCACGCTGCTCTTTGATCACCTGGTGAAGTTGCGCCAACGCTTTCCGGTCCAAAACCATATCCACAAGCCGGTTTTTTGGATAGGTCACGCTGAGGAGATTGGCCAGTTCGCCACGCGGCTTCACGAACGGGACAAGCTTTCCCGCTTCGGCCGGCACCAGCCGCGCCTTTGCGGCGTCAATCATGTCGCGCAACTCGATGGCGAGCTGTCCATGTCCGAGCTTGGCTTCGTGCGCCGCAACCTGCATGGCCACGGAAAAGAAATGCTGATCATCGCGGTCCAGATGCGATTTGAGTAATGCCTTGATCTGGTCAGCACTGGCCATGGCTGAGCCTCCCTTGCCCTGTATGCCGAATCATACCGTGAACAGCTCCACCGACTGTCGGGCAGTTAATTTTCGTGATCACAATGCCAGGAAAAAATCAGCAATTCCGCTCGAAAGCGTTTGCGCCATTCGAAATCGACTTGATACCCGCCAAAATCCTTGGTGGGATGGTCCTCCCGTCAAAGCGCGCCACCCCGTGCCCCTTGTCGGTCCCATCCAGCCAGGCATACGGCAGATGATCACTGGTGCCTACGCTCACGGAAAAAAGACGATTTCTAGCCGCCATCCAGTCAAGTGATACTGAACCATCGGGCTCGGGGGCGAACTCTGGCAGCGGTCGAGCGAAACATCGCAAAACCACAGCCCGGTTTGTCTACTCGATGGTCAGCAATGCCTTAATTTTTGCACGGACGTGAATCAGGATCTCCGCTGGTACGGAGTCTTTTTTCTTCGCGCGCCGAACTTTCCAATCCAGCGATTTGACCTGGTCGGACAACACCGCGCTGTGGATGCCTTTCGAGTCCGCAATGACCTCAAACGGATACCCCTTGATTTGCGTGGTCATGGGACAGCACACCATCAGCCCTGACTTGGCGTTGTAGCTTGCCGGACTGACCACCAGGGCCGGTCTGTGGCCCGCCTGCTCGTGACCCGCTTGTGGGTCGAATTCGAGCCAGACCACATCACCGGCATCGGGCACGTAGCCGCTCCTCGCCACTAGAGTATTTCCTTGCCGACCGGCTGGCCGAAATCTGCCCCTCCATGTAAATTCTTCGAGGTAATCCCGCCCACCAGTGCGTCCAGATCGTAAGCAACGCGATTGCAGGGTTCGATGACAATTCTGCCGCGGGAAATTTGCAAGTTCACCTTCTGTTCCAGGCTGAACCCGGCCTCCTTGATTGCCGCTGCCGGAAGGCGCAGCGCCGGGCTGTTGCCCCATTTTCGAATCGTGGTCTCCATGATTTTGCCTTGTTTTGAGAGTGTCTACATTGTAGATACATCCTTGTAAAATTGTAAACCACCGTCAAATTTATGTATCGGATCGAGGAATCAATGACGTTTGGGCCACCCCCCTTTGCCTGGAAAAATGCTGGAGAAGCCCGCCAATGCGGAGATGAAAACGGGCGCGGGCATGGCGGAACTGTTTTGGGTGTGGATACCGGAGTATGCCGGCGATCGATGCACGATGTCGTGAACTCCCTTGACGGTGCCCGCGGTCGTTACTAAACGGGGTCACAATCGAATTGCCGGCGTGGAATCTCGCTTGCGCCGGAAATTGCACATAATGACGGCCGGGGTCGAAAAGCCCCACCAATCAAATTGCCAGGATCGGGCAGACCGCCATGAATTTCGACTACATCATCATCGGCGCCGGTTCCGCGGGCGCAGTGCTCGCCGCGCGACTCACCGAAGACAAGGATGTTTCGGTGCTGCTGCTCGAAGCCGGCGGCCGGGATCGTCATCCCTTTCAACTGCTGCCCATCGCTTTCCTCAAGGTAGTGGCCTCTCGCACCTATAACTGGAAATACGAAAGCGAACCCGAGCCGGGCATGGATAACCGGCGCATTCCGATCCCGCGCGGCAAGGCGCTCGGTGGTTCCTCATCCATCAATGCGCTGATCTGCATGCGCGGCCATCGCCGCGACTACGAGCGACTGAGCGAAGCGGGGCTGGAAGGCTGGGGTTACGCGGACGTGCTGCCCTATTTTCGCCGCCTGGAAACGCACTGGCGTGGCGAGAGCCTGTATCACGGCGGCAGCGGGCCGATCCACGTGTCGCCCATGGATTATCCGGACATGCTGTTCGAGCCGGTGCGCGAGGCCGCGCTGGCTGCGGGCATTCCGCACAATGATGACGCCAATGGCGAGACCCAGGAAGGCATCAGCCGGCTGGATGCCACCATCGGCAGCGGCAAGCGCTCCAGCACCGCGCGCGGCTATCTCTATCCGGCGCTGGCGCGGCCCAATCTCAGCGTGGAAACGGGCGCGCTGACCACGCGCATTCTCCTCGACAAGGGGCGCGCGGTCGGCGTGGAGTACCTGCAGGGCGGCCAGGTGAAGCAGGCGCATGCCAATCGCGAGGTGCTGCTCTCGGCGGGCAGCTACAACTCGCCGCAGATATTGATGCTCTCGGGAATCGGCCCGGCCGATCACCTGAAAGCGAATGGAATCACCCCGCTGTACGACATGCCGGGCGTGGGGCAGAACCTCTCCGAGCACCCGAACTACACCAGTTTCTATGCCCTGCGTGAGAAGGAGGGGCTTACCAAACACCTGCGTTTTGACCGCGCCACGGCGCTGGCCGCGCGCTGGTGGCTGCGGCACGACGGCGTGTTTGCCAGCAATGGCGCCGCCGCAAATATTTTCCTGCGCAGCGGCGTGGGCCTCGACCGGCCCGACGTGCAGTTGACGCCTATGTCAATCAGCAATGCTGCCGGCATGTGGTTTCCAGGCATGACGGCGCCGCCGGTCTACTGCATCACGGTGCGCATCGGCGTCATGCATCCGCGCTCGCGCGGCTGGGTGCAACTGCGCTCCAGCGACCCGCGCCAGCCGCCGCGCATTCAGTTCAATTTTTTCAAGGAGCCCGAGGACATGCAGGTGATGGTCCGTGGCTTGCGCATCTGTCGGGACATTTTTGGCCGCAGCCCCTTGCGCGAGCGGATCGATCGCGAAATATTCCCGGGCATCGGTGCGCAAAGCGATGCCGAGCTGGCGGCGGCGATCAGCAAAGAGGGGACGCATCGCTCGCATCCGGTGGGCACCTGCCGCATGGGCGTGGACAAAGATTCGGTGGTCGATGGCGAACTGCGGGTGCGTGGCATCGCGGGCCTGCGGGTGATCGATGCATCGGTGTTGCCCGAAGTGCCCGGCGGCAACACCAATGTGCCCTCCATCATGATCGGCGAAAAAGCCGCAGACATGCTGCGCGGCAGAAAGCTGCCGGCCGCGAATCTACCTTATTGAGGATTACAAAAACTCGTGACGGGCGAGGCCACGACGCGAATTCCCCTCACCCTCGGTCCCTCTCCCGCCGGGAGAGGGATGCAAAGCCCTTCTCCCTCCGGCGACCGGAGGAAGTCCCTGTGGGAGAGAAGGGTTGGGATGAGGGAAAAACTGTCACGAATATTGGTAATTATTACGGCCTACGCCACGCGTACCCCGGCATATCCGGTTCGCTGATGCGATTTACTCTGGCTTGATGCCTATTTCGGCAACCACTTTGGCGAGCAGCGCGCGCTCGCGCTGAATAAATTCCCTGAATGGACCCGGCCCGAACAGCATCATTTCCCAGCCGGTCTTGTCCAGCACCTGCTTCTGCGCGGGTTCGCTGCTAGCGCGCGCAAGCTCGAATGACATGCGATCCACGATGGCCTGTGGGGTTTTCGAGGGCACCGCAAAGCCGAACCAGATGATGCTGGTCGAGGCATTGGGAGCATCCAAAATTCACATCGTCCGTGTTACCCAAAAACGTTACTCTTTGAACCACGCCCCGGCGGCGACAATGTTGCGGCCGATTTCAGGATCGTTGGTGGACAAGTGTTTCTCCCGGGTAAGGTGTTTGATATTGGAGGATGACCTCGCTCCGCACCAGCGACGAGTGCAGCATGGCCAGGCAAACTTCCAGGGTCGCTTTGCCCCATCTGCCATCCGGTACGGGGTCTGCGCCGCCGTGCAGGGCTTGTTGCAAGCTTTGCAAAAGTGTCACCTCGCGTCCCGCGTGCGGCCCGCATGAAATCTCTTCGCAGCCGGCCTCGTCATAAACAAAGATGCCGTTCGGAGACTGCCGCATTACCCCGCCTTCGCAGCTGATTATTGTCAAGCCGGCAAACGAAGGGGTGGATTTTTCGTCCAGGGCCATTTCGTCGCTCACGTAAGGATTAAGGCGTTTGAACTCCATATCGACGGCGCCGGTGGCGCGCGCTTTGGGCGCGCGGACCTTTGCGCCTGCTTTCGGTTTGGGTACTTCACCGATACCCCAGGTAAGTTCGGAGATATCGAAGTGGCCATAACCGTTGTAGACCATCGTCGCCGCGGCGCCGTCGTTGAACTCGGCAAAGGCGGTATAGTGGCCTTCGGTCTTGAAGTGCGGATCGGCTTGGCCGGCGATGGCGCGTACGCTTTTGAGCATGCCGCCGCCGAGGTAACGAATCGTGTCGACCTGATGCGGCGCCTGGCGGAAAATGATGCCGCCGCCTTGTCGGGTATCGAGTTCGGAGGCGACGCGCGGCCGCTGCAGCCAATCGTTGAAATGCCAGGTATTGAGCTGAATCACGCGCCCGAGCCGGCCGCTGTCGATGAGCTCGCGCATCTTGCGGATTGGCGCGCTGGAGACTTGGGAATGACCGATCAATAATTTGACGCTGGCGCTTTCGGCGGCAAGGTTCATCTCGTCGGCCTCCCGCATGGTCAAGGCCATGGGTTTTTCGACGATGACGTGTTTACCTTGCGCCGCCGCGATTTTGGTATGCGCGGCATGCAGGGTGTTGGGCGTGGCGATCCAGACCGCGTCGATATCGTCCCTGGCGCAGAGCGCTTCGATGCTGTCGTATCCCGGCCGGCCGCAACGCGTCTCGAATTCAAGCAAGGCATGCGGGTTGGTATCGGCGCCCGCCACCAGTTCGATATGCGCCGCGCCCGAAACAGCGGCGATGATGCGGCGCGACACGGCGCCCAAGCCCGCGATGGCGAATCTAATCGGCCTCATGCGCGCGGCCTACGTCGGAACCCCGATATAAGCCCAGGGGCTCGTTGACAACGTCAAGATCGATGATGACGTTTTTGCCGGGATCGCGAATGATGCCGATCGGTTCACCGCCGTTGCGCACGATGTCGATCTGCTCTTTCAACAGCTTGCGGAAGATCACGATGCCGCGGTCGGACATGCCCAGATGTTCGCGCGTGCGATCGGTGATCGGACCTTGCGTCTCCCATGCCATCGCGTCTTGCGCGGTGGTCGACCTGGCCACGTCGGCCAGGCGTTTTGGGTCGTCGTCGAAATAGTCTCCGGGCGGCACGCTCAGATAATATTCACCCTGCGCGTCTTTTAACGGCAGGTATTCAAACGGCGGATCCTGGTCCGGCGGCGACACTTCGTTCGGCAACGGCATGAAATAGACCCGGTATATCTGGGTATGCGTGTCATCCAGCGGCACTCGAAGATGGAGGACATGGCGGAAAGTATGGTCTTCCGGCCGAGCGCCGCGTTTGCCTATCAGCAGTTGCCGCAGCGAGGTCGGGAACACCAGCGGATGCTGGTCCAGCATTTCCGGATCGGCGGGTGTGTCACCCGGCGTGAATCGCTGCTTCATGATGCCGTATTCGACGCGCACGAATTCATGCCTTTCCTGAAACTGCGCATGCGGCCCGCCCGTGTAAAAATTGGCGCCGTGCAGAAAAAATGCGTGCGACGGATCGACCGAATTCTCCATCGCCTGCAGCCAGTTGCAACCGAGCAGCGATTCCTTGACGATCCAGCGCCGGCCGTCGGCGCGCGTCAGCACGTCCCAGCGCGGCAACAGCGGCGCCGGCAACGGGCCCATATACGCAAACAGCAGGCCGGCGAGTTTTTGCACCGGATAAGCGGTGTGCTGGATTCTTTCCTTCAGCTTGCTGTCGGCCGGTTCCGCAGGCGTTTCGACGCATGCTCCGGCGGGATCGTATTTCCAGCCGTGATAGGGACAACGGATGCCATCCTCTTCGACCCGGCCATAGGCGAGGGACGTCAGGCGATGCGAGCAGGCTTCTTCGAGCAGGCCATAACGCGGCTGCGATTGCGATTGTGAGTCATCGAGCATGCGAAACACCACCAGTTGTTCGCCCAGCAGCGTCACCCTCTTGATCGGTTGCTGGTTGTTCAACTCTCCGGCAAGCGCCACCGGGTGCCAATAACGGCGCAGCAATTCACCGGCCGGGGTGCCGCGTCCGACGCGGGTCAAGGTGTCATTTTCTGCTTGCGATCTCATCGTTAGTTCTCCTGAATGCTTGTTTCGCCGCGCTTTTATTTTGCTGCGAAATGCGCGATATCGGCCGCAATGAATCGGGTGTATTCCGCCGAATCCATGGCTCTGGTTTCCATATTCTGCTCGAGCATGTACTTCTTGATCTCCGGCGAGGCCAGGACGCGCTGTACTTCGGCATTGAGCCTGCTCACCAGGGGAGCCGGCATAGCGGCCGGTCCCGACAAACCGAACCAAGCCTCGCCGATAATCGGCGCGTACCCTTGCGCGGCGAAGGTTGGCACATCGGGATAATCCGGCAGGCGGCCCGACGTTGTCATGGCGAGCGGCCGCACAGACCCCGCCTTGATATGCTGAGTGGCCACGCTGATGGTGACGAACATGGCCGAAATCCGGTTGCCCAGCAAATCGGTCATCGCGGGAGCGGCGCCCTTGTAGGGGATGTGGACCATGTTTGCATTGGTCAGTTTGCTAAAGGCTTCGCCCAGCACGTGCGCCTGTCCGCCCGCGCCCGTGGAGGCCCAGCTCAATCCTTTGGGCAGGGAAGCGGTGTAGCTTAAAAATTCCTTGAGGTTCTTGGCCGGGACCGAAGGGTGTACCACCAACACGTACGGGGTGCCGCCAAAGTAGGCGATGTGGGTGAAGTTCTTGATCTGGTCGAAGTCGGCGCTTTGCAGGCCGGCATGATAGGTGCCGGAGCCCAGCAGGGTATACCCGTCGGGTGCGGCTTTGACGACGTGCCGCGCGGCGATCATGCCGGTGCCGCCGGGCCGGTTGTCGACAATGAAGGTCTGCTTCAGGTTTTCGCCCATTCTACGGGTCACCATCCGGCCGAGGGCATCCGAGGTCCCGCCGGGCGGGAACGGAACGATCAGGGTGACGGGTTTGATCGGCCACGCTTGTTGGGCATCGGCCGGCCCGGTCGACAGCAAAGCCAGCACAGCCGCGCATAGCGTTGCAGAAACAAATGTACGCATGTGTCTCATCCTGATGATTCGTTATCGTTATGTCGGATTAGATGCGGCGGTCTTGATGCAGACTTCGGAAGGTCCACAAAAGGTGCCGAATGCAGCTTTCGATACTTGCCTGCAAGATTTCGGGATGCGTTTTTTTACGGCGGTTTCATAATATAGAAGACAAGATATTGAGTGTCAATGTTGCGGGTTCGTGATGTTGCGAGTTCGTGATGGTGTTCTGAAGGAAACTGCCTATATTGCGAAAGTCTCCGCCAGAAATTCCTGCGCCAGCACATGGGACCGCCGGTCCAGCACCGGGTCGTATGCGCCGCGCGGCGGGTCGTTGGCGGCAATATCGGTGAAGGAATGGCAGGCGCCACTCCAGATCACCGTCTGCCAGGGTGTTTTGCCGGCGTCCAGTTCCGCTTCCAGCGTGCGGATCGAGGCAAGCGGCGTCACCGGGTCCACCGAGCCGTGCAGGATGAGCACCGATCCCTGAATATTGCTTGGGCGGCCTGCATCAAGCGGATTGGGATTGGTGACGTGGAAGATCACGGTGGCTTTGACTTTCGGGCCGGTGCGCGCATATTCGAGTGCGAAGCCGCCGCCGGCGCAGTAGCCGACCAGGCCGATTTTGGAAGTGTCTATCGCACCGAGCGCTTTGCCTTCAGCGAGCAGGATGTCTATGGCCCTGCGATTGTTCTCGATGGTGAAATCATAATCGGCGCGCAGAGCACCAGCTATCTTCAACAACTCCGCGAACGTCTTGGGTTTGGCGCCGAAGCCCGCGCCCCACATGTCGGCCATGAAGACAAAGTACTTGTCGCCGGCGATCATCTGCGCCTGTTTCACGGTTTCGGGACACACGCCTTTCCAGTCGCATTGCAGAAGAATGGCGGGACGCGGCTTTTTCACGCTCTCGTCATAGACCAGCGTGCCCTCGAGTTTTCGTCCGCCGACTTCATACGCGATTGCTTTTTCCATGGAATTTTCCAGAACGGGAGAGCGGGGAATCCGCAACGATGGAATACTAGCAAACCTGCACGGATTCCATGACCAAGGAGATAAACATGCCGCGGCTTCCCGAGATCACCACCGCAAGCAAGGAAAACCAGGCGTCTTACGACTATTTGATGAAAACCCGTGGCGCCGTGCGCGGCGGATTTGCCGTCACCATGGCGAGCCCGGACATCACCCAGCGCATGGCGCATGTGGGCACCTATGTACGCTTTGACTCTCCGGTGGACAAGCTGTTTCGCGAACTGGCGGCGACGGTGGCCTCTGCCGAACTGGAGAATCCCGCCGAATATGTGGTGCATTCGCGCCAGTGCCTGCAACTGGGCGTGAGCGAGGCGGTGGTGAAGGCCATCCTGGATCGATCGCCGGTCAGCGGCGGCAGCGCCGATGAAATGATCGCCATCAACGTGGCGCGCGAGCTGACTCGCGGGCACAAATTGAGTGATGCCAGCTTTCAGGCAGCGCGCGAGCGCCTCGGTGATGCTGGTGTGGTGGACCTCATCGCCACGGTGGGTTACTACGCCATGCTGGCGGTCTGCCACGTGGCGCTGGAGATAGCGCCACCTAAATGAGCGAAGCCTTGTCGTAATCCGGCACGGGCCGGAAAATAACCTATTTCTTCCGGCTCGCTTCAGGCGATGGGCATCGCTTCGACGTCGAACTGGAGCGGCGGGAAGCGAATAGCGAATTGCCCGGTTGGACACTGCTGGAACGCGACAAATGCTCCAACTGTCCGCTGGCGGCTATCAACGGCTCGCGTTGCCCTGCGGCGGCTGAGCCTGTCGCCCTGGGCTGGGCGGCGCCAAGTGCCCCTTTTCCCCTGTCGCGACGCGATTGCTGCGGATTACAATGCCTGCTCCCGAGCGTAGCGACAAGGCTAGCGCATGAAAACCATTGAACGCAGCGACGAGCGCATCCTGTCCTCGGATATTTTTGAAGGGGAGAAAGTCGAGCGCCCGCACCTTGACCTGGGCACGGTTCGTGAGGCGGCGCGTGAAGTGCCGGTCTATGCGCGCTGCGATGTGCTGGTGGTTGGTGGCGGTCCTTCGGGCACCGCGGCGGCGATTGCAGCAGCGCGTGCCGGAGCCGAAGTGATATTGCTGGAGCGCTACAACCACCTGGGCGGCCTCTCGACCGGCGGGCTGGTGATCTGGATAGACCGCATGACCGACTGGGAAGGTAAATTGGTGATGCGCGGATTCGCTGAGGAATTATTCGACCGCCTGCCCGCCGAGGCCGTTGCCGGTCCGGCGCGCGAGGAATGGGGATCGCGCGATCCGGCGCGCGCCGGCTACTGGGCGCAGCGCACCGCGTCCTACCATGGTGTGGTGACCTGGTCGCCCACCATAGATCCGGAGCGCCTCAAGCTCCTTTCACAGGAGATGGCGCTGGAGGCGGGGGCGCGCCTGGTGTTCCATTCCTGGGCGGCGCTGCCGATCGTCGAAGAGGGCAAAGTGTGCGGTGCCTTCATCGAAACTAAGGGCGGGCGCCAGGCGGTGCTCGCCAAGGTGGTGGTTGATGCCACCGGCGACGGCGACATGTTCGCGCGCGCCGGGGGCGCCTTCGAGACCGACATCGAAAAGGACGACGTGCACCACTGCATGAATACCGCGTGGCTGTTCGGCGGTGTGGATATGGATCGCTGGATTGAATTCAAGACCGGCAAGCCCGAAGAACATGCCGATTTCATGAAGCGCGGCCGCGAGACGGTGAAACTGTTCGAGCGGCCCTTCGTGTCCTGGCGCAATGACATCGCAGTGTTCATGGGGCCGCGCCAGTCGGGTTATTCCGGGCTCGACGTGGACGACCAGTCGGCGGTGGAAATCCGGTCGCACCGGCTGATGGAGGCGCATCTGGATTTTTTCCGCCAGCATGGGCCCGGATTCGAAAACGCCTACATGATGCTGAGCGCGCCGCAGCTCGGGGTGCGCCACACGCGCCGGCTGCTGGGCGTGCGGGCGGTGACGCGCGCGCAATGGCCGCAGGGTACGGCGTTCGACGACGAGATCGGCGTGACGCCTTCCGTGTCGCCCAAGTTTCCGAACATATCCATACCCTATGGCAGCCTGGTACCGCGCGCCCTGGACGGCCTGCTTGCCTGCGGGCGGCACGTGTCCTGCGACCGCAATTCGCACGGTTTCATGCGCGAGATTCCGCAGTGCTGGATCACCGGGCAGGCGGCGGGCGTGGGCGCGGCGCTGGCTGCGCAGAGCGGTCTCGCGCCGCGAGCCATCAATACCGGTGAATTGCAGCGCGTACTGCAAAAGCAGGGTGTTTATCTGCGCGCGGCAGCCGAGCAGCCGGTGCCGCAGGTGCAGGCTGCAGCGGCCCGATGATCGCAGGCTGCAGAAAAGCGAGCACCGCATGAAACTCAACGATGAAACTCAACGATGAAACTCAACGATGAAACTCAACGACACTGAAAAAGCCATGCTCGACGGGGCCAAGGGCGCGGCCATCCAGCGCGCCATGGATCTGCTCGTTCGCTACGGGGAAGCGCTGGGCGCCGAACGCCTGGTCGACACCAAAAATGTCTGCGGCACCATCGGCGCCACCACGCCTTTCATGCGCGATGGTTCATGCGCTCGAATATCGCGCGGCTGCCCACAAATATCCCGTGAAGGCTTGCGCACTTTCGCATCAGCGCCTGCAGTGGCGGGATGGTCGTTGACCGGGCGAGAACCTCGATCAATGTGATCTTGCCTCCGGGGTCCACTTTAGTTTTTACGTCCTGCGCCACGGGTCAAGCACTGTGATGCCCGTTCCCTCAAACCCCCCGATATCACGCGTCACGATTGGCGCGGCCCGTGCCTTGCAGATCGCCGCAATGCAGGCGTCCTGGAAGTTTATGGGATTACCCTTGCCCGCGCGCATGCGAACGATAACGGCAAATTCACCGGCAGCATCCGAATCGAAAGCGAATATGCGTCCGCCCAATTCATCCTTCAACGTGGCCTTGACTGCGTCCGCCAGAGGCCGCTTTTTTCGGCCATCGGGCAACAATGCGATACCAGCGCGCAACTCGGCCTCGTTGATGACGGTTGTCGCGAATTGCGCGTCGGCATGCGCGTCGAACCAGCGCATTACACGCTCGTCAGGCGAGGGTTTCATCAACTCGGACAGCACGTTGGTGTCCAATACGAGCAGCATTCTGCTTTACCGGCGCGCAATACGTTTTGCAGCACCAAAGGATGGCAAAGGTTTCATCGGCGTTCTGTCCGGCAGTTGCAATTCGATGCCACCAAGTGCGACAAATCGACGATGAATGCGCCGGCCGATCGATGCACCCGGTATCTGTATCGTGGCTTTGAGCAACGCAGCATTCAGGATCTGCCGGGCTTCCTCTTCCATTGATCGCTGGTTGAGTTTGGCCTGCTTGCGCAACGACGCTTTGACTTCGTCGGCTAGATCGCGAATGAGGATGCTGGGCATGTTGTTGATATCACTAGTTAAAAAGTTTTGATATCATACGCCGCAAATCTTTGGGATTCAATGGGGCTTCCCTCTCCCGGCAGGGTGGATATGCTCTCTCTGTACTAGCGTTTGAGGTCAGCGAGTCAGGACTCAATGCTGAACAGCAATGCAGCCCGGGTGCCAGTGCAGCGTCCCGCCTCGGCGCTGTGGTCTTCATCCACCGTTTTGGCGCGTTGCTCAACACCCATCTCCACTATTACTGCGTCGTCGTCGATGGTGTTTTCGATGCTGCTGCGGAGGGAGGCGTGCGCTTCCACCCGGCTAGCGGACTGGATGCGCCCGCGATCGGCGAAGTCCAGGCCGCCGTGCGCCGGAGACTGCTGCGAGCGGTCGAGCGGCGCGGACTGCTGGCACCGGAAGACGCGCAGACCATGGCCGCTTGGGAACACGGCGGCGTCCCGGGATACCGTCTCAGGCTCTGCCTGAGACATAAGATGAGGATCATCCCACAGGGATTTCCGTTGGTCATCCCACAGGGATTTCCGTTGGTCATCCCACAGGGATTCCCGTTGGTCATCCCACAGGGATTCCCGTTGGTCATCGCCTTCATCACCGAGGCGGCGGTGATCCGGGAGATTCTCGGCCATCTGGGCGAGCCGACTTCGCCGCCGCGTCTGCTGCCGGCACGCGGGCCGCCGCTGTGCGAGATGCCTGGCACCGAGCCTGGCGAAATCGATCCGCAGGCGCAACCGGCGCCGGACTATGCCGCGAAGCAAATCCCCTTGAGGGACGAGTTCGATCAACGCGTGGCGTGGTAGGGAAAGACGAGCAAGCGCTCGTCAGAGATTGCTCGTGCCTTGGGTCACATGAGTGGAGTGGCAAATTTCCGCCGCATATGTGACCCCGGATACGCACAACGCGCTAAGGCGCCGTCAATAAATAACATTTACAGATTCTTCTCGTTTCATGGTGAATGGAACTACATCATTCGACCACGGCCATCCGCCTAGTTGAATATGTTATTTATTGACGCCGCCTAACCGGGTCGGGTTTTCAGGTTCTTCGACACAAATTCCCAGATTGACTACGACTGAACAGCACGGGATACTTCAAAAAGTGGCGTTGGAATTCCTATCCTTTGACCCAGCTGACAGAGCTTGCCCCTCCCCACGCTCCATCGTGCAGCAGCACAACAGCGCTCGTGCCCGGATCGCCAGCCTCCAGATAGCGCGTGCGAAAGCCGCCAGCGTTGAGCCATTTCTCTCTTGGTGCAACGTCCACAGCATCTCCGGTTCGTATCACATCACTCCCCTACAATTGCGAACTCAGTCGAAGAGATAGTCGTTGGGGTTCACTTTGCGAGTTTGCGTCCAATAGTCGACACTTCGAAGTGGCCAGTTCTGCGTCAACCTACCTATCGAGTTCTTGTACCAGCTGTTCACGGCAGATGCGCCGTACACGACCGTTTTGCTCGCCGCGTCAATGCGCGCGTTGTACTCCTCCAGCACGTCCTGACGCACCTCCATCGTACGGTGTCCGGATTCCAAGAGGGTCCGGATACATTCCGTTATGTACAGTGACATAGAATCGGATAGTAGGCCGCCGCTGGAATTGGCATTGAGATTGGTGTTGGGGCCATACAGGCAGAACAAATTGGGGAAGTTGGGAATCGTCATGCCGTAATACGCGCGCGCGTCATCCCCGTGCCATTGCTCGTGGAGATCGACGCCCCCACGGCCGGTCAATGAGAGTGTTGAAAGAAAATACGCAGCTTTGAAGCCGGTGCCGTAAATGAGGATGTCGAACTCGTGCCGGATCCCGTCATCGGTCTCAATACCTGTCTCGACGGCTCTCGTGATCTTGTCTGTCACCAACTTCACGTTGGGACGCTTCAACGTGGCTGTCCACGTGCCATCATCATTCATCATGCGCTTGGCCAAGGGCGGATACAACGGAGTCATCTTCTCGAGGAGATCCGGCCGGTCGCTGAATGCATCCCGCAACTGCCCAAGGAGAACTTGGCGCAAGCCCTCGTTCTTTTCCGACACCGAAATCGGGTGCACCCAGCTCGGGTCTACCACTGTGACCGACCGCCTGGACATTCCCGTCCAAAGCCGATAAACGCGCGACCAGCGGTGATAGTTCGGCACATTTTCCATCAACCAGCGACTGCCCGTCTTCAGAAGGCTGTTATACCCGGGGGTGGCAGAGAACCAGGGCGCCGTTCTCTGGAAAATCGTCAGCTCGCCAGCAATCGGTGCAATCTTTTGAATCGCCTGGAAGGCGCTAGCACCCGTACCGATTACGGCGACTCGCTTGCCCGCCAAGTCCTCGTCGTGGTTCCAGCGTGAAGTGTGCCACGCGGGTCCGCGGAACGCCTCGATATTGTCGACCTTGGGGTAGTTGGGTTGATTGAGCTGACCGACCGCGCTGATTACCGCCTGGACACGGAGCTTTTCGGTTGCCCCGTCGGCGTTCTTGAGCGTGAGCTGCCACGTGGCGTCGTTCTCGTCGAACTGTCCGGCGATCACCTCGGTGTTGAACCGCGTGTGCCCGAGAAGGCCGAACTTCTCGGCGCTTTCCTGAAGGTACTCCAGAACGGCGGGTCGGCTCGAGAACTCTTCTTCCCACGATGGGTTCTGATTGAAGGAATAGCTGTAACCAAAGTTGCTGGTGTCCAAGCGACACCCCGGGTAGCTGTTCTCCAACCATACGCCGCCAGCATCCTTGTGGCGTTCCAGGAGGACGAAGGGCACCCCAACTTGTTTCAAGCGGTACGCCGCGCCGATCCCGGCCTTGCCAGCACCGATGATCGCCACAGTGAACTCGGAATCCGGCGCTACCTCGGACTTGTGCCAGCCCGGAGCGTCTAGATCGTTCGGAAGGTCCAGCTCGTGTAACAACAATGACGAATACTCGTCGGAGAACGGGCCGACCATGAACTCCATGATCTGGCGAACCTCGGCAGGCGACGGCGCGGACACATCGGCATATTCCCCATTTTGCAGGCCGCGAATGATGGTGAACGCCATGGCCCGAGCGTCGGCCTGCGCGTCTGCGGACATGCCACCCTGGCGTTCAAAGCCCAGAGGCGTGACGACGTAGTTAGGACGGAATTCCTCCCTCAACACAGCCATGTCGCATGTGGCATAAGCCAGAGTACCCAGCAGGCTGGGAAGGTGGGCGTCTTCCAGGTATTCCCGCAGTCTTCCGTCCTCTAGTTCATAGTGGGCGGTCAACGAAATTGCAGATGTCATGAGCAGCTCTTTATAGGTATGGAAGATGGACAACGATGTCGAACGGCCTATGTTGCAGCCAGCGTGCCCCCCTGCTGGCAGGCAGCGCTCATGCTACCGCTTCACGGCAGGTGGCCACAGTTTTGTTAATCACGTCCCTCTCTCCTAGTCCGATTTCGCGCCGCTGTCGCGAACCACTTTGCCCCAGCGCTCGCGCTCCTGCGCCATAAACAGCGCCATTTCCTTCGGAGTGCTGCCGATCGGGTCGAAATTCATGTCGAGCAGCCGCTTTGCGACGTCCGGCTGCTTGAGTATCTCGGCGATCGCGCCGGAGAGCTGATTGGCGATCGCAGACGGAGTCCCGGCCGGCGCGACCGCGCCCATCCAGAGCACGGATAGAAATCCCGGCAGCACCTCGGACATCGCGGGGATGTCAGGCAGGACGCTGCTGCGCTTCTCGCTGGCAACCGCGAGCACACGCACTTTACCGGAGCGAATGAGTGGAAGCGCCATAGCGATGTCCACAAACGAGCTGTGCACCTCCCCGCTCATCAGTGCCATGATCGAGGCGCCGCCGCCCTTGTACGGGACATGTACGATTTTGACCCCGGCCATCGTCTTGAACAGCTCGCCCGCAAGGTTCGTAGATGAGCCGTTTCCGCCCGAAGAGTAGTTGCGCCGGTCCGGATTGGCTTTTGCGTAGTCGATCAACTGCTGCACGCTGACCGCGGGCACCTTGGGGTTCACCAACAGAACGTTATAGGTCGACAAGACCACCGAGACCGGCACAAACGCATCCGGATCATAGGTGAGCTTGGCGAAAAGGCTTTTGTTGACGGCCAGCACCGACTGCGTCGCGAACATCAGCGTATAGCCGTCGGGCGCGGCCCTGGACACCAGCTCTGCAGCGATGTTGCTACTGGCACCCGGACGGTTATCGACGATGACCGGTTGGCTCCACTTATCCCGGAGCTTTTCAGCGATTATGCGTGTCACGGTTTCAAACGTGACCCCTGGTGCCATCCCAACGATGATCTTGATCATCTTGCTCGGATAGTCCTGGCCGTGGACGGCTAGCGGAAACGCCAGCCCGGCGGCGAGCAGTATTCTAATAAGCAGTGGTTTCATCATAGTCATTATCCTCCATGATCTTGCGGTTAACCGACCCATTGAGCCTGGATGTCCAGCGACGCGGCGCCTGCCGTCGGCACATTGTAGTGCCTCGGCCGAGGCGAGAATAGCTTGCCCTTGGTGCTTGCCCTTGGTGCTTGCCTTTGGTGCTGGTTGGAGGCAAAACTGGAACATAAAGGGTTCAGAATTGCGAGAACAAATCTACCGTGGCCCCACGGTGGTCGATATCCCCAAGGTGCGCGTGTTTGCCAGCCACCTGCAGCAGGGCATGGACCCTGATCACGCCGAGAAGCAGGGGATCACGCCGGAAGTAGTGAAGCTCTTCCGCAGGGGCGAGGCTTTCAGTGCGGGGATTGGCGTGTAGCTCATGAACACCTGCACGTCCTACCAGGTGGGCAATGTCCCCGTGAAAGGGGAGCACTGCGCATGGATGGAATCCTCGGCGGTGATCTACTGCAATTCGGTGCTGGGCGCGCGCACCAACACCGAGGGGCGGGGGCAGCGCTTCAAGGGAAAAATTCTGGTCTTCCCGGGCGCCAAGGGATCCTCGGGCTGGTCCAAGCAGTTTCATATCGCGCGCATCGCCGGCGCCACGCCGATTGCCATGCTGTTCAATGAGATGACCACCAAAATCGCGCTCGGCGCGGTGGTGGTTCACGCCCCGGCCATTACCGGATTCGACCGCGATCCGCTGGAGCTGATAGAGAGCGGCGACTGGCTGAAAGTGGCTGCCGACCGCGGCATTGTGGAAGTTACCAAAAAGGGCCCGGTTGTGGCTTAATACGCCGCCCGGGCGCACCGGCAGGTTGCGCGCAGCAGAACTATTTTCTTGAAGAGAGGGAATTTTATGCGATCGCACGCTTCAGCGTTAGCCCCGGTTTCACGCCTATTGGGAATACTGGCTGCAACGTTTCTGCTGGCTGCAGGCAACGTGCAGGCGCAGGGAGTTGCTGGATTCTACAAAGGCAAAACCGTCACCCTCTGGGTCGGTTATTCGCCTGGTGGCGGCTATGATGTCTATGCTCGCACCTTTGCCCGCCATTGGGCAAAACACCTGCCGGGCAGTCCCGATTTCGTGGTCAAGAACCGTCCCGGCGCCGGCAGCCTGTTGCTTGCCAACGAGCTCTATAACATCCTTCCCAAGGATGGCACTGCCATCGGCGTGATCGGGCGCGGCATTCCACAGGAAAAAATCTATGGCAACGATCTGGCGCGCTTCGAACCGTCCAAATTCACCTGGATCGGCAGCGCCAACAACGAGGTGAGCATTTGCGTGGCCATGGCCAAGAGCGGTATCACGCAGTTCCAGGAACTGAAAACCCGCGGCATGATCGTCGGCGGCACGGGCGAGGGCGCCGATACTGACACATTCCCCAAGGCCCTGAACAAGGTGCTGGGCACCCGCCTGAAACTGGTGACCGGATATCCCGGCGGCAATGAAATTCTGCTTGCCATGGAGCGTGGCGAGGTCGATGGCCGCTGTGGCTACTCCTGGTCCAGTGCAATAAGTTCGCACGCGCACTGGCTGAAAGAAAAGAAAATGCATGTGCTGGTGCAGATTGCCACCGAGAAGCACCCGGACATGCCCAATGTGCCCCTGGTCCTGGACCTTGCCGAATCGGCCGAGGACAAGCAGGTGCTGGAATTTATTTTTGCCCCCCAGGCCTGGGGCAGGCCTTTCCTCGCGCCGCCGGGCATACCCGCTGACCGCGTCAAGGCCTTGCAGGATAGTTTCATGGCGGTCACTAAGGATCCGGCTTTCATCGCCGAGGTCACCAAGATGAAGCTCGAAATCAACCCCATTTCCGGCCCGGAAATCGCGCGCCTGATTGCCAAGCAGCAAAGCGCGTCACCGGCAATCATCAAACGCGCCAAGGCAGCGACGGATTAGCCGTTTATTTACCAGCGGAGCTGGATGGCAAATATCGTCATTCCGGCGAACGCCGGAATCAGACAAAATCCTGGTTCAATTTAATCACTGCGGGTTCAATTCCCCGCCCCTTGGGGCGTAGGCCGGTTGAAAACTGGCGCATTGAAGAGCGCAGTTAATACCCCGCGGCTTGCCGCTGGGTTGTTTATTTACAAACTTTGGATCCCGGCGTTCGCCGGGGTGAGTGGATTTTTCGACACCCTGATTGGTGATTTCGCTGATCTGGCGGTAGTTCGCGGACCCACCAGCACCGCGTAATATCGCGCAGTACTCCGCCAGAAACCATGAATAGCGTTCTGTATCAATTGCAGTGGCCGGCTTTGACTCACGCGCACTTGCGTTAACAGCGGATTCCAGAATAAGGATTTGAGCATGGAAGGTTTTGCCGCCGAAGCGTCGTTCATGCTCAGTGCCGCGGGCAATGCATTCGGCATCATGATGGACCCGACCCGCCTCGCCTTTCTCGCCATGGGCGCGTTTTTCGGCTTGATCCTGGGAATTCTGCCTGGCGTTGGCGGTCTCGCAGGCACGGCAATGCTGCTGCCCTTTACCTACGGCATGGATCCCTACACGGCGTTTGCCTTTCTGCTGGGGCTCGGCTCGACCGTGGCCACGGGAGATCCGATACCCGCAGTGCTGTTCGGCGTGCCCGGCGGTGCCTCATCGGCGGCAACGGTGCTGGATGGTTATCCCATGGCGCGTCGCGGGGAAGCCGGGCGCGCGCTGTCTGCCTGCTACATGTCTTCGCTGATGGGCGGCATTTTTGGCGCGGCGCTGCTCGCGATTTCCATTCCCATCCTGCGCCCGGTGATGCTGCATATCGGCTCGCCGGAACTGCTGGCGTTCGCGATCTTCGGTATCTCCATGGTGGCGGTGCTCTCGGGCAGCGCGCCGCTACGCGGTTTGGTGGCAGCATGCTTTGGCATCATGCTCGCCATGATAGGCGGTGATCCGCAGACTGGAACGCTGCGATGGACCTTCGACACCATCTATCTATGGGACGGGCTGCCGATACTGCCCATCATCCTGGGTCTGTTCGCCCTGCCGGAAATGTGCGACCTGATGATCCGGCGAACGGCGATCGCCACCGGTGGCGGCGGGAAACTGGATGTCTACAAAGGCCAGTGGGAGGGCGTCAAGGATTGCTTCCGCAACTGGTGGCTGGTGGTGCGCTGCTCGTGGATAGGCGGAGGCATAGGCGCGGTGCCGGGCATCGGCGGCTCGGTGATCGACTGGCTGGCCTATGGTCATGCCCTGCGCACCGAGAAGGGGGCCACCAAAACCTTTGGCAAGGGCGATGTGCGCGGCGTGATCGCCTCGGAAAGTTCGAACAATGCCAAGGAGGGCGGGGCACTGGTGCCGACCATCGCCTTCGGTGTGCCCGGCAGTGCGTCGATGGCCATTCTGCTGGGCGCCTTCATGATGCACGGCCTGGTGCCGGGGCCCGACATGCTGCACAAACATCTCGACATCACCTATTCCATGGTGTGGTCGGTGGCGCTGGCCAACATCCTGGGCGCAGGCCTCTGCTATGCCTTCAGCCCGCAGTTCGCGCGGGTCGCGCTGCTGCGCTACACGCTCATCTGCCCGGCGGTACTCGGCATCATCTACATCGGCGCTTTTGAGTCCTCGCGCAACTGGGGCGATCTCTACACGCTGCTGTTTTTCGGGCTGCTCGGCTGGATCATGAAGCAGTCCAAGTGGCCGCGCCCGCCGCTGATCCTCGGCCTGGTGCTGGGCGATCTGATCGAGCGCTACATGTTCATCTCCATCGAGCGCTATGGCATCGACTGGCTGGGCCGTCCGATCGTGCTCGTCCTGCTTGCGCTGTCATTCATCGGTCTGCTGCGCCCGCTCCTGCAGGATTACAAGATCATGGGCGGTGTGCGCGGCCTCGCGCGCAGTTTCGGCCGCCCGCACTTCGAGTGGGGCCAGCTTTTCACCGGGTTTTACCTGATCGTTATTGCCACCATGGTGTTCATGGCGATTTCCTGGCGCCTCAATGCCAAGATCGGCCCGCTGATCGTGGGTTCGGTGGCGCTGATTGCCGTGGTGATCAGCTTTCTCAACCAGATTTTCCGCAAACCCTCGGTTGCCACCGTGCAGCCCGAGGACGTGTCCGATGTTGAAGAGGCAACCGGCCAGAAAATCCACATGGACATCGAGTCGGACACCGCCCATCTGCCGATTGCTACCGTCATACGGCGCGCCGCAATCTTCTTCGCCTATCTGCTCACCTTCATGGCGGTGACCTGGGTGATCGGTCTGATTCCGACGCTCTTCGTATTCGTTATTGCCTTCATGCGCCTGGAAAACAGGGAACCCTGGAAACTGGTGCTGTCCTACGCGGGATTCATGGTGGTGTTCGTCACTATCCTGTTCGACAAAATCATGGCGGTGCCCTGGCCGGCGACCCTGCTGGGCGAATGGTTTCCCGCGTTGAAATTCATTCCGTCGCTGTAAAGGGCGGGGGACAAGGACGCCCCAACGCCGCCATACCGGGAGCCAAACCGGGGACGTACCACGTTTTCAAAACGTGGTACGTCCCCGGTTTGGCCCGGTTTGAATCCCGGTTTGAATCAACGGAACTGGGTGACGGTATCCACCAGCGCGGGCCGTCCTGACTTGACCACGGCAATCGCACGCCTGAGTGCTGCGGCCACATCGTCGCCGCTCTCTATCCTGTCCTCGGCATGCCAGCCCATGGAGCGTGCCAAGCCGGCGAAATCCACTTCGGGTTGCATGATGTCCATGCCGATGTAGGCGCGCTCCTCCGGCGTGCCGCGGTGTTTTGCCATGCGAATCTGGTGTTCCCAGTCGTTGTAATAGGCGCGGTTGTTGTACATCACCACCAGCATCGGAATCTTGTACTTGGCAGCCACCCAGAGCGCGCCCGGATCGAACATCAGGTCGCCATCAGGCTGAATGTCCACCACCAGGCGTTTCTTGTCGCGGTGCGCCAGGGCCGAACCCAGTGCCGTGCCGATCTGGGTGGCAGTGCCCAGCGCCTGGCCCGCGTAGCGATAGGGGCGATCATAGTTCCAGAGGCGGTTGCACCAGCCATTCAGGTTGCTTGATGCCAGCACCCAGTCCTCGTCTTTGATGACTTCCCATATTTCCGAGGCGAGGCGCGCAGTGCTCAAGGGTTTTGCGTTCCAGTTCTCTTTGGCGCGTTGTGCCCAGTCCTGCATGGATTTCTCATGCAGGCGGCCGAGCCTCTTTTTGCGCGCTTCGATACGAGCGCCGCTTTCCGGCGCGCGCGCGAGCAGGCGTTTGCACTGCCGGGTGAGTTCGGGGATTGCCAGCGAGGTGTCGGCCAGAATCTTGATCCCGGCATGCAGGCGCCGCTGATAATCGGTGGACCAGCTCGAAATCTCGACATCGGCAAAGCCGATCTCCACCCACTTCGCGGATTTGGGCACCAGGCTCACGGTTTTCCGCGTCATGCTGTCCAGACGGGTGGTGACTTTCTCCCAGTCGCGCGCATCCAGGGCGACGATGAGATCGGCATTCTTCAGCGCTGCCTCGTTGCACAGGCTCATATTGAGCGGATGGCGGTTGGGGAAATTGAGCCGCGCGCCGATGTCGATGACGCCGGCGCCCAGCGTTTCGGCCAGTGTCACCAGATCTTCATACCCGTGCGGGGCGCGGCAGGTCCAGTCGGCGAGCAGGATGGGATTGCGTGCGCCCGCCAGCAGGGCGGCGACCTGCGAGAGTTCGGCCGGATCGGCCGCCATACGGCTGGGCACGCGCGCGCTGCCGGGCGGCGGCAGCGCCACGGCGTGGGGCAGCGCCTGTTCGAGCATGCTGGCGTCGTAGCAGGTGTACACCGGGCCCTGTGGCTCGGTCATCATCACCCCGTAGGCGCGGGCGAATGAATCAGAGACATCATCAATCGTGTGCGGCTGGTCGTCCCATTTGGTGTAATCGCGGATCGCATTGCCCTGCACTTTGGCCGTGTGTATCCAGTCGGTGCGCGGGCGGCGTTGCGCGGTATCGAGCGGCCCGGTGGCGCCAATGATGAAAACCGGCGCGCGGTCGATATAGGCGTAGTACACCGCCATGCAGGAATGCAGCAGGCCCACCAGATTGTGGACAATGGCAATCAGTGGCTCGCCGGTGGCCTTGGCGTAGCCATGCGCAATCTGGATGGCGATGTTCTCGTGCGGGCAGAGCAGCATCTGCGGATCGTCCTGGCCGTAATTGACCATGGAGTCATGCAGGCCGCGAAAGCTCGACCCCGGATTGAGCGGCACATACGGAAAATCGTACTGCCGCATCAGATCGACGATCACATCGGAGCACCAGCGCGTTTTGGTGGGCGCAAGTTTTTTACGCCGGCGCGCCGGCAGGCGCGTCGTTTTCTTTGTTGCCATGTATTTCCCCTTGGTTGTTTCCCGCTAGACGCGGGCGTCTTCCAGATCTGTTTCGGCCGGATCAATTGATGGCAAGCTGCCTTGGTACTGATGCGCTGAGGCCATTGAAACGCATCACAGCAAGTCATTCGCACCGCCCGTCATGGCAGTGCTTTCGTCCTATTGGAGCTTGATGCCGGCCTTGCGGATAACTTCGCCCCAGCGGGTCGAATCGCGGCGGATCAGTGCCGCGAATTCCTCGGGCGTGCCGCCGGCCACCTCGTTGCCCAGTTCCGCCATGCGCTTGCTGAAATTGGGACTTGCCACGGCGCGATTGACGGCTGCGTTGATTCTATCCAGCAGCGGCCGCGGCAGGCCGGAGGGTGCGACCATGCCCTGCCAGACGCTGATGTCGAAACCCTGCAGGCCCCCCTCGACCATGGTGGGTACCTCGGGGAAGGCGTCATTGCGTTTCAGCGTGGTAATTGCGATGCCGCGCAGGCGGCCACTCTTGACGTGCGGGGCGATCGAATTCATGCCCTCGAACATGATCTGCACCCGTCCGGCAAGCAGGTCGGCGATGGCGGGC
The DNA here is from genome assembly GCA_038903735.1 of Burkholderiales bacterium. Lineage (GTDB taxonomy): Bacteria > Pseudomonadota > Gammaproteobacteria > Burkholderiales > SG8-39 > 2-02-FULL-62-17. Next base: position 7,459 of record JBCKLP010000005.1, on the reverse strand, counting down.
GCACCGCCCTTGTAGGGGATGTGCTCGATAACGCCGCCGGTTGCCATTTTGAAGAGCTCGCCGGCTAGATGCCCCGGAGACCCGGCGGTAGAGGAGGCAAAGGAAAGCTTGCCCGGATTCTGCTTGGCGTAATCCAGCAGCTCACGCACCGTTTTCACTGGCAGGGAACTATTCACCGCCAGCATCAGCGGGCCGTTGGTGAGTTGGGCAATGGGCTGGAAATCGCGCTCGATCACATAGGGGAGCTTGTCGAACATGTGCGGGCTGATTGCCAGCGCGCCGATGGGCGACATGCACAACGTGTAACCGTCGGGGGCCGATTTGGCAGTGAGCTCCAGACCAATGATGAGTCCTGCACCAGGGCGGTTGTCGATTATCAGCGGTTGGCCGAATATCGGCGAGAGTTCCGCGGCGAGGGCGCGCGCGACGATATCGGTGTTGCTGCCGGCCGCCTGCGGGACGATCAGGCGGATCGGTTTGGCGGGGTATTGCGCCTGAGCGTGGGCAAGGCCGGAAAACGAGAGCGCGCAGGCCAGCAAAGTCAGACGAATATTCAGCATGAAATCCTCCTGTTCAAGAAATGGCCAAGACTCTACACTGAGTCGATAGGCGCCGCTTTGGTGCAGGGGGAATGCGTGCTGAAAAATCCGTTCGAAATACTGCAGTCATGCACAGGACTCGGCAGACTGCCTTGCCGTCCGCGCTTGCCGCGCATTACCTGGGCGATGGTGATAATCCTCGGGCTCTCAGCAGGCGGGCCTGCGCATGCGCAGGAGGAGGCGTTTGCCGCGGCGAGAAAAGAACTTGCGGTTCACATTCAGCAGGCGGCCTCGGGTTTTCCCGCCCTGGGTCCGGCGGGTGTCGATGCGCGCGTCCTGGATGCCTTTGCCAAAGTGCCGCGCCATCGCTTTGTTCCGGGACTGCTGGTTCCCTTTGCCTATCGGGATGTGCCACTGCCGCTGGGGTTCGGTCAGAACCTCACCCAGCCCTCGGTGCTCGCCTTGATGACGCAGGTGCTGCAGATCAAACCCGGCCAGCGCGTGTTCGAGACCGGCACCGACAGCGGCTATCAGGCGGCCATCCTTGCCGAGTTGGGCGCCGAGGTCTACAGCATGGAGATCGTGCAGCCGCTGCTCGAAATCGCCCGCCTGCTGCTGCCGCTGCTGGGCTATAAGAATATTACCCTGGCACAGGGCGATGGTTCCTTTGGCTGGGCCGAGAAGGCGCCGTTCGATGCCATCATGGTGAAGGAGTCGGCGCCGGAGATTCCGCCCGCTCTCTGGCAGCAGTTGAAACCCGGCGGCCGCATGGTGATACCGCTCGGGCCGCCGCAGGGGCCGCAACAATTGACGCTTGCCATCAAGCACGCCGACGGGCGCGTGGACCTGAGGCCACTGATGCCGGTGCGGTTTGCGCCGTTTCAGGGTGGGGAGAGGACCTGAAGGCTGGTTTTGCATTTTCTTCCGCGCCTGCGATGCGGTTTGTGCAGGGGAACTCAGGCGAGGCGATTCCGCCTTGATTGATTCAATCATTTTTAAAGTCCAAAATTAGAAAATGAAAAGGCATAGCTGGTATTATGTTTGACGAAATAATTATTGCAGCATGTAATATGCATGGCAGAGAACGAATTCCAGCGGAATTCAGCCGTAGTGATTTGAATTTCATGCCCAGGCGCAAATTCTATGAACGAGACTGGAATTTGCGAACGCAATACAAGGGCAGCTTGCACCCGGCCTGAGCATGCGGTTTGTCAGCTTGAGCACGCTCATCGCCATGAAACAGGAGGCCAATTGGCCGCGCGATCTCGACGACATTCAGCACTTGCGATGGATTCAGGAGGAAGGAAAACCCAATGAATGAGGGCGAGCAAGACATCGATTGGAGTCTGACCACCTGGGAAGGCAGTCGCAGAGCCCAGTTGCGCCAGGCGCTCAAGTGGACGTTGCGCGAGCGGCTGGAAGCGGCCGAGGGCTTGGCGGATTTGGCGCGCCGGTTTCAGGAGATTCGCGCGCAGGGCGGATTCAAGGCTGCTTCGGCTGAAACGGATGCCTTGCGGGTCGAGACGCTGCGCGTGGAATATATGCCTGTTAAAAGAGAAGAATCCGAATGACGCAAACTCGGGTGAGCTTTTTCTATCGTGCTTTCCGCGGTTGCATGCGCATATTCCGTTATCGGTGTTGATGGAATCCATCGTTGATGGAGCCTGTGCCGCTGTCCGCGGATCAGATCCTGCGGAGCTTCACCAGGGCCGAGGTACGGAATGTGCAGTCACCCCCTGAACTCGAACTCGCTCTCCAAACTTCTGGGTAATGCAGCGGGTCAATGAGGAACACGACAGTCAGGTGTTTGAGGCGCTGCTGGATCAGAGCGAAGACGCGAACGGCAAGAAGCGCGCTATCTATGCCGATAGCGCTTACCGCTCACAGGAGAAGGAAGCCAGCTTAGCCACGGCCAATATCCCCAGCCAGATTTGCGAGAAGGGGCGCGCACGGCAATCATCCGTTGACGGCAGAACAAAAAGCCTCGAATACAGAAAAGCCCCGAGTTCGGGTCCGGGTTGAGCATGTCTTTGGGGTGCAGGCGCAGATGGGTGGTCACATCGTGCGCACCATCGGGTTGCTGCGTTCGCGGGTCAAGATTGGCATGATGAATCTGGTCTACAACATGATGCGGTTGGGTGAGCGACAGATACCTTCCGGGCCCTCTTGAGCACTGGACCTACCAGCCTGCCTCTTTCCAAAGCACGGCCATTGCGGCTCGCGCTGCGCGACCTGCCAGGGATTGGGATTCTCCGAACAAAACCACCTTGCCGCGCCAAGTTTGCGCTGCCAGGGTGGAATCCTGCCGTTCCGTATCAAGTTTCAGCCGGTACACCGCTCGTTCCGGAATGAACTTGCCCTCGATCTCCCGCCCCGCGACCGAGCCGCCGCTGGAAAGTGCCAGCGCACCTTCGAGCAGTACCCGCGTGGCGTCCAGGTCAATCGCCGAAACCGACATCTCTATCGGCGCATGAATGGGCGCTTCGAAGTAGAAACGTGCCCGCGCGCCTTTTGCGATGCGGTGCACATCCTGCTCCGCGAGGTAGGCAACTGCGTGCCAGCGTTCGCCATCCACGATCGTAGCGAGTTTCTCATTGCGTGCGACCCACACGCCCGCTCGCAAATCCGGGTCGTGTAACCGCACACGCCCGCTCTGCTGCGCAAGCGGCCGTCGTTCGAGCATCTGAACTTCGACAGAGCGGAGCGAGGCTCGCGCGGTCTGCAGGTCAGCCTGCAGCACCAGAAGACGGCTGCGCAAATCCGGGCTTACCGAGGCCGAATCGGCCTGTGAGGAGAGCCGGGCGATGCGGCTGCGGGCTGCCACGGTACGTTCGTCGAGAAACCCGGATGACAGCGCAAACAGCGGCGCACCCTTTGCAATGTGTTGGCCGTCCTTTACGTATATCGCTTCGACGCGCGCCCCCTCCGGCGCATAGACCGCATGCTCGTCTCCAGGATAGAGCATGCCCGAAACCTGCATTCTCCACGGAAGCGGTGTCAACACGAGGGCTGCCATCAGGCAGCCAATAGCGAGCGAGCCTAGCGTGCGCCTCGAGCGCCGGATATCGGACCACCGCGAGCGCCACACTTTAAGCTCGAAATACATCGGTCTCAATATGAACCAGATCACTTCGACGAGAAACAGAAGTATACCCAGAAATTTCACGAAAAATGCGTACACAAGCACGGCAATTCCGATGAAAACGACCAGCCTGTATATCCAGGTGAAAAAGGCAAACAGGATCAGCCATGGTGCACGGCCCGGCATGTACTCCGGGGGCGCGTCACCCAATGCAAACAGCCACTCGCGAAGCTTCCAGCGCGCGAGTGCGAAACTGCGCGCATGCAGGTTCGGCACGTCGAGTAAATCCGAAAGCACGAAGTAACCGTCGAAGCGCATGAACGGGCTGAGGTTCACGAGAATGGTGATCACCCAGGTGGTTGTCGCGAGCAGAAATACCGCGGTGCGTATCAGCCCGTCTTCGAGCAGCCCCCACGCAAGTGTCGCCCATACTGCCAGCGCAAGCTCGGCGAGAACACCGGCCGCGCTGATCATGAGTCTCGCGCGACGATCCGGCAGCTTCCAGGCCTCATTGACGTCGGTGTAGGGCATCGGCCACATAACGAGAAAGGCAATTCCCATGGCAGGCACGTGACAACCGTGCCTTCGCGCAGCAAGTCCGTGCGCCAGCTCGTGAAGTATTTTCGCGAAAATGAGCGCGAGCGCGTAGCAGGCAAATCCGGTTGGAGTGAACGTGTCCACCAGCGTAGCGCTAAAAACCTCCCATTGGCGGGAGATCAGCAGGACCCCGGCAACAAGCGCGGCAAGCGTCAGAAATAAGAATGTTCGCGAGAAAAGCCAGCGCGCAGGATGGAGCGCCATGCTGAGCCAGCGATCCGGCCGCACCAGGGGCACCCTGAAGAAAAGATAATTATGAATCAGCCACAGCCACCACGATTCCCGGCGCGCATGCGCGATTCGTACAAGCGAAGCCAGTCCCTTGGGGCCCTCCGGCCTCAAGAGCTGATTTTCCATCAGAAATTTAAATACTCCCTCGACATCGTCGGCGCTCACATCGAACGGCGTGCTTTCGCGCACGGCTTCGGCCACTGACTCGGGATCACCCCGCTGCCAGTTGGAGACGATCTCAAAGGTGAGCCAGTCCAGGCGGAAAAACTGATTTCTTACCGGATCCTGGATCGTCCAGCTAGGCTGCCCGTCGACAAGCCTCGGGCCGGGGAAAAGCGCCAATTCCTCACGCAGCGAAGGCAAAGCTGTCTGATTCATATTCCCAGAAATTCGCGCACCGCAGCGAGCGGCCGGCGGAACATCCAATAAGCCAGCGATACGCTTTCGCCGCTAAGGCGCACGGTTCCCTTCAGTCCAATGCGATGCTCGGTGGGTTGATCGAGACTGGCCCGGACCCGGAAAGCATAGGTGCCCTCAGGGCGCCGTACTGCGTCGTGCGCAATGTAGTAGACCGTACCTGCCACCGGGTCCAACGGGCTCGATGTCAGATACAGACGGGTCGACGCCCTGGGAGGCAAGGGAATCGCATCCCCCACGGCAATCCAGGCCTCAATACCTTTGCGCTGATCGGAGGCGATGCGCAGAATGCGCTCGCCCGTGCTGACTGGTTTGCCGATCCATTCCTGTGCGTCGTCGAAGATTGCGATGCCCTCCTCGGCTGCAAGCACGAGCGATCGGCCTCTTTGGTTACGGAGGTAATCGAGTTCGGCGCGTTTCTCCGCCACGTTCCCGCGCGCCGCAGCGAGTGCGGCTCGCGCCTTCGGGTCGTTCAGCGCCTGCTGGTCGTACTGCCTGAGCTCGGCCTGCACCGTCTGGAGAGCCTGATTCGCCACCTCCAGCTTGCTGGCCAACTGAAGAATATCAAAGGCAAAAAGACGATCACCCGCTTTCACCGATTGATTGGGCTGTACGAAAAACTCCCTTACTACGCCATCAATGGGTGCGCGAACCGGCATCGGCTCTATCGCAACGAGTTCTCCGGGGGCGAGGATTGTGATCGGCACGTGAATGACGAATAACGCGGATACTGCAGCAAGAATCGCGATCAACCGTACCCGTTTGATCCCGCAAAGACGGCGGATTATTGCATTGACGCGCACAAATGGCGCGACGCTGTGGCGGACAAGCGTCCATGCGGCAAGCCACTCACGGAGAATCGCCTGCTCCTGTTCCGTCCAGGCCTGGTCGCGGGCAAAAATCAGCCCTCCGACCGGTAAAACCTCACCCTGGCCTGGAAGGCAGATCGGGACCCAAAGCCCGTAAGCGGGCAGCCACTCTGCCCAATGCTCACTTTGACCGACGGATAGATCGGGCGCGGATACCGGTCTCGCATTGCCTGAGGGCATCTGTGCACATACCGGTTTCAGCCATTGCACATAGGGCGCGTTTTGTTCAACCGAGGCGACCCCGGAAATTGCAACGATTCCGGACCCGCGTATCCACAATGCCGCTTGTCGATACGGGGCCAGGACATGCGAGTCATTCACCGCCATGAAATCCAGCGCAATCCGATCCTGCGCGCGCAACGCCTTGTTCAGAAGCGCCATGACCAGATCGGCGCCGGAGACGAGCGGCTGCTCGACGAGCGGCGCGTTCACATTCGCCTATCGCCCAATGCGCGCTTGCACACGATCAGTAGCGTGCGTTGCAGCGCGGGCAAGCAACAGTGCTCTCGGCGAAAGGGCTCGCATTTGCTGGCTGAGATTGGCCCGACCGGGTGGAACGGGAGCGGGGTCTTGAATGACCGGCCGCTCGCCGACGTGAAAGAGGAACAAGGTCGAAGCTTCCCGGCCCTCCGAATCACGGGCATTGACCCTGATCTGCAATTCTCCGGAGAAGTCCGCGGGAGGCGCCCCTTCAAACGATTGATTGGAGGCATTGAACTGCAACCATTGCGGGAGAGGCCTGCCATCAACCAGTTCGGCAGACATCGTCAGCTGTTCCCCTGGACGCCCGGGAACGAAAGTTCCGTCAGGAACACTGAAACGAATGAAAGCGCCCCGATCCGTAAATTGGTCGGGCATGGGAGTGGCGACGACCAATGACGGAATCACGGTTGGTACAGGCAAGAGGCGGACAATGCTTTCCTCAGGGGGCGCGAAGGGTCTTGGCAGCCCCGGTTGCGCAAGTGCGGGCGGATCGCTTGAAGCGACTTGCTGAACCGGCGAGGACAGCAGCGTTGGCAAGGGCCTGTCGTCATCCGGTTTCTCGCCGCTTGGATTCCCGTCGGGATCGAAGACGACTCCGCTGCCGTCATCGACAATTGTTCCAAAGGCAGCGATGCTTCCCGTGTTTTTCACCGCGCCGCTGGTGACATCGAAAGCGATCAAGAAACGCTCTGCGCCCTCGAAATTTAGATCGTTGACCACCGCAACGCGGACCTTGACCGAGGCTTCACCGGCGGCAAGGATAATTCCCCCCGAGGCGGAAACCCATGAAATGCCGTTGAAGTATTCGAGCGTGCCCCCGGTATCCTGTCCAACCGTCGCAGTGTCGGAAGACATCAGTGCCGACAGCGTGATCGCCTTGGTGCTGAGGGTGCTCGCCCGCACTGTAAACACGGTGAATGGCGACGCTTCGTTGACCATGACGTTCTCTACCTGCAGCACCGGCCGGTCATCCCCCTTGAGCGCATTCGTATCGGGCGTTCCCGGGCCATCGGGGATGATGTCGCCGCCGCCCTGGTCGTTGATCGTCGCAATCCCCGTCGCCCCCGTGCCGCCGGTGTTGGTCGCAATCAGCGTAAAGGTCTCATCGCCTTCGTTGACTGTGTCGTTGATGATCGTCGTCCTCACCAGCAGCGTCGTGCCACCGGCCGGGATCACCACCAGGCTCGCGGCCGCGTAATCCACCCACGCCGTGCCGTTGTAATACTGCAGCGCCACGCCCG
>JBCKLP010000004.1:0-41208 GCA_038903735.1 Burkholderiales bacterium | reverse complement strand
AGGCCCTGTTGCAGCATATTGAAGAAGGTCTGTTCGAAGGTCTGTGACCCTGGTGAAAGGCTTTTTTCCATTGCCTCCTTGATTTCGTTAATTTCCCCTTTGCCGATCAATTCCGCAATGTGGCGAGTCGCAAGGAGAATCTCCACCGCGGCAGTACGCCCGCCTTTGACGTCGCGTATCAGGCGCTGAGAAATGACGCTTTTTAGTGTGGCCGAAAGGTCTTCCAGCAAAGCAGGACGGTTCTCCAGCGGATAGAAACTGATAATCCGGTTCATCGCGTGATAACTGTTATTAGCATGCAAGGTTGCCAGGCACAAATGGCCGGATTGCGCATACTGAATTGCCGCCGTCATGGTGTCCTTGTCGCGAACCTCTCCGATCAGAATGCAATCCGGGGCCTGCCGCAGTGCGTTTTTCAGGGCAATCTTGAAATCAAGCGTATCGGCACCTACTTCGCGCTGATTGACGATACATTTCTTGTTCTGAAAAATGAATTCAACCGGATCTTCAATGGTCAGAATATGTCCAGGCTTTTGCTCGTTTCGATAATCGAGCATTGCTGCAAGCGTGGTTGATTTTCCGGATCCCGTCGCACCCACCATCAGGATGAGGCCCCGCTTTTCCATGATGATTTCCTTGAGTGTGGATGGCAGCCCAAGGGAATCAAATGGTGGAATTGTGCCGGGAATGTATCTGACAACTACGGCAGGCCCGCCTTTCTGGCGAAAGGCGCTGATTCGAAAGCTTCCGGTTCCCGCAATGGTGTATGCGGTATTTAATTCCAGTGTTTCCTCGTATTCTTTTTTCTGCTTTTCGTTCAAAACCTCGTGTAGTAGTGTCAGGATATTGGTGGCATCCATAACCTGCTGACTGACAGGGACGGCAAGTCCATTGATTTTGATGTTTATGGGAGCGCCCACGGAAATGAAAATGTCCGAGGCCTTTTTGTCGGCCATTAGCTGAAATAGACGTTTCATCGCGGACATGATGGCATCCTCTCAGATTAATCGGTGATTTTGAAATGCCTCGAATTTATTCAGATGATTCCGAAAGCGAATACCGGGCGCGTTGGTGTAATCCCGGTACCGATAGAATGCCGTAGCCTTCAATCGCGCATTCCATGGCACGTCTGCTTTTATCGCGTCGGGCAAAACAGCCGCCTGGCAATCCTGTCTTCCTAATCCCCGCGCAGAAGCTCATTAATGCTTGTTTTTGAACGAGTAATCGCATCTACTTTTTTGACGATTACGGCGCAGTATAAGCCGTATTTCCCATCGGTCGATGGTAGGGTTCCCGGAACGACGACGGATCCTGCAGGCACTCGCCCATAAATCGTTTTGCCACTGGCACGATCATATATTTTCGTGCTCGCACCTATGAAGACGCCCATTGATATGACCGAATTCTCCTCAACCACCACTCCCTCTACGACTTCTGAGCGGGCGCCGATAAAGCAATTGTCCTCAATGATTGTGGGATTGGCTTGCAAGGGCTCCAAAACGCCACCAATACCAACGCCGCCGGATAAATGTACATTTTTGCCGATTTGCGCACAGGATCCGACAGTGGCCCAGGTGTCCACCATGGTCCCATCATCGACATAAGCCCCGATGTTCACGAACGAGGGCATCATCACTACATTTTTTCCGAGGTACGCTCCTTTCCTGGCGACTGCTGGTGGCACAATTCGAAATCCTCCGCGAAGAAAGCGCTCGCGGTCATATTCAGAGAATTTATTTTCAACTTTGTCAAAAAACCGAAGCTCGCCACTTTGCATGATTCGATTGTCTTGAAGACGAAATGAAAGCAACACGGCTTTTTTAAGCCATTGGTTTGTAATCCATTGTCCATTAATTCGCTCAGCAACCCTCACAGTGCCCTGATCAAGCGCCTCAATTACTTCGGATACAGCCTTGCCAATCTTTGCCGGCGCACTTCCCGGTTGAAGATTACTGCGATCCTCCCAGGCATTTTCAATTGTTTCCTGCAATTCGGTCATCGTCATAAGTATCTCTTGGAAAATTGCGCCAGCCGGCGTGCGGCCTCCACGCATTCGTCAATGGGTGCGACCAGTGCAAGCCGCACATGGTTTTTCCCGGGATTTTCGTTCTGCGCGTCACGCGCGAGAAAACTCCCAGGCAATACCATTACATTATAGGCTTCAAGAAACTCCCGGGCGAACCGCGTGTCATCGACGGGTGTTTGCACCCAGAAGTAAAACCCCGCTTCGGGAATTGAAGTCACCAAAGGAAACTGGATCAGTGGCGCTACGGCTCTGAACTTTTCCGCATAAATGCGCCGATTTTCTACAACGTGGGTTTCATCACACCAGGCTGCAATCGAGGCGGCCTGAACTGTCGTACTCATTGCACTGCCGTGGTAAGTCCTGTACAGAAGGAAAGAATTGATCAGTTTGGCATCGCCTGCCACAAAGCCGGACCTCATACCCGGTACATTGGAGCGTTTGGAGAGGCTGGAAAATACCAGCAAGCGCGGAAATCCGATTCGTCCCAACCTGTGGGCCGCTTGCAATCCGCCGAGAGGGGGGCGTGTCTCGTCGAGATAGAGTTCGGAGTAGCACTCGTCTGACGCGATGACGAATTGATGCCGATCTGACAATTCGAACAACAGCCTCCATTCATCCATGTTCATGACTCGTCCACTCGGATTGGCGGGAGAGCAGGTATATAGCAACTGCACCCGGCGCCATGCCTCTTCCGGTACCGATTGGTAGTCCGCTGCAAAACCCATATTTTGGGCGGCATTCACGAAATAGGGTTCCCCCCCGGCTAAAATTGCGGCCCCTTCATAGATCTGATAGAAGGGATTGGGAGATATGACTAGCGGTGGCAATTCACCCGGGCGTGGGTTGAGCACGACTTGAGCGATTGCGAACAATGCCTCCCGGGAACCATTTATTGGGAGTATCTGAGTAGCGGGATCCACCGAAGGTAACTGGTATCGGCGTTTAAGCCACGTCGCTATTGCTTCGCGTATCGCTGGCAGCCCGGCAGTCGCCGGATATTGTTCCAATCCGCCCAGTGCCCCAGTCAAGGCCTGTTTGATGAATGCTGGAGTTGGATGCTTGGGTTCGCCAATGTGCAATTCGATGCGTGAAAATCCCGGGTCCGGTATTACACCTTCAAACAGGGCACGCAATTTTTCAAAGGGATAGGGCTGCAGTTTTGCAAGGTTGGAGTTCAAATTGGCGTTCACATCCTTTTAGATTCTTACGGCGTTATTCGTTGTCGCCGAAATTTCCTGCCGCATCCGGCAATATCTGCGGCGACATGGCTTTCCAACCGCGCTTGCGGTGCTGCGCAACCACCGTGGTGTAAATGCCACCGCGAACATTGAAGCGTGCACTAAGCCTTGCATATCGTGGTGATATGGCCGCGACAATATCATCAAGAATCTGATTGCTGACTGCCTCATGGTATGCGCCTTGATTGCGAAAGGACCATATGTAGCTTTTCAAGCTTTTCAATTCGATACATTTTCTGTCGGCAATGTAATGTAATACCAATGACGCAAAATCCGGCTGCCCGGTCATTGGACACAGGCAGGTAAATTCCGGAATCTTCATGTGTATCAGATAGTCACGATCCGGCTTGGGATTTGGAAAAGTGTCAAGTGCCTTTTCTGGCAGTTTGTGCATGGTCAAAAGAGCCTTTTGCGGACGGATTGTCTTGGAAAATTGGTATTATATTGCGCTTGGATCGCAAGGTTCCCTCAAATAAAAAATTTCCTTCTCGACGATTTCTGTCAAGAAGGCTATTAATGTCACAGAATTGTTAGACCATGCGCCTGACGCAAATAAAATTAGCCGGGTTTAAATCCTTTGTTGATCCCACGACGATAAACGTTCCTGGACAACTTGTCGGTGTGGTTGGCCCCAACGGTTGTGGGAAGTCCAATATCATCGATGCAGTGAGATGGGTGCTCGGTGAATTGCGTGCTTCAGCTTTACGTGGTGATTCGATGCAGGATGTTATTTTCAATGGGTCCGGGGAACGAAACCCTGTGGCCCGTGCCAGCGTTGAGCTGCATTTCGACAACAGTCTTGGCAAGGCGGCAGGCGCATGGTCGCAATACGCCGAAATCGCTGTTAAGCGGATTCTGCAGCGCGACGGGGAATCCAGTTATTTTATTAACAACACCCATGTCCGTCGCCGGGATGTACAGGACATATTCCTCGGCACTGGATTGGGACCTCGCGCTTACGCAATTATTGAACAAGGCATGATTTCTCGGATTATCGAGGCGAAACCGGAGGATTTGCGCGTCTTTCTTGAGGAGGCGGCTGGAATCTCCAAATACAAGGAGCGTCGCAGGGAGACAGAAAACCGGCTGGCCGATACTAGGGAAAATCTAGCACGGGTCACGGATATCCGAAATGAACTTGATGTGCAGCTTGAAAAGCTGGAAACACAAGCCGAAGTTGCAGGTCGTTTTCAGGAACTTTCCCGGGAACGTGAATTCAAGCAAAACCTGCTAACGCTTCTAAAGCGCAATGACGCTCGACAGGATGCGCAGAAGTATCTTGGCGAGGTTGAACGTTGCGGTGTGGATATCGAGTCGGAAACCGCGGGCTTGCGAAGTGTCGAGCGGCAGATAGAGGAAGTTCGTCAGGAGCACCAAGGAGCGGCGGACTCCGTCAATGCCGTGCAAGGAGAACTCTACCAGACCAATTCGGAGGTTAGCGGGCTCGAATCGGAAATTCGCTTTCTGACAGAAACACGACAGCGCGTTCAATCACAGCTTACCCAGGTGAGATCCGGTCTGCTGATCGGTGAGCAGCGTGTACTTGAATTGCGCGAAGCCAGCGCTACCTGGGGCGGCAGGCTTGAGGAGATACAAGCGAGCCTGGACGCTGTGATTCAGACGCGTGTCGCTGAAGCAGACAAGTTGCCTCGGGCTGAACAGGCGCATCGTGACTCGCAGGATCGTTTGGCATCACAAAGGGCCCTGCTCGGGGAAACTGAAAGCTCCCTGGATCTTGAACAGACCCATGTGTTGCATGCAGAGAAAACCTTGCAGAGTCTCGAGGTGCGTACGCAACGCTTGATAGCGGAGCGCGAACTGTTGGTGATTCCGGATCATGATGAATTGGATGCGCTAGGGCAGGCGCTTGATCGCGGCCGTGAAGAGATTTTGCGGCAGGAGTCGTTGCTTGAGCAATTGGAACAAGCACAGACTGGCATCGAAGCGCAGCGGGAGGCTGCACAGGCGCAACAGCAGGAATTGGAGAGGGAATTATCGGCCATCGAAGCCAAACTCGCCACCTTGCAAAGGATTCAACGCCAGTCTGATGAGAATGACAAGGTGGACCAATGGCTGGGTCGGCACGGCCTGCAATCCTGTCCGCGGCTTTGGCAGAGGCTCAGGGTGACAAGCGGTTGGGAGACCGCTGTGGAGTCGGTATTGCGGGATCGCCTGCATTCGCTGGAGCTTGAGGATGTCACTGTCCTGGATCGGCTTCTGGCGGACCCGCCGCCTTCACGGGTCATGGTGCATGTGCCATCAGACTTGTCCGATACGGTAAGCACGGAGACCCGGGTCGCGCTTTCGAGTTTCGTGCAATGCACCGATCATCGTCTCGGATTGATGATTGACCAATGGCTATGTGGTTATTTCGCTATTGAGGGATTGCCAGGTCATGGAGAACAGTTTGATTTGTCTCCCGGCGCCGTAATGGTAAATCGCGAGGGGCATCAATTCAGCCGATATGGGGTCGTCTTTCACGCGCCGGATGCGCTGGATAATGGCATCTTGGCGCGCCAGCGCGAGATCGACGGTTTAGCAGACGAAATTGCCGCTAAGCAGGCTCAGATTGTTTCGGCACGTGTCAGTCTGGCTGACGTAACCAGTCGGCTGGAGGAGCATCTTGATGCGCTTTCGACCTTGCGGTTGGCCGGCACTGCCTTGAAACTCCGCCATCACGAATTTCAACTACAGCAAGTCAGGAAAAGCGAGGAGGTTGAACGTTATTCACAGCGGTATTCCCAGATTACGCGGGAACTGGGGGAGATTGCCTCACACGAAAGCAATGAACGAATTGGTTTGAGCGGTGCTTTGGCAAATGTGGCACTCATGCGTTCGAATCTTGAAGGTATCAGGCTGCAGTTGACAGTTGCCGTTGATGGATTTCAAGAGTCCGAAACCGAATTGAACAGGCAGCGGGACACTCTGCATCAAGCGATGCGCGAGGAGCAGGACGCTGGATTTGCGGAAAAGGAATGCAAGACCAAAATTGAGGAGATCGCGGCCGCGTTGAACGCGGCAGTGACTCAGATTACGAGGGCTAATCAGCAAGTTGAGGCGTTGGAGCGTGAACTTGCCACATTAGGCGACGAATTATTGCGGGAAAAACTGCAAGGTGCACTGGATGTTAGAACGGGTTGTGAGAAACGACTTGGTCATGCCAGAGCAAACCAAGATGAGCTGGCGGAACAGCTGCGTGCTGCCGAGGTTTCACGGCACCAGCACGAAATGCGACTTGAGCCGCTTCGTGAGCGAATCGCAGATTTGCGTCTGAAGGAGCAGGCTGCGCGCCTAGTGTTCGAGCAGCATTCTGCACAGCTGGTGGCAACCGGGGTGAACGAGGAGGCATTGGCATCCTCGCTCAAGGACTGGCAGAAGCCGGCAACGCTGCAGGGAGAGATTACCAGGCTCAGCAATGCAATCCTGGAATTTGGTGCGATAAATATGGCTGCGTTGGACGAACTCGGATCGAACAGGGAGCGTAAGCAATATCTTGATTCGCAATCAGGTGATTTGTCTGAAGCGCTTGAGATTCTTGATTCTGCGATTCGCCGGATTGATCGCGAAACCCGGGAAATCCTGCAAGTGACGTTTAATACGGTAAACGGCCATTTTGGTGAATTGTTTCCAGCGCTTTTTGGAGGAGGCGAAGCGCGACTTGAGATGAGCGGTGACGAAGTTCTTGATAGTGGAGTGTTGGTCATCGCACGGCCACCCGGCAAGAAAAACAGCAGTATTCACCTGCTCTCTGGTGGTGAAAAGGCGCTTACGGCGATTGCATTGGTGTTTGCGATGTTCCAGCTGAATCCCGCACCGTTTTGCCTGTTGGACGAGGTCGATGCGCCATTGGATGATGCGAATACTGAACGATTCTGCGAGTTGGTCAGAAAAATGGCGGAGAAAACGCAGTTTCTTTTCATAAGCCACAACAAACTCACCATGGAAATGTCCAGCCAGCTTGTTGGGGTAACCATGCAGGAACGGGGTGTTTCCCGGGTGGTGGCAGTTGATATCGATGAGGCCCTGAAATTGCGAGAACCCATGGCGGCGTGATGGCATGCCGCGCCCATCCCGCCTGACGCGGGTGCATTCACTCAATAGATGATGAAACCATGAGCGAACTCCAACTAGGGCTACTTGGAATAGGTTTGCTGCTGGTCATTGGCGTACTGGGCTTCAATAAGTGGCAGGAACTCCGGTTTCAACGTCGCTCTAATGAAACGTTTGCGCCAGTTCCAATCGATGCACTTATGGATCAGGAGCCTGCATTAGTCGATTCAGAGCCAGCGATCCGTGTATCCCTGGAAAACGGGGAAAATACGCCATCCGACGCCGATTTCACGCCCATTGGCATTAGTGTCGCCGACAGTATGCGCGGCGATTCTGCAATACAAAGTACGTTTTCCAAGGAAATCGAGCTGATCGCTACTATTGATGCGGCTGACGGTATAGACGCTGCGGGGGTGTCTACGGCTGGGCTTAAACCAGGCTTTGCCAGCAGAATACGAATAGCGGGATGGTTGGAGTCAAACTGGACCCCGCCGGTCGTTGGCATCGGCTATCCGCGCCTTCAGGTAGGACTCCTTTTAGTCAACCGTGCGGGTGCTGTATCGATTCAGGACCTGGAGATATATTCGGCATGGCTGACCGAAGCTGCAATGGGTGTCGGTGGAAGAATTTCGCCATTGGATATAGAGGCTGCCCGCGCTGCGGCGGTTGAACTTGATAAATTTTTCTCCGAGATCGATATCCAGATCGGGGTTCACATTGTCGCCCCCTCCGCACCCTTTCCGGGGACGCGAATACGCGCAATTGCCGAGGCCGCCGGGCTAATCGTCGAGGACGATGGCTGGTTTCGCAGGCGTGATGATAATGGACAAGAGCTGTTTCGATTGGGAAATGAAGGGCAACCCCCATTTCAATCCGATCTTATGCGCGATCTGCAGACATTATCGATTGCCGTTGAATTCGACGTCGCCCGATCACCCGGGGGTATTCATTCGTTTAACCGGTTTCGTCATTTCATAGAACATATGGCCGCTGGCGTGGGCGGCAAAATAGTTGACGATAATCGCGCGGTTCTTGACGAAGTGGCCATAGACTCAATTGCGCGGCAATTGCGAACCGTCTATCAGGCGATGAATGCGCGCGGGTTTGTCCCGGGTAGCGCCGAGGCGATTCGTGTTTTCTCCTGAGATTCCATGAATGCAGCATCCGACCAGGCGCGCAAGCGCGCCGCATTTCTACGGGCCGAACTGGAACGCCATAATTACCGGTACTACGCGCTTGATGACCCGGAAGCGAGCGATGCCGAATACGATGGCATGCTCCGGGAATTGGAGAAAATCGAATCCAGCTACCCTCATTTGCGCACTGCGGATTCGCCAACGCAACGTGTTGGTGAAAAGCCACTGCGGCAATTCGGAACGGTCGTTCATAGTGTTCCCATGCTGTCGCTTCTTAATGCGTTTTCGGAATCAGAGCTTGCGGCATTTAACCGGCGAATAAGCGACTCAGGTTGCGCAGGGAATATCGAGTATTCGGCTGAGCCAAAATTTGACGGATTAGCAGTAAGTTTGCGTTATGAGAACGGCGAGTTTGTGCGGGGTGCGACCCGCGGAGATGGAGCTTCCGGTGAGGATGTGACAGGCAATCTGCGTACAGTGAGGGCCATTCCTTTGCGTTTGCGAAATGGAGCGCCATCCATATTTGAAATCAGGGGTGAGGTACTAATGTTCCGGGCGGAATTCGAGGCCCTGAATGAACGACAACGCGTAAATGGCGAGAAAGAGTTTGTCAATCCCCGCAATGCCGCAGCAGGCAGTCTCCGGCAGCTCGATCCTCGCGTAACGGCCGTGCGCCCACTTCGGTTTTTCGCCTATGGTCTGGGTGAGGTAGTGGGTAGTGAACTGCCTGAATCGCATTCAGCGGTATTGGATTGGCTGGCAGAATTGGGTATGCCGGTTTCTGTGGAACGCGCGGTTGTTCAAGGACTGGATGGCGCATTGCGCTTTTATCGCTCGATGGACTCCAGGCGCGCGAGGCTGGCGTTTGACATTGACGGGGTTGTATTCAAGGTTAATTCGCTTGCCAGGCAGCAGGAACTCGGATTTGTCGCAAGGGCCCCCCGCTTCGCGATTGCCTACAAGTTTGCAGCGGAGGAAGCAAACACGATAATTACGGCGATCGACATCCAGGTCGGGCGTACCGGAACACTCACGCCAGTGGCTCGCCTCGAACCGGTGTTTGTTGGCGGGGTGACTGTTACCAACGCAACACTGCACAACGAGGATGAAATCAGACGCAAGGATCTCTGGGCCGGCGACACCGTCATTGTCCGCAGAGCCGGGGATGTCATTCCAGAAGTGGTCGGAGTCGCAAAGGCTGGGCCACGAAAACCAGCTGATCAATTCGTGATGCCCTCGGAATGCCCGATTTGCAAATCGGCGGTGATTCGACTTGATGGTGAGGCTGCAGCCAGGTGTTCCGGCGGCCTGTTTTGCGTCGCACAACGCAAACAGGCATTGCTCCATTTTGCATCTCGTCGTGCCATGGATATTGAAGGTCTTGGCGAGAAAATTGTGGACCAGCTGGTTGACAGGAAATTGGCTGATTCGCCGGCAGATATCTATCAATTACGCGTCAAGGAAATTGCTCTTTTGGATCGATTGGGCGACAAATCGGCGCAAAATCTGATCGATTCGATCAATGCGTCGCGCGGACGCCCGCTTTCTCGATTTATTTTTGCGCTGGGAATTCCTGGTATAGGCGAGGAGGCGGCCAAGGTATTGGCGCGGCATTTTCACTCTCTGGATTCCCTGTTGCTGGCAGATTGGTCCGCAATTGCTGAGGAGAAAAAATCCAATCAGCGGGCAAACGCTTCCCGAAAACGCCGGGGAGAGATAGCCGCCCCGCAAATTCTTGAAGGGATCGGCCCGGAGCTCATGGCAAGTCTGGAAAAATTCCTGGCACTCGCCCAGAATCGTGAAATTATTCATGCTCTCGCCGAAAGCACCAAACCTGAAGAGGTCATTGCAGGTACAGCTACAGTGCTGGCAGGCAAAACATTTGTACTTACCGGTACTTTGCCGAACATGGCGCGCGATCAAGCCAAAGAAATGATCGAAAGCCTTGGCGCGCGGGTATCCAGTTCTGTTTCCAGCAAAACGGATTTTGTCCTGGCCGGGGACTTAAGTGGTGGAAAGCTGGAAACGGCGCGAGCGCTGGGTGTTCGAATTATTGATGAAAGCGGATTCATGGAGCTTATCGGAAAAATCAGAGGCGGGACATGAGTATGAAGGTAAGAAAAGTGGTTTTTCCAGTGGCGGGAATGGGAAGCAGATTTCTACCGGCTACCAAGGCGAGCCCCAAGGAAATGATGCCTATAGTGGATAAACCGCTGATTCAGTATGCGGTCGAGGAGGCGGTTGCCGCCGGTATGACGGACATGATCTTTATCACAGGCCGGAACAAGCGGGCGATTGAGGATCATTTCGACAAGGCGTACGAAATGGAAAGTGAGCTTGCTGCTCGCGGTAAAGAGGATTTATTGCGCCTCGTAAAGTCGATTATTCCAAGCCATATTAATTGCATTTATATTCGTCAAGCTGAGCCACTGGGATTGGGGCACGCGGTTCTGTGCGCACGACCGGTAGTGGGTGCGGAACCATTTGGCGTGATTCTCGCTGATGATTTGATCGACGGTGAGCCGACCATAATGACGCAAATGAATGCTGTCTACGAAGAGATGCAATGCTCCATCCTGGGCGTCGAGGAAATCCCGATTGGCCATAGCAATCGTTATGGCATGATCAGGCCCAAAGCAATCGCTGAGGGTCTGGATCAGGTAATGGGAATTATCGAGAAACCCTCACCTGAAAATTCGCCTTCGCGGATTGCCGTAGTTGGGCGCTATATCCTGAATGCGAGAATTTTCGATCATCTGACGAAAACTGTTCCAGGTTCGGGAGGAGAGATTCAGCTGACCGATGCAATCGAATCACTGCTGCAGGAGGAACGTGTCCTCGCTTATCGGTTCAAGGGAACTCGCTACGATTGCGGATCGAAGCTGGGTTATCTCGCAGCCTCGGTTGCTTTTGGGCGAAAACACCCGGAAATCGGCGAGGAGTTTGAGAAATTGCTGGCAGGCCTGACACGGTGATAGCGTATGCGAGGTCCTGAATGATGTCATTAGAGGAAGCCTGGAATTATCCTGGACGGATGCGGAAACTTTTTGCGATGCAGAGTCCATACAGGCAACCATAGTCCGGCTGGCGCAGGAGATAGGCGCACTTTTGCATGAAACCAACCCGATGATTCTTGTGATCATGAAAGGTGGGATGTTTTTCGCCGGGCAACTTCTTCCCATGCTGCGTTTTCCCCTCGAAGTGGAATATGCTCATGCGTCACGTTACGGATCTAAATTAAGCGGGGGTGAGGTTCGCTGGACGATCGCACCGCCGGCTGCAGTAAAGGGACGTGCGGTCGTGGTGCTGGATGACATCCTTGATGCCGGACATACGCTTGCCGAAGTAAAACGACAGGTGCTTCTGTTAGGCGCTTCCAGTTGCCGTATTGCGGTGCTCACTGAAAAAGCTACTGGCAAAGAAAAACCAGTGTCTGCTTATTTTTCGGGAATTACCCTGCCTGAACGCTATGTTTTTGGCTGTGGTCTTGATATCTCAGGGGCATGGCGGAATCTGTCAGAAATATATGCCTTGAAGGAGCATTGATGCTGGCGATCATCGGCGGGAGCGGGATGAGCGCAGAGACGGTTATGCGCGACTCCCGTCGGGAGACCATTGATACCCCCTATGGGGAAACATCGGGACCGGTCAGTATTGGCACGATCAAGGGCAGCGACACCGTGTTCCTGGAGCGACACGGGGCAGGACACTCCATTCCTCCGCATGAAATCAACTATCGAGCAAATATTTGGGCATTGAAACAATTGGGGGTTGAGAAAATCATCGCTGTGGCGACGGTAGGCGCGATATCCAGCCAGTTGCTTCCGGGCGAGTTGATTGTGCCTCACCAGATAATCGATTATTCATGGGGACGGCGTCATACATTTTTCGATGCTGGAGCGGGGGTAAAGCATATTGATTTTACAGAACCTTATTCAGCTGAGATGCGCGATGCACTACTCGTCGCGGCTGCGCAATGTGGAGAGTCGGTACATCCTCGGGGCGTCTATGCTGTCACCCAAGGACCACGACTGGAAACGGCCGCGGAGATTGACCGGTTCGAGCGCGATGGGGCGGATATTGTCGGAATGACAGCGATGCCTGAGTGTGTGTTGGCGAGGGAACTTGAATTGACTTATGGCGCGATCGTGGTAGTGGCAAATCACGCGGCCGGACGAGGCGACAGCAGGTCGCGCATCGACCTTGATGCCATTCATGCAGTCCATGGCCTGGCTATGGTGCGGGTTGCTCGCATTATTGAGCAATTTGTGGGAGCACAGCAATGATCAGGGACGTTTTGCTCATGGGTGATCCCAGATTGCTCCTGGAATCCCGATTAGTCGAACAATTTGGCACACCTGAACTGCTGGCCTTGATCGAGGATATGCGCGAAACCATGGCTCACCTCAATGGTGCGGGATTGGCAGCATCGCAGATTGGCGTTTCGTTGCGAGTGGTAATATTTGGCATTCGGGCTAATCCGCGCTATCCGGATGCTGACGAAATTCCTGAAACGGTACTTTGCAATCCGCAAATTGTCCTCATTGGTGAGGAGATGGAGGACGGTTGGGAGGGGTGCCTTTCGGTGCCGGGTCTTCGCGGACTGGTCCCGCGCTTTATGCGGTTGCACTATCGCGGATTTGACCAGTTCGGAGTGCCGGTCGATCGAACCGTTGAAGGGTTCCATGCCCGAGTTGTGCAACATGAGTGCGATCACCTGGACGGCGTACTTTATCCCATGCGAATGCCGGATATGTCGAAACTGGGGTTTACTGAAGTGCTTTTCCCCGGAATTAAGGACTCGGAAGATTGAGGGGAATACGCGTTGATCTCAGGCACTTGCCAATCGCGGCACCGGATCGGGAGTGAGCGTTTCCAGAAGTTCCTGCTCGAGCAGGAGTACCGCGCGGGGACTATCGAGGGCGGCCCCGCTGAGCAGGAAAACATCTTCTGCGCGACCACCCAAGGTGATAATTTTGGCCATGTGTAAATCCAGTCCGTAACGTCCAATGACCCAGGCAATACTGTAGAGCAGTCCCGGCTGATCGCCCGCGGTAATAGCGAGCAGATGATATTGACCGCGTTCGTCGGGACGGATATGTACCTCCGCTTGAATGGGAAAATGGCGCAACTGGCGTGAAATTCGTCCGCGAGCCGGGACGGGTAGCGGCTCTTGTTCCGCAAGTTTTTCCGTCAAATCATGTTCGATCAGCGCAATCATCTCGCGATTGCCAGGTGCATTTGCGCCACCCATTACCTGAAAAGTATCCAGGGCATAGCCGTGTCGCGTTGTGTGAATTTTTGCATCTACTATGTTGAATCCAATGGCGCCAAAATGGGCGCAAATCCGTGCAAAGAGTTGAGGCTGATCATGTGTGTAAATCATCACCTGAAGGCCTTCCCCTACCGGAGAAAGCCTTGCCCTGACAATAGGCGTTTCACTGTGGAAATGGCGGTAAAGGTTACGGGTTTGCCAGGCGATTTCCTGCGCATCGTGGCGCAGAAAATACGGGACATCCAGATGCTTCCAGAACTCTTCCTGGATGTCATCGGTCAATCCGTATAGTCGCAGCAGCCTCAGCGACTCTTCCTGGCGCCGCCGGATTTCATTGTCGAAACCAATTGCTTCGCCGCGCAACAGACGGTCAGTTGCGTGAAGCAGGTCTTCCAGTAATTTGCCTTTCCAGGCATTCCAGACCTTCGGGCTGGTACCCCGGATATCCGCGACGGTGATCAGATAAAGGGCAATCAGCCGGCGTTCAGTTTTTACGATCGCTGCAAATCTTCGGATGACCTCTGCATCTGAAAGGTCCTGCTTTTGCGCAACCGATGACATGGTTAGATGGTGTTCGACGAGGAATACCACCAGGTTTACCTCTTCCGAATCCATCCCGTGCGTGCGACAGAAAATGCGAGCGTCCCTCATTCCCAGCAATGAATGGTCGCCTCCGCGACCCTTGGCGATATCGTGGAAGATAGCCGCAACATACAGCAGCCAATGCTTTTCGAAACCGACTATCAATCGGCTGCACAATGGATATTCATGGGCGAACTCCACCATGGTGAAGCGGCGAAGATTCCGAACCACGGTGAGAATGTGCTGATCAACGGTGTATACATGGAACAGATCGTGTTGCATCTGGCCGACAATGCGCCGGAAGGCCGGGATATACGCGCCTAGAATGCCGTATTGATTCATGCGCCGAAGCTCGTGCACGATGCCACTGTTGCCTTTCAGAAACTGTACGAAACTGACTTTGTTTTTCGGGTTTTTTCGAAATTTGGCGTCGATCAGCTCCCGCGATCGCCAAAGCGATCGCAATGTTCTCGCAGTCATTCCTTTTAATTCAGGATGATCCTGCATGAGGAGAAAGCACTCAAGAATTGCGCTGGGTTCCTTTGTAAATACATCTTCCGATTTAACGTCGAGCAGGTCGCGTACGCGTTGAAATCGGCTATTTATCTCTTCAGGTTCGTCGGGAATTCCGGGAGTGACCGCTGCTTCAAGGTTTTGCATCAGCAGGATATTCAATTGCGTGATGGCCTTGGCACTGCGGTAATATTTTTGCATCAATTGCTCACTGGCGCGCCTCCCCGATGTCGCGACGCATCCAAGCTCGCGCGCAACCCGATCCTGATAGTCGAACAAAAGACGATCTTCGCGTCGTCCAGCCAGGTAATGAAGGTGTATCCGCAGCGTTTGCAGGAACCGCTCGTGTCGGGCGGCCTGCCGCGCCTCGGGGTCAGTAATGAATTCCCTGCGCGCGAGATCCATCCAGGAACTACCCAGTTCGCACCCCAAGGCGATCCAGCGAATGGTCTGAAGGTCCCGCAAGCCACCAGGTGATTCCTTGATATTGGGCTCCAGGCTATAAGGGCTGTCCTGATATTTCGTATGACGTTGCGCTTGCTCCAATTTCTTGGCTTTGAAAAAGGCACGCTGATCCGGTGCAGTACCGGCACAGGCCTTGAGGGTCTTCGCCAACTTACGGTTGCCCGCCAGCAATCGGGCTTCTAGCATTGCAGTACGCACTGTCACGTCTTGTGCGGCCTCCTCCTGGCACTGACCGATAGTTCGAACGCTATGTCCAACTTCTAGACCAATATCCCACAACCGTCCGATGAAATCTTCGATCTTACCTGCCAGATGCGCATCGGGTTCCCTTGGCAGGAGCACGAGAATGTCGACATCGGAATATGGAAACAGCTTGCCGTGCCCGAATCCGCCGACTGCAATAAGCGAGAGGTCTCTCGGAAACAGAAGGGATTTCCAAACGCTGACCAAGGCGGTATCGGCAAGGCGGCGGTGGCGGGAGAGGAACCGATCGGTACCCATCCCGTTTTCGAACTGGGACCGGAGTTTGGCGCGCTCTGCCTTGATGGAATCGCGTAATCCGGCCAGTACAGCACGATGCCGCGCGCCAGACTGGGGATCTACCATGGTCTGCGAGGGCACAGGGATCAGGTCAACGCCGGTTCGGGCGCGACACCAGCAGACATAGTCATGACTTCGAATCCACTTTCGGTAACCAGGACGGTGTGCTCCCATTGAGCGGACAAGCTGTGGTCCTTGGTTACTATGGTCCAACCATCAGCGAGTTCGCGGATGGCTGCGGCACCGGCGTTGACCATAGGTTCGATCGTAAAGATCATTCCCGGCTGCAGTCGGGCGCCGGTTCCGGCGCGACCGTAATGCAATACCTGCGGCTCTTCGTGAAAGCGTCTCCCGATCCCATGACCGCAGAATTCACGGACGATACTGTACCCGTGCCTCTCCGCGTGTTTTTGAATACATGCGCCTATGTCGCCCAAAGCACTCCCGGGACGCACTGACTTGATTCCCAGCCACATGCATTCAAAGGTTATTTCACACAAACGTCTTGCTTGTATGGAGGGCTCACCCGCGAAAAACATGCGGCTGCTGTCGCCGTGAAACCCATCTTTGATGACAGTTACGTCGACATTGACAATGTCGCCCATTTTAAGGGTTCTGTCTCCTGGAATACCGTGACAGACTTGATGATTGACCGAGGTGCAAATGGATTTTGGATAGGGCTTGTAACCGGGAGGCGCATAATTTAGTGGCGCCGGAACGCATTTTTGTACATTCACAATGTAGTCATGGCAAAGGCTGTCAAGTTCATTAGTGGTGATCCCCGGCTTGACCTTGGGCCCTATGAAATCAAGAACCTCCCCGGCCAAACGGCCAGCGACGCGCATTTGATCAATTTCTTCCGCAGTCTTGATTTCAATAGGCATAAAAACCTGTTCTTTACGCTCAAAAAGGCGTGTGAGGATATGCCATCTGCCGGGATGAGGCAAATCCCGGGAAAATAATTGCCTCCCATGCAGGAGGTTACTAATTCTCTGTTTGGAATAGGAAAAACAGGATTGGACGAGGGTGTCGTGGTAGAATGCAGTCCTGAGTCGACCGGTCCCGGTCGGCCTAAATCCTGCCGCTTCCCCGTTAGGGTGCTCTGCAATTCGGGAGTCATTGGGTGGAGTGGTGCGCAAACCCTAACCTGGAGAATATAGTCCATGTCGACGACCATGCGTCAAATGCTGGAAGCGGGGGTACATTTCGGGCACCAGACCCGGTATTGGAACCCAAAGATGGCGCCGTTTATTTTTGGGCACCGCAACAAGATACACATCATCAATCTGGAAAAGACCATGGTGATGTATCTGGAGGCAATGAAGCATTTGCGCCAGATTTCCTCGAATAAGGGGACAGTGCTTTTTGTGGGCACCAAACGCCAGGCCCGCGAAATTATCCGGGAGGAAGCCGAGCGTTGCAGTTCCCCCTATGTTGATCATCGTTGGCTCGGCGGCATGCTGACAAATTTCAAGACGGTCCGCCAGTCGATCAAGCGCTTGAAAGACATGCTTGCTATGGGAGAAGACGGCTCGTTTGAGCGTTTGTCCAAGAAAGAGGCACTCAGTTATCAGCGTGAGATCGCAAAGTTACAACGGAGCCTGGGCGGAATCAAGGATTTGGAAAAGCTCCCGGATGTAATTTTTGTTATCGATGTAGGGTACCAGAAGGGAACAATTGCTGAGGCGCGCAAGCTTGGAATTCCCGTAATCGGAGTCGTGGATACGAACCATTCGCCCGAAGGTATCACCTATGTTATTCCGGGAAACGATGACTCCAGTCGCGCGATTCGTTTATACGCACGTGGTGTCGCCGATGCGGTGCTCGAGGGACGCAATCAAACTGTGCAGGAGATTCTTGGCGGTGCCGCCAGTGATGAATTCGTGGAAATTGACGAGGCGCCGGGCCAAAGGGCGTGAAGCATCACTATCGCCTTCAAAAGGGGCACATGCCCCTTTTTTTGAACCTTTTTTGAGGATTATCATAAATGGTGGAAATAACCGCAAATCTGGTCCGGCAATTGCGCGAAAAAACTGACGCACCGATGATGGAATGCAAGAAAGCTCTGACGGAATCCGAGGGGGATCTCTCCAAGGCCGAAGAAATCCTGCGCTTAAAGCTGGGCTACAAGGCCTCCAAGGCCGCCGGGCGGGTTGCAGCGGAAGGTGTCGTGGGCCTGTTCAGTGCCCCTGAGGGCACATTGGCGGCAATCATTGAACTCAATTGTGAAACCGATTTTGTCGCAAAAAATGAGGATTTTCTTGCGTTCGCGGCAGACTTGGCGCGCTTGGTGGCTATGGCTGATCCGGTAGACGTGCCCGCGTTGTCCTCATTGAGCCTCGGGGAGGCGAGCGTTGAGGACACCCGGAAGCGTCTGGTTGGAAAAATTGGCGAAAACCTGTCAATCAGGCGATTTGCCCGCATGGAGACCAAGGGCCGAATTGCGAATTATGTGCATGGCGGGGCAAAAATTGGTGTGCTGATCGATGTAAGCGGTGGTGACGAGCAACTTGCCCGTGATCTGGCCATGCATGTGGCCGCGGCCAAGCCGGTAGCTTTGTCCAAGGAAAATGTGCCTGAGGAACTCATTAAAAAGGAGCGGGATATCGCTGCTGCGAAAGCCGCCGAATCCGGCAAGCCGCCCAATATTGTAGAAAAGATGGTTGAGGGCAGTGTCCAGAAGTACCTCAAAGAAGTGACCTTGCTTGGGCAGCCATTCGTCAAGGACGACAAACAGACCATTGAGGTCCTGCTTAAATCCAAGTCGGCATCGGTTTCCAGATTTGTGCTGTTCGTGGTCGGCGAAGGAATCGAAAGAAAGTCCGCCGACTTTGCTGCGGAAGTGTTGGCGCAGGCCAATTTGGCGGCCAAGGTTTGATGCGATAGTCGCATGGGCTCACCAAAATACAAGCGTATTCTCCTGAAGCTATCCGGCGAAGCCTTGATGGGTGATAGTCAATATGGCATTGATCGCAAGGTGATTGACAGCATCGTCACCGAGATCGGCCAGGTCGCCGCGCTTGGTCTGGAAATCGGGGTAGTCATTGGCGGCGGCAATATTTTTCGCGGATTGGCTCCTGGGGCGGCCGGAATGGACCGCGCGACGGCAGACTACATGGGCATGCTGGCAACGATTATGAATGCGCTTGCGCTGCAGGATGCAATGCGACAAATGGGAATAAATGCCAGGGTCCAGTCGGCATTGAGTATTGAGCAGGTATGTGAAACCTATATTCGTGGCAAGGCGATTCGTCACCTGGAAGAAGGAAAAATCGTCATCTTTGCGGCTGGAACCGGGAATCCTTTTTTTACAACGGATACCGCGGCGGCATTGCGGGGAAGTGAAATTGGCGCCGAGATTGTCCTGAAAGCGACCAAGGTTGATGGCGTATATACCGCTGATCCCAATATTCATAGCGACGCGACCCGTTATCAACGACTTTCGTTCGACGAGGCCATAGGCAAGCATCTCAAAGTCATGGATGCAACGGCATTTGCCCTGTGCCGAGATCAGAAATTGCCCATAACCATTTTCAGCATTTACAAAACCGGTGCAATGAAGCGAATAGTAATGGGCGAGGATGAGGGAACCTACGTTTACGCCTGAGAGCAAAGCTAAATGCGCTTGCGAGGCAAGTGATATGGTGCTTAATCTGTCGGTTTGGGGTTCGCTAAGCCGGCTTCAGGCGGAGGTCAGAAAACAGTTTGGCCCTGGGAGGCGCGATGAGCATCAGTGATATCAGGAAAAATGCAGAGCAGAAAATGCAAAAGTCGCTGGATGCGCTGAAAGTGGATCTAAGCAAGATTCGTACAGGGAGGGTACACACCGGCATATTGGATCATGTCATGGTTGACTATTACGGCACGCCCACTCAAATCACCCAAGTGGCTAATGTGAGCTTGCTGGACGCGCGAACAATCAGTGTCACGCCTTGGGAGAAAAAACTGGTGGGCGCAATCGAAAAGGCGATTCGCGATTCCGGTCTTGGTCTGAATCCGGCGACACAAGGCGAAATGATCAGGGTTCCGATGCCTGCGTTGACGGAGGAGCGGCGTAAAGAATTGATCAAGGTGGTGAAGGCCGAAGGCGAAAGTGCTCGGGTTGCCATACGCAATTTGCGACGTGATGCCAATAACTCGGCGCGAGACCTGCTAAAGGCAAAAACCATATCTGAAGACGAGGACAGGCGCTCTCAGGATGAGGTGCAGAAATTGACAGACCGGTTCATTGCGGAAATTGACAAGATTTTGGCGACCAAGGAAACGGAATTGATGTCCATATGAGGGCCTCGTTTTGAGCTCTGGAAAAAAGATATATGCGAGCTCTACTCAGCTTGTACCGGAGACTCGAGCGATTCCGCGCCATCTGGCCATCATCATGGATGGCAACGGACGCTGGGCCAAGAACAGGTATTTGCCACGCGTAGCGGGACACAAGCGTGGAGTTGAAACAGTCCGGGAAGTAACCCGTGCATGCATAGACACGGGAATCGAATTTCTCACCCTTTTCGCGTTCAGTTCTGAGAACTGGCGCCGGCCGCAGGAGGAAGTGAGTTTATTACGTCAGCTTTTTCTATTGGCGCTGGAGCAGGAAATTGACAAACTGGATCGCAACGGTATTCGATTGTGTATTATTGGCAATCTTGACCCGTTTGGCGAACAGATCATTGAGCTTGCCAAGCGTGCGGAGCGCCAGACTGCGCATCACACGCGTCTCACGCTAACCATTGCCGCCAATTACGGAGGTCGCTGGGATTTGTTGCAGGGAATCGCCAAACTGGTCCAGTTGTATCCCTTACAACGCGAGGGATTTACCGAAGATCAATT
Organism: Burkholderiales bacterium; assembly: GCA_038903735.1. Taxonomy (GTDB): domain Bacteria; phylum Pseudomonadota; class Gammaproteobacteria; order Burkholderiales; family SG8-39; genus 2-02-FULL-62-17. The sequence continues at coordinate 20,556 of JBCKLP010000004.1, read as the reverse complement.
GGCTCCGTTGTTGGCTTTGAACTACGCGCCTGAACCGGACCTGTTTATTCGCACCGGTGGAGAGCAGAGGATCAGCAATTTTCTCCTTTGGCATCTGGCCTATACGGAACTGTATTTTTCTTCTCGATTGTGGCCGGATTTTGACAGGAAAGCCCTGGATGAAGCCATTGCGTGGTACGTCACCCGTGAACGCCGGTTTGGCAGAACCAGCGAACAATTGGCCCCGGGCGCTCCCATGCCTGACGGTGGGGGTCTCGTTGAGTCCGCGAACCGGGATTGATATCTGTAAGTGAACATGATTGTTAAGAGGGTATTAACGGCTATTGTCATGATCGCGGCATTGGCTGCAGCCCTTTTCCTGGCGCCGAAGTTGGTCTGGATAGTCCTTTGCACAATTTGCGCGGGTGCCGCTGCTTACGAGTGGGCAAGACTCATTGCATTGCAGGGTGCCTTTTGCGGGGTGTATGTGGCATTGGTTTCAGTGCTCACATTTTCCTGGCCACTGCTGGCGCTTCCTGGAACCTGGAGCCAGGCAATTTATGCACTTGCCGCTGTTTTTTGGATTTTTCTGGTTCCCAGCTGGCTTTGGCGTGATTCATTTCCCCGCGCTCCCTCGTTGCGGGCTGGAGTGGGGGCGCTGATTATCTTCGCGGCGACAGTTGCGCTCATCGAACTGCGTGAGGCGGGGCCCTGGGTTGTGCTTTGCGTGATGGGCGTCGTCTGGATTTCGGATACCGCCGCATATTTTATCGGTTCAGCAATGGGACGAAGAAAACTTGCCGCAAGAATCAGCCCGGGGAAAACCTGGGAGGGTGCCCTTGGGGCCATGTGCTTTGTGATGCTTTACGCGTTTGCCTGGGCTTTTTTGTCGAATGGCATTCTGCCTGCCGTATTTACGGAATCGTCCTTTGGATGGCTTTTGTTGACTTTGTTCATGCTGGTGCTCGCAGTTCTGGGCATATACGGTGATCTCTTCGAGTCCTATATGAAACGTGCAGCATGGGTCAAGGACAGCGGTACGCTGTTGCCGGGGCATGGCGGGGTTCTTGACAGGATTGATGCGTTGCTTCCTGTTTTGCCCGTTGCTGCGTGGTTGTTTGCGTAATAATCCCCTGATGGAGGAGGCAGCGTATCCAGGGCCGGATTATCGGCGGAGGCGCCGCGCGAGTGCGCGCACAGCTCGGTAATTGGAATCGACCTTGGAACATACCTGAAATGACACAGGGAATTTGCATACTGGGAGCAACTGGATCCATCGGGCGAAGCACGCTTGATGTAATCGCGCGCCATCCCGACCGGTTTCGTGTCGTTGCTCTCACCGCCAACTCGCAAGCCGAGGATCTCGCCGAGCTGGCGTGCCGATGTGGCGCCAGCGTTGTTGCAATTGCTGATCCATCCAGATTGCCAGCCTTGCGAGATCGGTTGCGGAGCCTCGGATCTTCCGCCGAGATACTGACTGGCGCCCGGGGGCTGACTGAAGCCGCCACCCTCGGCGAGGTCGATACGGTCATGGCGGCTATTGTCGGGGCGGCAGGTTTGGCGCCGACCTTGGCCGCGGCGCGAGCCGGCAAGCGGATTCTGCTGGCCAACAAGGAGGCTCTGGTCATGGCGGGTCCCATATTCATGGATACCGTACGACAGCACAATGCATTGCTGCTGCCGATTGACAGTGAGCACAACGCAATATTTCAATGCCTGCCTATGGGTTTGAGCGGGAGTGCCGCGCCCTTGAAAGGAATCCGCCGTATATTGCTGACAGGGTCTGGCGGCCCATTTCTTCGCCTTAATCGCAGTGAGCTTGGCGATGTGACACCAGATCAGGCTTGCGCGCACCCCACGTGGACTATGGGCAGAAAAATATCCGTCGATTCAGCAACCATGATGAATAAAGGCCTGGAAATCATAGAGGCTCACTGGTTATTCGGCGCGCCTGCCAAGGATATACACGTAGTCATACATCCCCAGAGCGTAGTCCATTCCATGGTTGAGTACGTCGACGGTTCGGTTATTGCTCAACTTGGAAATCCCGATATGCGCACTCCGATTGCCCAGGCGCTTGCTTATCCGGAAAGGGTTGATGCTGGCGTTGGCGCTCTCGATCTGTTCGGCGTTGCTACCCTGACTTTCGAGAGGCCTGATTTCGAGCAATTCCCATCGCTTCGTTTGGCCTATGGTGTACTGGCCGGGGGGGGCACAGCGCCCGCGATCATGAATGCGGCCAATGAGATTGCGGTAGCGGCGTTTCTAAGGGGTGAGATTCGATTTCTTGATGTTGTTGGCGTTATTGAAGACACTCTGGATGTTTTGCCAGGCGCATCCATGCGCGGGATTGATGATGTCATGGATGCCGATGCCCGGGCGCGTACCGAGGCAAGGCGCGCGGTAGTCCGCCGGGCTGGGGCTGTGGTATGAATCTGCTAATGACGATAATTTCATTTATCGTGGCCCTCGGGGTGCTCATTGTTTTTCATGAGTTTGGGCACTATCTCGTTGCCCGATTGTGCGGAGTCCGAGTTTTGCGATTCTCCGTGGGTTTCGGCCGCCCCATTTTCGTTCATCGATTCGAGCCCCGGGGGACAGAATGGGTTATAGGGTTGTTGCCACTTGGCGGCTATGTAAAAATGCTGGACGAACGTGAAGGGCCCGTTGAACCGGGAGATATGCATCTCGCTTTTAACCGAAAAAGCGTCTGGCAGCGTATCGCAATTGTTGCGGCCGGTCCCGTTGCCAATTTTCTGCTGGCCATTGCCCTTTACTGGCTTATGTTCGTGAGCGGCGTACCGGATGCGCGACCGGTCATCGCCAAGCCATTGCCGGGCACTCCTGCGGCATCGGCAGGACTGCACCGTGGGGATACATTGCTGCGAATCAATGGTGAGCCGGTTGCGAGCTGGCAGGAGGCCCGTTGGCGTCTGCTGATGATTTCGATGGATCCAGCATTGATAGAAGTGGAAGTCAAGGGGCAGGACGGTCGCATCTCGACACGTCCTCTGGACCTGAGAGGCTTTGATTTGCAGGGTCTGGAAGGCGACCCGGTTGCCAGGATAGGCGTGGGATTGAATCGGCCGGATGCCGTTATCGGACGCCTCGTGCCGGGCGGGAGTGGGGAGCGTGCGGGGCTGCATGCTGGAGACCGCATTATCGAGGTAGATGGCGCGGCCATATCCGCATGGGACGAATTTGTGCGGGCAATCCGCGGCAAGCCGGGCTTGTCGATGCAGATCAAGATCACGAACAATTCGGGCGAATCACAGATGACGCTGACGCCCGATTCGGTCACAGATAGAGGACGAACCATCGGACGGATCGGCGCCGAACCGTTGGTGAATACCGAAGATATGAAGAATTTATTCATTACGGTGCGTCACGGCCCGCTGGACGCGCTGGGATTCGCGGTGGCTAAGACCTGGGATACCAGTGTTTTCAGTGTACGAATGATCGGACGGATGATTGTCGGCGAGGTTTCCCTAAAAAATATCAGCGGTCCGGTGACGATTGCCGATTACGCCGGGCAATCGGCGCAGGCAGGATGGCTTTCCTATCTGGTTTTTCTTGCAATTGTGTCCATCAGTCTGGGGGTTCTAAATCTGCTTCCGATACCATTATTGGATGGCGGACACCTGATGTATTATGTCGCGGAAATAGTCATCGGTCGTCCGGTCTCCGACTTCGCGATCGACATCGGTCAACGTATCGGCCTGGCTGTGCTGCTGATGCTGATGGTGTTTGCCCTGTACAACGACTTCAACCGCCTGTTTTCCGGATAAAGACATGCTCAGGTATCTTTTAGGCTCTGTTTTGGCGGTGATTTTATCTTCAGGAGCATTCGCATTCGATCCATTCCTTGTAAAGGATATTCGCGTCGAGGGTATCCAGCGAATAGAAGCGGGCACGATTTTTACCTATCTGCCCGTCAAGGTCGGTGAAACGTTTAATGACGAAAAGGCGTCACAGGCAATTCGCGCATTGTTTGCGACAGGTTTCTTCCGTGATGTTCGCATTGAGGTTGAGAACAATGTGCTGATCGTCGTGGTTGAGGAGCGTCCTGCTATCGCCTCCATATCATTTACCGGCATGAGGGAGTTTGAACCGGATAATGTCAGAAAGGGAATGCGGGAGACCAATCTGCAGGAGGGCCGGGTATTCGACCGGGCATTGGTCGATCAGGCGGAACAGGAGATCAAGCGGCAGTATCTTTCGAAAGGAAAGTATGGCGTCACTGTAGCCACCACCATTACGCCGCTGGAGCGAAATCGTGTCGCCATTAATTTTGCAATTGACGAAGGCGAAGTCGCCAAGATCAAGCAGATCAATATTGTGGGCAACAAGGTTTTTACTGAAAATATTTTGCTCGACCAGTTTGTGCTGCGAACACCCGGTTGGCTGACCTGGTACACCAAGAATGACCAGTATTCCAGGCAGAAGCTGCAGGGTGATATTGAGAGCCTGCGATCCTTTTACCTGAATCGTGGTTACCTGGATTTCAATGTTGAATCGAGTCAGGTGTCGATCACGCCCGATCGCAAGGATATCTACATCACGGTCAATATTGTCGAGGGTGAGAGATATATAGTTTCCGAGATCAAACTGGGCGGCGATACCATCGTTCCGTCCTCGCAATTGCAGCCCATGATAGGCATCACTCCGGGGGATGCGTTTTCACGGGAGAAACTGAATGAGGCGACCAAGAAAATCACCGAGCGGCTTGGTAACGAAGGCTACGCGTTTGCCAATGCCAACGCAGTGCCGGAGGTTGACCGGATAAAAAGGACTGTTGCATTCACCATCATGGTGGATCCGGGACGCCGAGTGTACGTCCGACGTATCAATATTTCCGGCAATACGCGAACCCGCGATGAAGTCATCCGCAGGGAACTGCGTCAGCTCGAGGGGGCATTTTACGATGGTTCGAAATTGACGGTCTCCAAGCAGCGTGTCGATCGCACCCAGTATTTTTCCGAAGTGGATATTGATACCACGCCAGTGTCGGGTGCCACCGATCAAGTTGATGTGACATTGAAAGTCAGGGAAAAGCCCACCGGTGCCATGCTTATTGGAGTCGGTTTCTCCAGTGCCGAGAACCTGGTGTTTCAGGGTTCGGTATCACAGGCCAATTTTCTGGGTAGCGGAAATACCGTGGGCGGTAGTTTTAACACCGGAAAAATAAACCAGAACCTGGCGTTCAGCTATACCAATCCTTATTACAACCTTGACGGGCTTTCCCGGGGGGTTTCGGTAAATAAGCGGCGGGTCAACGCAGCGGCCTTGAATCTGGGGAATTACTCCACGGATACCGTGGGGGGCGGGGTGAATTTCGGATATCCCCTGAGCGAGCAGGATTCCATATTCTTCGGACTCAGTGGAGATCGAACCTCCCTGAAACTGGGCAGTACCAGCCCCCCGCGCCTGGTGAATTTTACCCAACAGTTCGGATCGGAATACACGCTGGTAACCGGAAATATCGGCTGGGGGCGTGATACGCGGGACAGTGCTCTCTGGACGACCAGGGGACTGGTGCAGCGAGCTAATCTGGAGGTCACCCCGGCAGGCGACCTGAATTTTTACCGTTACACCTACGATACATCCTGGTTTTACTCGTTTACGCGCGATCTGACGATGATGCTTCGAGGTGAAATAGCCACAGCGGATGGCTTCAACAAAAAACCTCTGCCATTTTTCAAGAATTACTACGGCGGTGGAATCAGTTCGGTTCGTGGCTTTCGCACGGCGAGCCTGGGTCCGCGTGATCCAGTCGATGATTCCTCTATTGGCGGCAACAAGCGCATTACCGGTACCGCGGAACTGCTGTTTCCGATGCCTGGGGCAGGTTTGGATCGATCCCTGCGTTTGGCGACTTTTCTAGACGCGGGGCAGGTATACGGCGCCAACGACAAAATGTCCCTCTCCGAATTGCGGTATTCCACTGGCCTGGCGCTTTCCTGGATCTCGCCCATGGGTCCCATCCGCATCAGTATGGCCGCGCCGCTCAACCACAAAACTGGCGACAAGACGCAGCGGGCACAGTTCACCATGGGGCAAACGTTCTGACGGGAACGTATAATGCTGCCAAATACAAGCGTCCAGGCCGGTCGAGGGCGGCTGAAATCCTGGTTTCGCAGTAATGAAAGGCATCAATTGAAGCGGGTAATTCACTGGATTTCCGGTTTTTTTTTCCTTTCCATGACAGTCTTGGCCTCTCCTGTTTTGGCTCAGGGGAAAATGGGTTTTATCAGTCTGGATCGCATCTTGCGGGATGCTGCGCCAGCACAGCGCGCGCAAAAGCGTATCGAAGCCGAGTTCTCAAAGAGGGATCAGGAATTAGTCCGGATTGCAGATCAACTCAAGAAGCTTCAGGAAAGCCTGGAAAAAAATGCGGTTACCATGTCGGAAACTGATCGAAATCGCAGGCAACGTGAATTTACCGATTTGAATCGGGACTTCGAGCGCAAGCAGCGCGAATTCAGGGAAGATCTGAGTACCCGGCGCAACGAAGAACTTTCCGCAGTGGTGGAGCGCGCTAACAGGGCTATACGGCAGATCGCAGAAACAGAAAAATTCGACGTGATTTTCCAGAATGATCAGGTCGTCTGGGCCAGTCCGCGAATCGACTTGACCGACAGGATCATAAAGTCGCTGGAAGACAACAGCGCTGCGAAGTAAGGCGGGATTCTGGATGCCGGTAACCAGGACCTTCCGGCTCGCTGAGATAGCCGCGCTTGTCGGTGGCGAGACTCTGGGCGATGGCAATCTGGAAATTCACGGGATTGCAAGCCTCAAAAGCGCCGGACCACGAGACTTGAGCTTTCTGTCCAATGTCAGCTATCAGTCACAACTGAGGAGCAGCCAGGCAGGCGCCCTACTGCTTGCTCCTGCAAACCGCGACGCGAGCAACAGGCCACGAATTATCAGTGAGGATCCCTACCTGGCGTACGCCAAGGTAGTGGAGGCATTTTATCCGGCGCAGCACCACGTTGCAGGTGTACACCCCAATGCTGTGGTGCACCCGCTGGCACGCCTTGGGAACGGGGTGCAGCTTGCCCCATTCTGCAGCGTTGGCAAGGATGCAGTAATCGGAGACCGCGTCCGGATTGAAACCGGATGCGTCATAGGCGAATGTGTCAGCATTGGAAGTGATTGCATATTGCATGGCAATGTAACGATTTACGCAAATTCCAGGATCGGAGAACGCGCCATTATTCATGCGGGCGCGGTAATTGGATCGGATGGATTTGGCATGGCGCGCGAAGGCGAACATTGGCGGAAAATTCCGCAAATCGGTGGCGTGATCATCGGCAACGATGTGGAGATTGGCGCGAATACTACTATCGATCGCGGGGCGCTTGACGACACCGTTATCGAGGACGGTGTAAAACTCGATAATCAGATTCAGATCGGACATAACGTGCACATTGGGGCACATTCTGCGTTCGCAGGTTGCGTTGGCATTGCAGGTAGCACACGTATTGGCCGCCGTTGCACCATAGGCGGGGGAAGCGTGATTCTTGGTCATCTGGAAATTGTGGATGATGTAAATATTGCCGCTGCGAGCGTAGTCATGAAATCGATTCGCCGGGCCGGGGATTATGCTGGACTTTATCCGTTGCAGGAGCGCAGTGTCTGGGCGCGCAATGCGGCGAATTTGCGCAATCTCGACGGACTGGAACGGCGCCTGCGTTACCTGGAGTCAACGATTGGCGGAAAATCGAGGAAGACCCGCTGATTCTTTCGCTGCGAGATCGCTGTCCTGCCTGGGACAACAGTGGCGTTCCTTGCGTATCACCAAATGGTGGATAGATCCCGCGCTGAAATTGCGCGAAGCCGGAACAGGAAAAAAGCGTGTGAAGTAACCACATAGCAGGTCGCTGCAGAGAAAATGCCGGCCTGGTCGAACATAAATTTCATTTTTTCAGTGTGATCCCGCAGGAGTAGGCATTTTGGATATACAGGAAATTCTGCAGTTTCTTCCCCACCGCTACCCGATTCTGCTTGTGGATCGTGTTCTCGAATGCGAGCCGGGTAAGCGCATCCTCGCAATAAAAAACGTCAGCATTAACGAACCATATTTTACGGGACACTTCCCACATCATCCTGTGATGCCCGGAGTTCTTGTCATTGAAGCGATGGCACAGGCGGCTGCAATTTTGTCGTTTAAGACGCTGGGCAGCCGCCCGGATGACCAATCCGTGTATTACTTTGCCGGAATCGACGAGGCACGTTTCAAGCGTCCGGTGATTCCCGGCGATCAACTTCTGATTGACGTGTCCATAGAGCGATTTGTAAGGGGGGTCTGGAAGTTCGCGGCACAGGTGCGTGTGGGCGATGCACTCGCCGCCAAGGCAAAATTGATTTGTACGGTTCGAAAACTGTGATCCACGCCAGTGCAGGTGTCCATCCAGGAGCGAAAATAGATCCTTCGGTGACGATCGGGCCCTATTGCGTCATTGGCGAACATGTCGTAATTGGCCGCGGAACGGAGATAGGCTCCCATGTTGTCATCGATGGAAACACACAGCTTGGCGAGGATAACAAGATCCATTCCTTCAACTCGCTGGGCGGTGCCCCACAGGACAAGAAATATTCGGGTGAACCGACGCGCCTTGTCATTGGTGATCGCAATACAATTCGTGAATTTTGTACTTTCAACCGCGGGACGGTTCAGGATTCTGGCGCCACCCGTCTGGGAAATGACAACTGGATCATGGCCTACGTGCATTTGGCACACGATTGTCAGGTTGGCAACAACACGATATTCGCCAACAATGCGCAAATTGCAGGCCACGTCACCGTGGATGATTTCGCCATTCTTGGCGGGTTTACCGTGGTACATCAGTTTGTATCCATAGGCGCCTATTCCATAACTGCGATGGGAACCATTCTCCTTCAGGATCTGCCGCCTTACGTCACCGCGGCCGGGAACACGGCGAAACCATTCGGCATCAATGTCGAGGGGCTCAAGCGCCGGGGCATATCACCATCAGGAATTGCAGCATTGCGAATCGCCTACAAGACACTTTACAAATCCGGCCTGACATTGGAGCAGGCAAAAATTGCGCTCGTTGAGCAGGCGCGGGAGGCGCCGGAAATCGCTCTGATTTCCGAGTTCCTGGGGCGATCCCGACGAAGCATCATTCGCTGAGCCGGACAATGCTGATAGGAATTGTCGCCGGCGAAGCATCTGGCGATTATCTTGGCGCCCAGTTAATTGACGCATTGCGCGAAAGACTGCCATCGCTGCAATTCGCAGGTATCGGCGGTCCCAGAATGCAGCGGGCCGGCCTTGATTCCTGGTATGCAATGGAACGATTGTCCGTGCGTGGATATGCAGAGGTTTTGCGCCACTACCCGGGGTTGGTGGCCATGCGAAGCCAGCTTAAAAACCGCCTGATTGCGGCAAAGCCTGCGCTTTTTGTGGGTGTGGATGCGCCCGATTTCAATCTTTCTCTCGAGTACGCACTCAAGCGTCGCGGCATTCCTTCTATACATTACGTCAGTCCCTCGCTTTGGGCCTGGCGCGGCGGGAGAATTCGAAACATTGCGCGCGCAGTCGATCATGTTTTGGCCCTTTTTCCTTTCGAAGAGCGTTTGTACAGGGATGCTGGTATCCCTGCAACCTATGTAGGACATCCGCTTGCCGACGCCATCGAGCCCGGCGACTGGACTCAATGGGGCAGGGAGCAATTGCGAGTTCCCGCAGGAAGCAAAGTATTTGCCTTGCTGCCTGGCAGCCGCCAGTCGGAACTCCAGTACCACGCGGGGTTGTTTCTCAGGACGGCGCAACTCATTGCGAAGCGTATTCCGGAGGCGAGGTTTCTCGTTCCCCTGGTGAGTCGCGAAACCCGCAGTTTGTTTGCAGCGGAAATATACCGGGCGAATGCCATGGACTTGCGCCTGACGCTGCTTTTCGGACATGCCCGTGAGGCGATTGCTGCATCAGACGCCGTGTTGGTGGCCAGCGGCACGGCGACACTGGAGACGGCTCTCTATCGCAAACCCATGGTGATTGCCTATCGCATGTCGCCCTGGACCTGGAGTTTGATGAAGCGCATGCGCTACCAGCCCTGGGTGGGCTTGCCGAATATAATTGCCAACAGATTTCTGGTTCCCGAACTGCTTCAGGAGGAGGCAACACCAGAGAATCTTTCGCAGGCTCTGCTTAATGTCAGTCAGGATTCAGCGGTGCTACAGTTTCTTCCCCGGCAGCTGGCGGGCATGCACGATCTATTGCGCCGTAATGCCTCGGAAAATGCGGCGAAGGTGCTGATGCAATGGCTGCGCTAGAGCGGATTTGCGGAGTGGACGAAGCCGGCCGCGGTCCTTTGGCGGGACCTGTGTATGCGGCGGCAGTTATTTTCAAGGGTAATCTGCTGATTCCCGGCGTAGCCGACTCCAAGGTTTTGTCTCCGCGCAGGCGGGATGCGTTGGCCGAATCAATCATGAATGAGTCGCTGGTCTGGGCAATTGCACGGGCAAGTGTGGAGGAGATCGACAGGCTCAACATTCTCCAGGCCACACTGCTGGCAATGCGGCGCGCGGTCCTTGCGCTTTCAGTCGAGCCTTCCCTGGTATTGGTCGACGGATTGCATATTCCCGCTCTGCAATGGCCGGTCCGCGCTGTGGTCAGGGGCGATGCACAGGTGCCACAGATTTCCGCCGCGTCCATACTGGCCAAAACCGCGAGAGACAGGGAGATGCTGCGCTTGCATATCTGTTTTCCGCAGTATGGGTTGGACAGACATAAAGGCTATCCTACGCAGGAACATCTGCGTGCCATTCGAGAGCACGGGGTCTGCGAGATTCATCGGCGCAGTTACGCCCCGGTGCGCAGGGCATTGGAAGAATCCGGCACTACCATTCCATGAAAACCATACGCTCAAGGGACAACCCACTGCTAAAGCACCTGGTGCGGCTATCCGGATCGTCGCGTGAGCGTCGGCTGAGCGGCACCACCCTGCTTGACGGCTATCATCTGATTGAAGCCTATGTGGCCGCGCATTTGGGCGACCTGGAGCTGATCGCAGCCAGTGAATCCGGCTTCAGGCGGGCCGATATCGCCGCACTGATTGAATTGGCACCCGCAAGGGAACGGGCAATTCTGGACGACAAGCTGTTTGCGCAAATATCCCAGGTAAGCACTCCGTCTGGTGTGCTGGCCGTGATTCGCACGCCCCCGGTACCAGTGATTTCCGAACGGATCCTGGATGCAGTATTCATGGAGGGTATTCAGGATCCCGGGAATCTTGGTTCCATATTGCGAAGCGCGCTGGCCGCCGGCGTACGGGAGGTATATCTTTCAAAGGCCTCAGTTTTTGCCTGGTCTCCCAAGGTCATTCGAGCCGCGATGGGCGCGCATTTCTTTCTGTCAATTCATGAAAACGTGGAACTCCGTGACGTTATAGCCAAGGCCGCAGGGCAGATTATTGCGACCCGGGCACAGGCTTCAGGGTGCATTTTCAGCGCTGATTTACGTGGACCCGCGATATGGCTTTTCGGCAACGAAGGCGCAGGGCTGTCCGAGGAAGCGCAGCGGGCGGCCTCGTTGCAGCTTGCGATTCCCATGGCGGGTCAGACGGAATCCTTGAACATTGCCGCCTCTGCGGCCATCTGCCTGTTTGAACAAGTGCGGCAGAGGCAAGGCAGATAATCAAAATTACCGGCCGGAACCGGCTGCCGACGCTAATAAACGTTTCGTTCCAGTTTGAATTCCTGGGCAATGGTCGTGGCGATTTCCTCGATTGACTTGGTCGTCGAGTTGACCCATCGAATGCCCTCCCGCCGCATCAGGACTTCGGCCTGTTTGACCTCGCGCCTGCAATTCTCCAGGTCCGCGTATTTGCTGTCCGGGCGGCGCTCATTGCGTATCTCGCGCAAACGCTCGGCGACGATGGAAAGGCCATACAGCTTGTGACGGTAGGGCAGCAGGGGCTGAGGAAGCGCATTGCGCTCGAAATCCTCGGGGATCAGCGGATAATTTGCAGCTTTGATGCCGAACTGGAGCGCGAGATAAAGTGATGTCGGCGTTTTTCCGCTGCGTGACACCCCCACCAGAATGACATCCGCCTTGTCGAATTCCCTGGCGGACACACCGTCATCATGCTCCATGGCAAAATTGATGGCTTCTATCCGGTTGGAGTATCCCTTTTTATCAAAGGCGCTGTGCGAGCGACCGACAGTGTGTGTCGAGCGAACCCCGAGTTCGGCCTCCAAGGGGTCGAGGAACATCTCGAAAAAATCGATCATATAGGCCTCGGCCGTGCGCAACACCTGGCGCACCTCGGTATTCACCAAAGTGGAAAAAATTATCGGGCGGAAACCATCCTTTGCCGCCGATAGCCTGATTCGGGAAACGCATTCATTGGCTTTCTCCAGATTGTCCACAAAGGGAAGTGTTATCTGCTCGAATCCGATGTTCTCGAACTGTGTAAGCAGGCTGTGTCCCAGCATTTCCGCGGTAATTCCAGTGCCGTCGGAAATGACGAACACGGTGCGCTTTTGTTGCGACATTTGTTTTCCTGATGTTGTTGTCGGCCGCCGGCGCGGTGCGTAACGGGTAAAATATAGTCTTTCCCTCTTTCCGGCAACTTGTTCAGGATCGCACTTGTTCAGGATCGCACTATGACGTCAACCGCTTATGTCGTTAATTTTGACCAGATACGCATGAGCGATATCGAATCGGTCGGTGGCAAAAATGCTTCGCTTGGCGAGATGATCGGCCAGCTTTCGCGGGCAGGCATAAGAGTGCCGGGCGGATTCGCGACTACGGATCTGGCCTTTCAGGATTTTCTCGATCAGGACGGCCTGAAACAACGCATTGAAGAGCGCATGCGGGCGTTGAACGTGGACGATGTAACGGCATTGGCATCATGTGGCGCTGACATTCGAAACTGGATCAAGGCCGCCCTCTTTCCTGAAAAACTGAATGCCGATATCCGCGCCGCCTATGAGGAACTTATGCGGGGCGGCGACGCTTCTGTAGCGGTGCGCTCCAGCGCCACGGCCGAGGACCTGCCCGATGCTTCATTCGCAGGCCAGCAGGAAAGTTTTCTCAACATTCACGGGCTGGAAAATGTACTTGAGGCGGTCAAACACGTGTTTGCATCGCTGTATAACGATCGCGCGATTTCCTACCGCGTCCACAAGGGATATGAGCACCATTCGGTGGCCCTGTCTGCGGGTGTGCAGCGGATGGTAAGAAGTGGTACAGGTGCCTCGGGTGTGATGTTTACCCTGGATACCGAATCCGGATTCCAGGACGTAGTATTCATCACTGCGTCCTGGGGGCTGGGGGAAATGGTGGTGCAGGGCGGGGTCAACCCCGATGAGTTCTATGTTCACAAGCCGGGCCTGCGCTCAGGGAAGCTGCCGATTCTTCGCCGCAGCCTCGGGTCAAAGTTGGAAAAAATGATATTTGCCGACGAGAATTCGGCGAGACGCTCGGTCAGGACGGTTGAAGTGGCCTTGGCGGATCGGAATCGATTCTGCCTTTCGGACGCAGAAATTGTGGAACTCGCAGGTATGGCTTTGAAGGTGGAGGAACATTATCAGAGACCCATGGATATTGAATGGGCCAAGGACGGCGTCGACGGCAAGCTCTACCTACTTCAGGCGCGCCCCGAAACCGTAAAGTCCCGCAAGGCGGAGGTGCAGGAAAGTTTCCGCCTCAAGGAGACCTCGAGTGTCCTGGTGTCAGGGCGTGCCATTGGTCAAAAAATCGGTGCCGGCGTGGTTCGGATCCTCAAGGATGCCTCCGAAATGGCACGCATTCAGGTGGGCGATGTGCTGGTTACCGACATGACCGATCCAAATTGGGAGCCGGTGATGAAAAGGGCGGCGGCCATTGTTACCAATCGCGGTGGCAGGACCTGCCATGCGGCAATCATTGCCCGCGAACTCGGCATCCCCGCCGTGGTGGGCTGCGGCAATGCCACGTCCTCGCTGAAAGACGGCGATCAGGTGACGGTGTCCTGCGCGGAAGGCGACACCGGCCATGTGTATCAGGGCATTCTGAAGATCGAAGTCAGCGAGCGCAGCTTCGGGGAGATGCCAAAATGCCCTGTGAAAATTGCCATGAATATCGGCAATCCACAACTGGCGTTTGAATTTCAGGCGCTGCCCAATGCTGGCGTCGGTCTTGCACGCCTGGAATTCGTCATCAACAACATGATTGCGGTTCATCCCAAGGCTGTCCTTGACTACCCAGCATTGCCTGCGGATATCAAGCGGGAAGTGGAGCGGGCGGCATCGGGTTACGCCAACCCGCGGGCGTTTTTCATCGACAAACTGACCGAGGGTGTGGCCACCATCGCTGCTGCGTTCTGGCCGAAACCGGTGATTGTCCGTTTATCCGATTTCAAGTCGAATGAATACCGCAAGCTGCTGGGCGGCAATCTGTACGAGCCTGACGAGGAAAATCCGATGCTGGGATTTCGCGGGGTGGTGCGGTATCTCGCGCCTGCTTTCCGCGAGTGTTTTGAAATGGAATGTGTCGCGCTTCGCAAGGTACGCGAAGAGATGGGGCTGTACAACGTCGAAATCATGGTCCCGTTTGTCCGTACCCTGACGGAAGCCGCACAGGTGGTTGATCTGCTGGCAGCCAATGGTTTGAAGCGCGGCGCGCGCGCCAAGGGTGAAAGCGGTGCGGGATTGCGATTGATTATGATGTGCGAGGTTCCCAGCAATGCCCTGCTTGCATCGCAATTCCTGGAGTTTTTTGATGGATTTTCCATCGGCTCCAATGATCTGACCCAGTTGACGCTGGGCGTGGATCGCGACTCGGCGCTGGTTGCCGGCTCCTTCGATGAATCCGACCCGGCGGTAAAGGCGGCTCTGAGCATGGCGATCAGCGCGTGCCGGGCTGCGGGAAAATATGTGGGTATTTGCGGTCAGGGGCCATCGGACAACCCGGCATTTGCCGAGTGGCTGGTGGAGCAGGGGATCGAGAGCCTGTCTCTCAATCCTGATACGGTTATCGATACCTGGTTGTATCTTGCCCGGCTTGCCGCGGAGCACGAAGCCGCGCCGGCGGCGGGTATCCCTCCGGCATTAACGATTGCGCGTGCGCAATAATTGCTGCTGTTCTCGTTTCCAGTCGCGCTCTTTTTCGGCTTCGCGCTTGTCGTGCTGTTTTTTTCCGCGCGCAAGGCCGATGTCAAGTTTTATGCGTCCCTTGGAATAATGAAGATTGATCGGGATGAGGGAATATCCAGCTCGTTCAACCTTGCTGACCAGTTTGCCGATTTCCTCCGCGTGAAGCAGCAATTTCCGGGTCCGCACCGGATCGGGCTGGACGTGTGTCGAGGCCTCCGGAAGCGCGGAGATATGCGCGCCAATAAGATAAATTTCGCTGCCGCGAATGATCACATAGGCTTCCTTCAACTGTGCCCGGCCGGCCCGGATTGCCTTGACCTCCCAACCTGCGAGCACCAGCCCGGCTTCAAACCGTTCCTCGACAAAGTAGTCGTGAAATGCCTTGCGGTTCTCAATGATGCTCATGCGTGTACCAAGTTCTTCATGAATCGATTGTAACAACATGGTTACCGTGGAACGCTCGGCATTGGTGAATTACCCTGCGCAGATCATGTTCGATCTGGTGGCGGATATCAGCTCGTATCCGCGCTTCCTGCCCTGGTGCAGCGCCGCCGAAGTGGATTTTCGCTCCCCTGATCTCGCTGAGGCCACCCTGCATGTGTCCTATCATGGGATCAGGCAGCGATTTTCAACCCGGAATCTGCATGATCCGGGCCGCAGAATCGACATCATCCTGATCTCCGGGCCGTTTCGGCATTTGAAGGGGACATGGCGCTTTGATGCCCTTTCCCCAGAGGCCTCGAAGGTGATCCTGCATCTGGAGTATCAGCTGTCCAACGCGCTGCTGGAACGCGTGGTGGGACCGGTGTTTCAGCACATCGCCAACACCTTTGTCGACGCCTTCGTGCGCCGTGCCGATGCCTTGGGCGCCGGGAAATGACCCGCATCCGTATTGAAGTGGTGTATGCGGGGCACGGGTTTCAGGTGTCCCGCTGTCTGGACCTGGACTCCGGAGCGACCATCGCAACAGCCATTTCTGGCAGCGTAATCTGCCGTGATTATCCGGAGATCGATCTCGCGAAGAACCGGGTCGGCATCTTTGGCCAGCGATTGGGCCACGAAGCCTTGCTGAGCGATGGAGACCGGGTGGAAATCTACCGGCCACTCATCGCCGATCCCAAGGACTCACGTCGCAAACGTGCGGACTTGGCGCGTAAATCAAGGCGCTAGTGTAGTGTCCCTTAATAAACTTTACAGAGAAGCCACCTTCTTTTTCCCTCTGGGCAGGGTAGATCCCGGTGTGTTCAGCATGAGCGAGATCAGAGCAATCGCCGGAAAGTCTGTAAAGTTATTTAGGGGACACTACACTAGTTGCTATTTCTCGTGCGGGCTATTTGCAGAAACTTTGGACAGCTTGCTGCGCCCTTTGCCGTCGTTGTTCAATCTGCGCGTCATCCAAAAAGAATCGCTCACCCTTTTCATTGATACTGGATTGTCGGCCACCGATTTCGATTCCGGCAAGTTGTTGCCGTGCCGCAGTACAGTTTTCCTGTTCAACCTTGGCCTGCGCCAGGCGCTCATCTTCCTTTTTGCGAGAGTCCGCCTGCTCTTGCTGGCGTTTTCGGAAATCTTGCTCAAGTTCAGCGGTAGATTTGGGACCACTGGCCTTGCCGGGTTCCCCGGACTTGCCTGATGCTGCTGCCGGTGGTGCCGTAGGCGCCGCCGTGGCAACCGTGGACGACTTCGCGCCCTTGGGGCACGGACCCTGCGAATAGACGGTTCTGCCCGTAGCGTCCACGCATTTAGTAATCTGCGCATGGACACTGCCGGCAAAGGCAAAAAATCCAATAAAAACAATCCAAGTATTCATGGGGGCACGCCTGGCGAAAGATTGGGTTCACCATAGCGATTTTCCAAGGAAGCGTCAATTGTGCTTATGTGTCTGTTGCTTATGTGTCTTGTGCTTATGTGTCTTGTGCTTATGTGTCTTGTGCTTATGTGTCTGCGGGATGCAATACATCAGCGAAATCGCGAACCGGAAATCAGCCTTCAAAAATTGCCGATTGAGCAGAAATGGCAGCCCGAAAGTGCAGCGTATAATGCGACTTTTGCGAAGCCACCATGCGTGTGATTCATAAGGCATTGACGTTTGACGACGTCCTTTTGGTCCCTGCCTATTCCACCGTCCTTCCCCGTGATGTCAGCTTGAGGACGCGGTTCACCCGAAAAATAAATCTCAATGCGCCGTTGGTGTCCGCTGCCATGGACACGGTGACCGAAGCGCGCCTTGCCATAGCCCTGGCTGAAGAGGGCGGCATTGGCGTCATTCACAAAAACCTGTCTGTGAAGCAGCAGGCAGCCGAAGTCATGAAGGTCAAGCGGTTCGAGTCGGGGGTGCTGCGCGATCCCATGACAGTGCGTCCTGATATCACCGTGGGCCAGTTGCTTGAGTTGACCCGGCAGCACAAGGTGTCCGGATTTCCGGTGGTCGACAAGGGCAAGGTCGTGGGTGTGGTCACCAATCGCGACTATCGCTTCGAGACCAATCTCGGCCTTTCGGTCAGTGCCATCATGACCCCGCGGGAGCGCCTGATTTGCGTTCCCGAGACAGCCAGCCCGGAGGAGGCCAAGAAACTATTGCACAAGCACCGCATCGAGCGTGTGCTGGTCGTCAATGACGATTTCGAACTGCGCGGCCTGATCACCGTAACCGATATTCTCAAATCGACTGAACATCCCGGCGCCAGCAAAGACGAGCACGGCAAGCTGCGGGTCGCCGCAGCGGTGGGCGTGGGCGAAGGTACCGAAGAGCGCGTTGCCGCTCTGGTGGAGGCGGGCGTCGATGCCTTGGTGGTGGATACCGCGCATGGCCATGCACAGGCTGTTCTGGACCGGGTGCGCTGGGTCAAGCGCACGTTCCCGCAGATCGAGGTTATCGGCGGCAATATCGCCACCGGCGACGGTGCCAGGGCACTGGTGGATAACGGTGCTGACGCTGTCAAGGTTGGCATAGGCCCGGGATCGATCTGCACCACACGGGTTGTGGCTGGCGTCGGTATTCCGCAGATTACCGCCATCCAGAATGTGGTGGCCGCGCTGCAGTCGCTGGATGTGCCCATGATTGCCGACGGCGGCGTGCGGTATTCGGGCGATATCGCCAAGGCGATCGCTTCCGGTGCGCATACCGTCATGCTGGGCGGCCTGTTTGCAGGCACCGAGGAAGCCCCGGGCGAAACCATCCTCTACCAGGGGCGCTCCTACAAGTCCTACCGTGGCATGGGCTCGCTGAGCGCAATGCAGCAGGGCGCGGCAGACCGCTATTTTCAGGATGCTGACAACAACATCGAGAAACTGGTTCCGGAGGGCATCGAGGGCAGGGTGCCCTACAAGGGGCCGGTAATTGCGATCATTTACCAATTGACGGGTGGATTGCGCGCGAGCATGGGTTACTGTGGCTGCGACAGCATTGAGGCCATGCGCACCCGCCCGCAGTTTGTCGAAATCACTTCCGCAGGACTGCGCGAATCTCACGTCCACGACGTGCAGATTACCAAGGAAGCCCCCAATTACAGGGTGGAATAGCGTGGCGGCTCCCGCGCCTGTCCTGCAGGATATCGCCGCAGCCGGGCGGCATCACCGGATTCTCATTCTGGATTTTGGATCGCAACTCACGCAATTGATCGCGCGACGGGTGCGCGAGGCGCGCGTGTATTGCGAAATCCATCCCTGGGATGTCAGTGAGCAGTTTGTGCGCGATTTTGGTGCCAGCGGTATTATCCTTTCAGGCAGCCATCTCTCGGCCTACGATGAGGGTGCGGCCAAGGCACCCGAGGCGGTATTCCAGGTCGGGGTGCCGGTGCTGGGAATCTGCTACGGCATGCAGACCATGGCGCATCAACTGGGCGGCAGAGTGGAAGCCGGCACGGTGCGTGAATTCGGCTACGCCGAGGTGCGCGCACACGGCCACACCGCCCTGCTGAAGGATATCCAGGACTATGGAACGCCTGAGGGCCACGGCATGCTCAAGGTATGGATGAGCCACGGCGACAAGGTCTGCGAATTGCCCGCGGGCTTCAAGCTGATGGCATCCACCGAAGCCTGTCCGATCGCTGCCATGGCTGACGAGACCCGGCATTTCTACGGGGTGCAGTTTCACCTCGAAGTCACACACACCCTGCAGGGCAGAGCCATCCTGCAGCGCTTTGTGCGTGATGTCTGCGGTTGCCCGGGCGACTGGAACATGCCTGATTACGTCAGCGAAGCGGTGGCGAAAATTCGCGCCGAAGTCGGCAGCGAGGAAGTGATTCTTGGCCTGTCCGGCGGCGTCGATTCTTCGGTGGCCGCGGCGCTCCTTCACAAGGCGATAGGCGCGCAGCTTACCTGCGTCTTTGTTGATCACGGCCTTTTGCGACTCAATGAAGCTGCCCAGGTCATGGAAACCTTTGCCCGGCACATGGGCGTCAAGGTCATCCATGTGGATGCCGGCGCGGTATTCCTGCTAAAGCTTGAGGGCGTCGCTGATCCGGAGAAAAAGCGCAAGATCATCGGCGCCGAGTTCGTCGAGATATTCCAGGCCGAGGCGGCCAAGCTGCCACGCGCCAAATGGCTGGCACAGGGCACCATCTACCCGGATGTCATTGAATCTGCCGGTGCTAAAACCAAGAAAGCCGCCAGCATCAAGTCGCACCACAACGTGGGCGGCCTTCCCGAAACGCTGCACTTGAAGCTGCTGGAGCCGCTGCGTGAACTGTTCAAGGATGAAGTGCGCGAGCTGGGAATAGCGCTGGGCCTGCCGCACGAAATGGTGTTTCGACAT
This sequence comes from Burkholderiales bacterium, assembly GCA_038903735.1. Taxonomy (GTDB): domain Bacteria; phylum Pseudomonadota; class Gammaproteobacteria; order Burkholderiales; family SG8-39; genus 2-02-FULL-62-17. The sequence continues at coordinate 716 of JBCKLP010000004.1, read as the reverse complement.
CCCTTCCCGGGGCCGGGACTGGGGGTTCGCATACTGGGGGAAGTCAAACGCGAATACGCCGACCTGCTGCGCCGCGCGGATGCCATATTCATGGAGGAACTGCGCAACACCCCGGTGGGCGCATCAACAGCAGGTGAGGGTACAAGCAACTGGTATGACGCCACCTCCCAGGCATTTGCCGTGTTCCTGCCGGTGAAGTCGGTGGGAGTGATGGGTGACGGCCGCACCTACGAATACGTGGTGGCCTTGAGGGCCGTCCAGACCAGCGATTTCATGAGCGCACAATGGGCTGAATTGCCGCATGCGCTGCTAGGCCGGGTAGCCAATCGCATCATCAACGAAGTGCGGGGTATCAATCGGGTGGTCTACGATATTTCCAGCAAGCCGCCGGCGACGATAGAGTGGGAGTGATTGTCATAAAGTGTGTTATATAAATACTTATATATCAAAGACATATTATTTACTGTTAACTATCGTATAAACATAATCAACGGGACGCTAATCCCGCTTCAAGCCATTGAACTATAAGGATATTTTGTGCCTTTCGCTGCGAGAACCACCCTTAGGCATGCACACGGATTTGACGCTAAATTTGACGTTAAAAATTCGGCGCGATGCGGGTTCGAGCAATTTTACCGTCACTGGTTGTGAGCGCCTGACAGTATAAAAATAAGCCAGAAGGTTTTTGAATCAACACGTCAGGCGATTCGTGGCGG
>JBCKLP010000003.1:0-55448 GCA_038903735.1 Burkholderiales bacterium | reverse complement strand
TAGAGCACCTGCTCGGCGACCACGTGGTAATTGGTGAGCAGCAACCCACCCTTGGCGACGGCAAAGCCAGTACCGTGAAATGCCTGCGCAGTATTGCTGCCGAAGAATCCCTTGATCTGCACGATGGCAGGACTCGCCCGCTCCAGCACCCCGCGCGCGCTGTCAGACACCGCGCCCGCCGGCACCGGACTATTAGTTGGAGCAGCAGGCGTTTGCGCCCTGAGGACGCTGGTATTCACCCAGAGGACTGTAATGACAAGAATGGCGCGGCAGGCAGACCGGAAAATACTCAATGCAGGCCCTTCAAAGATCCACGACGCGGCCGGCATCTGCCTGTTGCTGGCGCATGCGCGCGCCCTCCATCAGGATTTCACGCGTTTCCGCAGCATTGGCCATGCGCACCAGAAACTCACCGCGCGCGCGCAGCAGGTTGGAAAAGGCAACTGGGAATTCAACCATGGGCTTTGAGATCAGGATAGCAACCGATTCAGCGTCTGAACAGCATACCAACAAGCGCCATTATCGTCCCGACCGGCGGCAAACCCGGCCCAGGGCGAAGAGCGTTGCGCGACGGCAACCCTTTGATGTTGGCCGCGCACGGGATCCTGTCCCAAATCAAGCCGCTTCAAGTGCCGCACATGACCCGGATATCGGCGCGACAGCGGCACTCTTGAACCTGCTCCAGCACCCTACAGGGCCTTGCGCGCGCGCACCTGAAGCTCCACCCACATCACCAGGGGCGGCAGCGCCACCAGCACCGCCACCAGGCCCGTCATGGGCAGTCCGGACCACTGCAATATGGGCCCGGTCACCAGCGCCATCAGCACATTGATCGCCCCGGCACAGCTTTCATTGACGCCGATGGCGCGGCCGCGCTGGTCGGTCTCGACATGATCGGCAATCATCGCGGTCGCTGCCACGTTGGCGGCCGCCCAGCCCAGGCCGACCAGAAAGGTTCCCAGTGTCACGAACACGTAGGAGCCGTCGGTGAAGGCTACCAGTATTGCCCCCACCAGCGACACCAAGACGCCGGGATACATGACCATCTCGCGACCCAGCCGGTCAGCGAGCTTGCCAAGGGGGATGGTGAAGGCGAACATGCCCGCGGCATGAAACATGTGCGAGAAGGCGATCGCCCCGAGGGAGGATCCATGATGCGCGAGGACCAGCGAGGTCAATACCATGACGATCGACATATTGCCCTGGGCCGCCGCATTGGAAATGATCGCCATGCGCGTGGGAACATGGCGCATCAAGCCCCTGGCGCTGAATTTCTCGTCCCCTCCGGCCGGTTTTGCCCGTGGCGGCGGCGTGTAGCCCGGATAATAGCGGCCGAGATTCATGCCGATCTCCTTGGGATCGGGGTGCACGAAATACACCATGGCCATGCTTGCAATGATCATGACGGGCAGCAGGAACCATGGCAGCGCCAGGGGTTCGTAACCATTGGCCAGTGCAAATTTCTCGGATCCGGTGATGATGAGCGGGCTGTAAATCAGTCCGACCAGTGCGCCCAGTGCAAGATAGCCCAGCGCCTGGCCGCGGTGAAAATGCGGATACATGTCGGTCGCCGCCACGCGCAACTGCTGCACGCCGCTCATGCCCATGCCGAAAATCGTCATTCCCAGGATGAATACCCAGATGCTGGAAAAGCTCATCGATGCGCCGCAGATGAGACCGCCAATCAGCGCCAGGCTCAGGCCGAAAATAATGCCGGGCTTGCGCCCGTATGCATCGGTGATCTTGCCCACCGGATAGGAGGCGAGAAAGCGAGAAAGCCCGATCAGCCCCACCGACAGCCCTGCCAGGGAAGCCGAACCGGTCAGGGAAAGAACCATCAGGGGACCCAGCCCGTAGGCGAATTGCATGCCGGCGCCGCTGAACGATTGGGACAACGCGAACAGTATGGTATTGCGTTTGATCAGCGGTGGAATCTTGAAATCGGAGTAGATGCTCGCCAGCCGGGACATGGAATTCCTTTGCTTAAAATGCAAGCGCCGAACGGTTTGCAACCCGAACGGCGCGGATCAAGCAGTAATCATCCTATACTTTGGACCTTCGTGAATTACCCGCAAGAAACAACTACGGTCGCACGCCGGGGTTCGACAGAAATATCAGCCTGACATTCACTGCAGTTGTCGCCCTTGATCGCGGTATGCGACAGTCAGTTATCACCTGAAAGCCCAGCATGGAACGCGAACGCGTAAAAGACCTCGACGCACTGCAGAACACCACCTATGAAAAGGTGATGCGCTACTACAAGCAATGGAGCGACCGCGAGAAAAATGGCAAGGTTCTCATCCGCGGCGACGAGTTGGAGTATCAGGCATCACGCCAGGGCTTTCTCAAGTATTACCTGATCCCCTTCATCGAGGACACCGCGGTGAGCAGCTGGGCGGTGTTCGAGCACCTGGTGAAGAACCAGTCCGGGCGCCATCGCCATCAGGGCGGCATCATTATCTACGTGCTCGAAGGCCACGGCCGTACCGAGACGGATGACGAGATTCTCGAATGGCAGGCGGGTGACCTGCTGCTCCTGCCGATCAAGCCGGGCGGTTCCAGCCACCAGCACTGGAACCGGGATATCGCCAAGGGCTGCCGCTGGGTTGCCTTTCGCGACATGCTGGTGGCACGCACCATTGCCAATGCCATCGACCAGGTGTCCGTAATGCCCGAGCTGCGTGGCGCGGGCGGACAGGGTCAACAGGCCGCGCAGGTGCGCAAGGAATGGAAGGCCACCGTCAGCGGCGAGCAGGTGCCGCTGGTGACCTCGCCCGATGAACTCGCCAATGTGAATCTCTTTGACCGCTTGATGGAACTGCGCGACATCCAGCGCGAACGCCTGAAACAGACCACCTTCCTGATACGCGGCGACGAGCTTCCCTGGGAACTCAATGCCCACGGCAGGATGCAGTGGTACCTCCACCCCTGCATTGCCTATACCGCAGTGCAGACCCAGATCTTCTACCGCCAGGAAATTCCGCCCGGCAGCCGCAGCGGTGTGCAGCGACATGGCGGCGATGTCGTGTTCTACATCACCGACGGCGAGGGTTACACCGAACTGGACGGCGTGCGCCACGTCTGGAAGGCGGGCGATGTGATGACCCTGCCCACCTTTCCCGAGGGCGTGGTGTTCCGTCATGTGAATACCGGATCAGCGCCGGTGCGCCTGGTTTGCATGGAGCGCAACCTGGTGCACACCACCGGCGTGGACCGGCAATCGGGTTTTGAGGAACTGCAGCCCTGCCCCGAGTACCGCGCTGCGCATCCGGCCTGATGCAAGGACTCATGACATGAGCATTGAACTGCGCGTGGCCCCTTCGCTGCGCGAATACGCCGCCAGCAGCGCCTCATTCGCTTCCATCGATCCGGCGCTGATGCAGAAGCACGGGGTCAAGCCGGGCGACCTCCTGCGCGTGATGACTTTTCAGCGCGAAATTCTGGTTCGCGTCGATGAGCCTGTCGCCGACGACACCGGCAGTGGCGAAGTGCGCCTGGACCGCTTCCAGCGCCAGGCCCTGGGTGTGCGCCTGTACTCCAGCGTGGAACTGGAGCCCGAGCCGCAGGCGCCCCCGGTCAAAAAAGTCAGGCTGCAACCGGCAGTGGACCTTGGCGCCACCTCGGCGCATCACATTGAGGAGCACCTGAAGGAGGAGATGGTTGAGCAGCATTGCCCGGTCACCAAGGGCGCGCTTCTCTTCCTGCATTTCCATCACTCGGTCGCGGGCACTTTGTTTCAGGTGGTGGAAGTCCAACCCTCCGCCGGCGTGGTGGATGAGAATACCGATGTGGTGCTCGATACCGCGCCGGACGGTTTCAAAGGGCATGTGGCGCTGGAGGTGAGCTTCGCCGAACTGGGCGGCCTCGAGCGCGAAATCACCATGGTGAAGGAAACGGTGCAACTGCCGCTGCAGTTTCCCGGCATCTACCGGCAGGTGGGCATACCGCCGGTGCGCGGCGTGATTCTCTACGGGCCTCCCGGCACCGGCAAGACGCTGCTGGCGCGCGCCACCGCCAACGAAGTCAACGCGCAGTTTTTTCACATCAACGGCCCCGAGATCGTCGGCAGCACTTATGGCGAAAGCGAAGCCAACCTGCGCCGCATTTTCGGCGAGGCGGTGCACCACGCGCCCTCGGTGATCTTCATTGACGAGTTGGATGCGATCGCGCCCAAGCGCGGCGAAAGCGGCTCGCACGCCGACACCCGGCTGGTGACCCAGTTGCTGTCGCTGATGGACGGCTTGACCAAGGTGGATGGCGTGGTGATATTGGCAACCACCAATCGCCTGGAGGTGGTGGATACCGCACTGCGTCGGCCGGGGCGCTTCGATTACGAGTTGTATATCGGCCCGCCGGATGCCGCCGGGCGCGAACAGATCCTGAATATCCACACCCGAGAAATGCCGCTGGATCGCTTTGCGCGCGAGCATCTGCCGCAGCTCGCCGCCGATACACCGGGTTTCGTCGGCGCGGACCTGATGGCGCTGTGCCGCGAAGCCGGCATGCACGCGCTGCGCCGCCACCGGCCAGCCTCGGGCTCGCCCAGCCAATGGCAGCCCGAGACCCTGCGTGTGAAGCGCGATGATTTCATTGCCGCGCGCCGGCGCAGCCGGCCCTCGGCTGCGCGCGCCACGCTGGTGACCATTCCCGACCGCGGCTTTGAGAGCATCGCGGGCCTCACTGCAGTCAAGGCGCGCCTCGCAGAGATGCTGATCGAGCCCTTGCGCGCGGGCATACCCATCATCGACAACGTGCTGCTGCACGGCCCCTCAGGGAACGGCAAATCGCAACTGGCCCGGGCCGTTGCGAAGGAAGCCGGTGTCAACCTGGTGATGGTGGGCGGGCCGGAACTGTTCAGCAAATGGCTGGGCGAATCCGAAGAAGCCGTGCGCCATGTCTTCAAGCTGGCTCGCGAGCTCTCCCCCTGCGTGATTTTTTTCGACCAGCTGGATGCCGTGGCCCCGGTGCGCGGCCGCGGCACCGGCACCTGGACCACCGAGCGGGTGCTGCATCAGTTGCTCGCCGAGCTGGATGACCTGGATCTTGACGCGCAGGTGGCCGTCATTGCTGCCACCAACCGCGTCGATCTGATCGATCCGGCCCTGCTGCAGCCCGGACGGCTGGGCACCCTGCTCGAAGTCGCGCCACCGAACGCGACCGAGCGCGTCGCCATCCTCGGCCTTTACCTGGCCCAATATCAACCTGATGCCGCCCTGCTCGCGCAACTTGCCGCGCGCACCGAAGGCTGGAACAGCACAAGGCTGCGTGCGCTGGCTAAATCCGTGGAGCTTGCCGGCAGCTTGCCCGACAGTTATACGGGTTGGGACACACTGATCCAGCGTGCTGGCCACAGCGCTGCCCTTGAAAGCCAACGGCTAGGCGGTGAGTGAATCTCACGAAGCCGCGCTTCCCGTAAGGCGCAGGAAATAAATAAACGTCTCATATCACTGCTAAATGCCTGAGCTGGATAAATCAAAAGTTGATACGTTTATTTGTTTACAGCGCCTAACGCGGGAGATCATCCACCGCACCGGCCACTTCACGGCCGCATCGCTGCCTGCTGACGTCGTTGAACTGGTTCGCCAGTGCCTGCTCGACTACTTTGCCGTCGCACTTGCCGGCGCGCAGGAGCCGGTGGTAAACACTCTGGTCGCCGATGCACTGGATCGCGGCGCATGCGGTACGGGAACGCTCATCGGACGCAGCGAACGCCTCGGACTGCATGACGCGGCGCTGGTGAATGGCGCATCGGCACACGCGCTGGATTACGACGACTTCAATGACGCCGCTTCGGGACATCCGTCCTCGCCCATGGTGACTGCCGTCCTCTGCTTGGCCGAAGCGCGACACGCGAGCGGTATCGCTTCGCCCGCGAGCCCCGCGGGAAAGCCGCCGCCGTTCCAGCGCGTGCCGCGGCGACGCGATACCCCTGGCACGCGAGCAGCGCCTGCAGCAGGCGGCGGTTGGGATCTTCGTCATCCAACACCAGAACGCGCGGTATTCTTCCTTCATGCATGATTCACCTCCTTGGGTTCGAGCGGCAGGCGTAGACGCAATTCGTAGACGAAATTCGCTGCCCTTGCCAGTTTTTATGGTAAATTTTGTGCCATGAAAACGACCATAGATAGCGCCGGACGCATTGTCATCCCGAAGGAAATCCGGCGCGAAGCCCAAATCCTGGCGGCGATGGCGGTTGAGGTGCGCTGCCAGGATGGGCGCATCGAGATCGAGCCCGCGCCGATTCCGGTCACGCTTACCCGGCGCGGCCGCCTGCTGGTCGCCCAGGCGCCGGCAGCGACGCCGCGGCTGGCCGGCAAAACGGTCGAACGCACGCTCGCGGCAATACGTGCCGAGCGTGCTTCGCGGCGCTGACGCCACGTGGCGTCGCCCTTTGCCTGCGATACGAACTGCATGATCGCGGCGGTATGTCGCTGGCACGAATTTCACGAGCGTGCCGCGGCCGAACTCAATACGCGCCTTCAGCGGAGCGAGCGCATGGTGTCGGTGGGCAGCAATTCTAAATGTGGCGATGCCCCCTGTTCAACTCGGGAGGCACGGGGGGCACGGTGTGTTGCGGGTGAATTTGTTCTGGTGCTAACCCTTTGAATTACCGTCATTCCCGCGCAGACGGAAATCCAGTTCGTTCGTCAAATCAAGGTCTTTAACTGCCTGATCGGCTCACATTTAGAATTGCTGGTCGGTGGGCCCTGCGCTGGTCGAGGCATACGCGGTGCTCACACGCCTGCCGGCGCAGCATCGCTTGGCGCCCGCTGATGCGATTGCACTGCTCGATGCGAACTTCATGGTGCGCCGCCGCGTGGCCTCCATCGACGGCCCGGGTTATCGCCAGCTTTTGCTCGCGGCGGCCGATGCCGGTATCGCAGGCGGTCAGACCTATGATGCGCTGATCGCGGAGTGCCTCGCCAAAGCCGGGGTCGGGGTTTTCCTGACTTTCAATCCCAAGCATTTTCAGCAGCTCACCGCTCGCAAAATAGAAATCGTGGTACCCGGCATGCAGGGGTAACGCGATGCGCGGGGGTTTTCGTGCCGCCATAACACCTCCTTGGGTTCGAGCGGCAGGCGCAGGCGGAATACGCTGCCCGAGCCCGGTTCACTTTCCACATTCACATCGCCGCCGTGCATCAGGGCGATGCGCCTGGGGCAGATGCTCGCGGAACATCGGCGAGTCATTCCAGCACCGCGCCTGCACCGCTTCGTCAAAGGGTGAGCGCGCCGCGATCCAGCCCGAACGCAGGAACAGTGCTACCCCGCCCTCCTTGCCTTTGTCGACACTGTCGTAAAAACTCTACAACTCTGCCACCTCGAGCAGCGCCAGCAGAACCCCCGCGAAGGCGCCGTCGGCGCCCGAGATTCGCTGGCTCGCGGGCAGTCTCGGTTGCCCGCCGACGCAGTCTTTCAGCGGCGCGCCGAACGCCGTGAGCGAGTCATTGGGTTCGCCGCAAATACCAGCGCAATGCCGATCACCGTCCGGCGCGGTATCTGGCCGGGGGCCGGCGCCGATTTCATTTGAGAACCTCTCGCACCGCCTCCAGCAGCTCGCGGTGCCCGTGGGGCTTGGCAAGGTAGCCGTCGCAGCCCGCGGTGCGCATCTTCTCATCGTCACCTTTCATCGCGAACGCGGTGAGCGCGATCAAGGTTTGAAATCCTGGCGGATGGATAGCCGGCAAATTTTTTTCGTGTTCGGGCCGGGCCCGGCAAACCGCTCGGACTCGGGAATCCTCGATGCAGTGCTGGCCCACCTGCGGCCGCCCATGCCGAGCATTGAAGCGCCGACACCCTCGGCCAACTAGCGTGGCGCTGTTTCTCCCGCGTGATCTGATGTTTCGCCGCCTCAAGCGATCTGCGCCAGATACTCCGTGCGCCGCTCGCGCACCCTGTCCCTGATCTTGCTGCCGTGGCCTTTCATCGCCGCCATGTCCTCCGGCGTGAGCTTGCCGGCGATGGCAGTGGCGTAGCTCGGGCGCGCCTTGGCGCGCGCCCACCAGGCCTGCACGCCGGGGCGCTCGCTGGTCCAGACATCAAGGAGGTTGAGATTTTCCAGGCGCGCAAGGAAAGGCATGAGGTTGATGTCACCGAGCGAAAACTGCGCACCACCCAGCCAGGGCCCCTTGCCTGCAAGTTCGCTTTCCATGGATTTGAAGAGTTTCTCGTAGGCGGCGATGCCCTGAAACACGTACACGGACTCGACGCCCTCCTCGTAGGTGGAGATGTAGCGCGCGCGCCGCTCCGGGTCGCCGACGTTGCGAAAGCGTGTCTGGCGCTGCTCTTCCGTCATATTGCGCAGGGCTTCGCGGAACATGGCTGAAAAGCTGATCTCGCGTGTGGCCTCGAAGATGCCCTCGTCGATGGCCTTGCTCCACAGGCGCATGCGCGCGCGGCCGGCGGCGTCCGCGGGCCGCAGCGGCGGCTCGGCGAACACCTCGTCCAGGTATTCGCAGATCAGCGTGGATTCCACAATAGGCACGCCCTGATGCACCAGCGTGGGCACCACGCCCTTGGGATTGAGCTTCAGGTACTCCGGCTTGTACTGCTCGTTCTTGAACAGATCGACGTTGCTCTGGTCCCAATCAAGATTTTTTTCGTAGAGAGTGAGGAAGACTTTCTGGGTGCAGATGGAGTTGCGTGCAGTATAGAGTTTCAGCTTGTCGCTCATGCAGTGGCTGCCTCTTTGCCCACGGTCTCCCAGGGCGAATTGTTGACGGTTTCGGCATAGGCCTCGCGCCAGTTGCGCTCGCGCGGGGCCAGAAAAAAGCCGCCGCGGGTCTGCCGGTAAAGGTCCGGGCGCGTGGTGGTGGCGGGCAATTTTCCGCTCTCCTTGAAGTCAAGCGCCGCGCGCATCAGCAGGCGGCGCACCCGTACGATCATGATGTCGCTGGGCGCGAGCTGCTCGCCGGGGCGGTCGGCAATCGGCCCCATGCCTTCCTGGATCGCCTGGTCCTGCATCTGCACACCCTCAATGCCGGTGAAACTTTGGGTGCGCTGCACCTCGCGGTCGATTTCGTAATCGTTGCGCTGGGAGAGGCGCAGCCGCCAGCGGCCCAGCCAGTCGGTGGAGTTGGGCAGGTAGGGATAGTTCTGCGAGGCGCCCACAATGGACTCGTTCAGCTTCAAGCGCGCAGGCGGATAAGCGCCTTTTTTCACGATGGCGACCACCATGGTGTGATGGTCATCCACCGGCACGTACACCCGCGTCAGCACATTGGTCGAAAGATGGTTGATCGGCGGCATGGTCCAGAACGGCATCAGGAACTGGCCGATGCGCCAGTAGAGCTGCCCGTCGTCGGCCGGACGGTGCGCCCCGTAGATATAGCCGTACTCGGTTTCCTCGATCTGATACTCCGGCGCACGGTTGGCGACCAGGTGTTGCTGGTGCCGGTCCCCGGAAAAATCCGCCGTGCTCACCGCGCCAAAATGCATGATGCCCACGTGGCTGGTGTCCAGTTCCCCCTCCACCGCCTGCAGCCAGTTGCATTCGCGGAATTCAAACTGGATATCCACATCGTCGGCAGCGGCCAGCGCCGGATCCACCTCCGGGAGCGGCGGCAGCACTTTGGCATCCCCCATGAACGCGTAGATCAGGCCGTTCCGCTCGGCGACGCGATAGGCTTTGGCGTGGACGCGATCCCTGAACGCCGGATCGGGCACGTTCAGGGTCTCCAGGCATTTGCCGGTGATATCGAACTTCCAGCCGTGATAAACGCAGCGGATGCCGCCCTGCTCATTACGCCCGAAAAAGAGTGACGCCCGCCGGTGCGGACAGCGATGGTCGAAAATACCGATGCGGCCTTCGGAATCGCGAAACGCCACCAGCTTCTCGCCGAGCAGCATCAGGCGCATCGGATCGCCATCGGCCTTCAGCTCCGAGGACATTGCGGCCGGCACCCAGTACTGGCGCATAAGTTCGCCCATGGGGGTGCCGGGTCCGACCTGGGTCAGGGTGTCGTTTTCGCTCTGGGTGCTCATTCTCGGCTTCCTTGTGAACGCTTCCGCCGGATGCCCGGCTTCCGCTGTAATTACGAACTTTCAATAATTAAAGTAGCCAGATACCCTGCCTTGCAGGCCATTTTCCATTCCATTACAGGTATCAGGTCCAGTACACGAAGCCGTTGGCCGTGCCGGTGCCGGCCGCCGAGCGGTAGCAGGGAACGTAGTCCACCACGGTCGGCGCGCCCTTCAGGCCCGAATTGAACAGGCAACCGGCTGCGTGTATCCAGTTCTTCAGCTCCGAGGTGCCCGACTGGAACCAGCCGTCGTCGATTTCGGTGAGCGTCTTCGCATCCTTGTTCCTGAAGGCGTCGAAGAATCGGTTATCGAACTCCTCGTCGATACAGAAATGCGTCATGCCGCCCGAGCCGATCACCGCCACGCGCAGGTCCTTGTCCCAGGAATCGATCACCTCGCCCACCAGTTCGCCGAAGTTGTACAGGCGAGCGGCAGTCGGCTGATTGGGCGGGTAGAAGGTATTGGCCATCAGCGGCACATTGGGCACCACCTTGTCGCGCATGATGCGGCGATAGACAAATCCAAACGCATGCCCAATGCCGTTGGAGTAATGATCCGGGTTGCGCGGAATTTCGTAGGACACGCCCAGGTCGAAATTGTTCTTGATGCCCTTTCGGGTGATCTTCTCCGCGAGCTCGCGCAGGCCCGGATACTCGGTGTGCTCCGGCGGATTGTGCGACCAGCTCGCCTCGTGTATGCCTGGCGGCATCTTGGGTATGTGCTGCTCGGGCACCGGCTCGTTCCAGATGGTGTCACCACAGAACACCGTCAAGGCCGGCATCAGGTCGGTGAGCATCATTTCATGCTGATCGTTGCCCATGATGACGCAGACATCGGGCTTCATCTCCTCCCACTTGTCGGCCATTATCTGGATGCCGGCATCGCAGCGCGCCTTGCGCTTCTGGCGCTCCTCCAACGTGCACTGCGCAGCCAGGTTCTCGTCCTTACGCAGTTCGACCAATTGGTCGAAGGTGTAGTCCTTCAGGCGGAAGGGGTGGATGTTCATCTTGTCCGCCGCTATGCGGTTGGGCCATTGCTCGGCGCTCGTTCCGAGGGTCGGACCGTGCGTGGTCCACATGCCTAATACGATCTTTGCCATGATGTGCTCTCTCCAGTGCGCTGCTCAATAAATACCGGGTATGCCCGCGCAGGTAGGGCGCAGGGCCGCGGTTCAGACGTCTGCGCCCGAACTGCCTTGGCACATTGTGCTGGAAATCATTTCACCTTGCAGAGGAACATCCGGCGCCGCACGGCCCGGCCGGATGCGAGCACAGCTATGCTGCGCTAGCTTTCTCGAACTGGAAAATGATAGGCCTCAGTTTCCATAGCGGAATGCCAGATAAGGCTGAGTGGCATCCACGATGCCTGTCGCGATGCCTTGCCGCCTGGGAATAATTCTGCGTAAATGCGCGAAACAGGAACTGCCCGGGTCAAACCCGGGTCTGGCGCCCCCGCTGGAGGGGCACCGCTTTCTTAGCTGCCTGACGCTTTGTCCGTAGGCGGCGACACGGCATCCGTCTCGCCCGGGGTATCGGCCTTGACGGCCTCCTCGGTGGCTGCCACCTTTTTCAGGCGCTTGGCTTCCTTCTTTTGCGCCTTGGCAAGTTCGCGTTGGCGCTTGGCAAAGTCGTAATTGGGTTTGGCCAAGAAAATTTCCTTTCAGCGATGGATTCTGGTTCAGACCCGGAGAGTAAGCGTTTTTACCAAGTTTGGTTTATCCGGACAAATAGATAGCCAAGTCCAAACCGTGGTACGCGCTTAGGTCCGCAAATCAAGGTGATAGACAACGGTTTTCTGGCAACGATTTTCAGGCAATGATTTTCTGTTGCCTCGCAATGGGCTTCCGGTTAGATTGCAGCCTCTCGCTTTCTCTCCGGGACGACGGGGGAGATTCTGAGTGCAGGATTACACAAGGCGCGTCGTGCCTCGGTATCAGTTTGACCGGGGCAATGCGCACCACAACTCACTGACCCGAAAACACAATCCGCCAGGCGAATACCCATGACATCGACTCCCGTTCCACCCCTCGACAAGGCCACTGCGCTGCGCATGGCCGAGCGCATGCTGGTAATGCGCCGCTTCGAAGAAAAGACCCTCGAGCTTTACCAGCAGAAACTCATGCCTGGCATGTACCACCTGTATATCGGACAGGAGGCCGGCGGCTCGGCGATCCTGGAGGCCCTGCGTGAGGAGGACAAGCTGCTCACCAATCACCGCGGCCACGGGCACGTGGTGGGCCGCGGCAGCGACCTCGGGCGCTCCTTCTCCGAGTTGATGGGCAAGGCCAACGGCCTGACCGGCGGGCGCGGCGGCTCGGTGCATATGTGTGATCCCGAGCGTGGGTTTCTGATGACCTCAGCCATCCTCGGCAGCAATATCTCGCTGGCGCTGGGCGCCGGTTACGCCATCAAGCGCTCCGGTCAGAAAAAGGTTGCCACGGTGTTCTTCGGCGATGCCTCACTGGAAGAGGGAATCACCTTCGAAGTCATGAACATTGCCGCCATGCGCAAGCTGCCGGTGGTGTTTGCGCTGGAAAACAACAATCTGGGCGCCATCGCGCTGCACGAGGGCGGCTACTCGGCCTCCAACAGCGTGCTCACCCAGTTCAACCGCATACCCGATCTGTTCGGGGTCAGAACCGTGCCGCTGCTGGAGGGTGACGACATCGCCACCAAGGTGGCCCGCGCGCGCGAGGCGGTTGCCTGGTGCCGCGAGGGCAACGGCCCGGTGTTTTGCGAACTGCAGAGCGTGCACTGGCCGGGCAGCAATAGGGTATTTGCGCAGATGCTCACCGGCGTGATGGACCTGCGCATGGTCTGGGGCGAAGTACCCATTGAGGGGGAGCATGCCGGCTGGGTGCGTGATCACGACCCGGTGCTGCGCATGGCAGGTGAATTCATCGCCTCCGGGCTGATGGACAAGGAAAGCCTCATGGCCCTTGATAAAAAAGTCTGCGAGGAGGTCGAGCGCGCGGCACAGTTTGCCATTGCCAGCCCGCTGCCCGAGCCGCGCAGCGCTTATGAACACGTGTTCGCCTGAACACAGACAGTATCGAGAAATTCGTCGAGAAATTCGTCGAGAAATTCGTCGAGAAATTCGTAATTCATCACAAAAACATGCCTCTGACGAGGCTGACCTGTTTTTGGGAATAATCAATAATTCGGGAATTTCACATGAAACAGATGAGCTATGCCGCCGCCCTGGTCGACGGCCTTTATGAAGCGCTGGCAAGCGACGAGAAGGTAAGCATCATCTCCGGGCATCCGGTGGGCTTCGGCCCGCACCGCGCACTGATGGACCGCATCTACGCCGATTTTCACGATCGCGTTTTCGATCCGCCCAATTCTGAAGGCGCCATTGCCGGCATGGGCGCGGGCGCGGCGATGCTGGGCGAGCGGCCGTTCATCAACCTGTCCACCTCGATATTCAGCTATGTGGGCTGGTCGCAGATTGTCAACGACGCACCCAATGTGCACCACATGACGAACGGCCTGCTCACCGCGCCGGTGGTCTATTACGGCCTGCACGGGGTGCGCGGCAACGGCGCCGCGCAGCACAGCGGCAGCCCGCAGGCGATGCTCTGGAATGTGCCGGGCATGCAGATCGCCTTGCCCTCCTCGCCCGCCGATGCGAAAGGCCTGCTGCTCGCGGCATTCCGCAGCCCCAATCCGACTTTCTTCCTGACCCATGCAAGGCTGATGGGTGTGGAAGGCCCGGTGCCGGAGGGCCTGCATGTCACGCCCTTCGGTCAGGCCGACATCAAGAGGAAAGGGCGCGATGTCACCATCGTGGCGACTTCGCTGATGGTAGTGATCGCCTTGCAGGCTGCCGAAATTCTGGCGAAGGAAGGCATTGAAGCCGAGGTGGTCGATCCGCGCACTCTCACGCCCTTCGATGAGAAAACCCTGCTCGAATCGGTGGCGCGCACCGGGAGGCTGCTGGTGGTGGACGAATGCCCGCTGCGCTGCGGTGTAGCCGCGGAGATCACAGCGACCATCGCAGAAAAGGGCTTCGGCCTCTTGAAGGCAGCACCGGTGCGCATCACCCGCCCCGATGTGCCCATTCCCTTCAGCACGCCCATCGAGGACGAATTGACGCCGGACGCCGCCAAGGTGGTTGCCGCCGTCAGGAAACTCCTGGCCTGAGGCGGAACGGCCCCGCAGAGGACCCTATTTCCCTTTTGGGATCACCGGCAAGATCAGGCGCGACGGATAGGTCGCGCTGTGGTGGAAGGTGTCCTTGCCGACCTTGTAGTAGAAGTACTGGTGCGTAAAGATCGCATCGGTGATCGGTGAATCGCCATTGGCAATCTCGAGGCGGACTCGGTTCCCCTTGCGGAACAGGTAGGCCGCCGGATTGACCTCAATATCGTAGCGGTAGACCTTGCGCGGTTCTATGGGCTGCGGACTTTCGTGCTTGTAGTAGGGGCGCCAGTCGGTCGAGCGCGCCGCGTCCTTCTCCCGGTGCGATGCGCGCAGCCAGCCCTTGCTGACATTGACCGACAACGGCGGCCTGCCGGATTTGCGTCCGACCTCATCCTGGGGCATCTGCTCGGCGAGCTTTATGAAGAAATCAGTGTCGGTGTTGCTGGAGGCGCAATACAACTCCAGCACAATGGGACCGCTGACTTCCATGTCCTCAGCCAGCGATTCCGTGGTGAAGGTAAGCACACGCGCCAGGGGATCGGGACCGAAAGGGCCCATGGCCGCGACGCCAAGCTTCCATTTCGGATCGGGATAGGAATAGCTGGTGGTTTGGGCGTCCCTGGCCTTCTTCGGCGCCACGGTCTTCGGCGCCACGGTTGACAGTGCGCCATCGTTCAGCGAGGTCACGCTGCCGGTCGGACCAGACTGCAGGTACCAGGAAACGTACTCCGCCTCTTTGAGCGGCCAGTGCCTTGAGGCGCGCACCCGGTTCGCCTGGCGCACTTCAAGGCGCACATTGGGCAGTTTGTCCCAGCCGGTGTCGATGCCTTTGAGATACTTGTCGTAGAAAGGCTTCAGCTCGCGCTCGTGAAACGCAATGGTATCGAACAAGTCGTGCGCCTCGAACACGTCCTTCGCTGCGGTGACATACAGTTTTTTCGGGCTGGTGACCTCCTCGTAGCCAACGATGTTCCCCGAGAGATGGAGGCCGATCTTTCCCCAATGGCCGATCGAGTAGACCGGCACCTTGATCTCCTTCAGGCGCTCGAAGGGCGAGCGCTCGCGCCACCAGTCGTCATAGGTCTGGTGGCGGATGTATTCCCAAGCGTGGTCGTGCAGCATGGCGCGGCCGGTGGGTGCATTGGCGGCACGGTGCAGGTTATTGGCGCGCACCATGTTGTACCACATGGTCATGAAGTCGCAGTAGATACCGCCGTGGTAGGCGGTGCCGCGATACGGGTCGACCGCGCCGTCATAGGGCGCGATACAGGCCAGGTGCGGCGGATTGACCACGCCCATGAACCACTGCGACCAGGCGTAGTAGGACTGGCCGATGCCGCCCACCTTGCCGGTGCACCAGGGCTGGCGGGCCACCCACTCGATCAGCTCGTAGTAATCCTGCTGCTCCTCGCGATCGAGAAAGCCGTACTCCCCGCCGGAATTTCCAGTGCCACGCACGTCGGCATGCACATAGCAGTAGCCGTGGCCCACATACCAGGCGACCGGGCCGACCTCGCGCCACAGGAACTGCGTGCTGTGCGGCAGGTCGTCGGTGTCGTACTGATAGGGCGAAGCGGCAAACAGCGCCGGGTACTCGCCTTCGGCATCCGGGCGGTAGATCTTGAGCGCGATGCGGGTGCCGTCGCGCATGGTGGCGTAGACACCGGTTTCCACTTTCATTGGCAGTGACTTCGCGTCGCCCGCCGCAGGCTTTTTGTGTATCGCCATACAGGAACTCCCGCCGTTAATCCGCAGCGACTCAGAGCAGTGCGAGCGTCAGTTGCGGAAACACAACCACCAGCACCAGCACGATCACCATGGTTGCCGCAAATGGGAGCGCACCCATGAAGACATCATTAACCGTGACATTGCTGTCACTCAGGGTTGAATGCACCACAAATGCCGCCAGCCCGAAAGGCGGTGTCAGCAGGCCGATCTCGACGGCCAGCACCGTGATCACGCCCAACCAGATCAGATTGGCGTCAAATGCGGCAAACACCGGCACCGCCAGCGGCACCAGAATGAGCATGATCGAGCCTGCATCCAGCATGGTCCCCAGAAGCAGTATCACCACCAGGTAAATCGCCGTGAATCCCCAGAACCCCATGCCCGCGCCCGTGACGGCGCCCTCCAGCGCGTTGGGTATGCCGGTGATGGTGATCATGCGGGTGTAGAGATGGGCCGCAATGAGCAGGAAACACAGCGCCGCCGTGATGTGGCCGGTTTCCGTGAGAATTTGCCACAGATTGTTCCGGGTAATACGACGTCGCAGGAGCGCGATGACCAGCGCGCCGGCAGCACCGACCGCGCCGGCTTCGGTGGCGGTGAAAACGCCGGCGTAGATGCCGCCGATTACCGCGAGTATCAGCACGCAGATCGGCAGCGCCTTGAGCAGCATTTCCCTGATCGACATCAATTCGAGCTCGGGCAGCTTCTCACTGGCCGCGGTCATGACTTTGTGCGGAAAGCGATAGGCCATAACTGCGATCATGATGATATAGGCGAGCGACAGGACGATGCCGGGCAGGATGCCGCCGATGAACAAATGCCCGATCGAGGTTTCGGCGAGCACGCCAAAGAGGATCAACAGGAGCGATGGCGGAATCAGCATGCCAAGCACCGAGCTGCCTGCCACTACGCCCACGGCAAATCGTATGGTATAGCCGTGGCGGAGCATCTCGGGCACCGCCACCTTGGTAAAAACGGAGGCCGAGGCGATGCTGGTCCCTGTGATGGCGGCGAACACCGCGTTGGCGACCACCGTGGCGTGCCCCAATCCACCCTTCATCCGGCGAAACAGCTGATTGGCAACCTCATAGGTGTCCCTGCCCAGGTCTGCAATACTGACCAGCAGCCCCATCAGCACGAACAGCGGGATCACACCGAATTCATACTGCGCGAGGCTCTCCGCCGCTGCCAGGGCCAGCATCTTGCCGGCGATTTCGGGGTTGCCGCGCACCAGCCAGATGCCCATGAAAGACATCAGTCCCAGTGCCACCCCGACATGCATGCCGGAATAGACCAGAATCAGCACACCGACAACCGACAACAGTCCGATCTCGGTGCCGGTCATGGCGCAGAACCAATGTCGTTCGACTTCTCAGCCCTGGAAAGTGCCGCCCGCTCCCGCAGATCGATCCAGAACAGCCGCAAAAACTGCAGTGTGGTCATCACGGCCCCCACCACGATCACCAGTTTGAACGGCCACTCGGGCAGGGTGAAGTGATTGCGGGTTCCCAGGAAGGCCTCGGTTTCCCAGGCCTTGGCGAACATCGGTCCGATATACAGCACCAGGAAACCCATCATCGCGGCCCCGGAAAGATGGAAAAAGGCCTGCAGAAGAAGCCCCAAGCGCCGCCGCTTTCTCAATAGTCCCCCGAGCAGTGCCTCGTTGCGCGTCACGCGACCGGCCTTGAGCGCATCCGGCAATTGCAGGAAGACAATGGCGATCAGCGACATGGTGATGGTAAGCGGCACACCGGTCAGCGGGCTGTTGAAGACATAGCGGGCGATAACGTCGGCGCAGACCACGGACATGATGAAAAATATCCATAGCGAGCCCAGTGCATTGAGCCCCGCCACCAGCATGTCGAATGCGGCGGTCGCAGTACTGCGTTCCCGCCCGGCCGGTCGGCCGGGCGTTGACGATGGAGAATTCAAGCCGGGTTCGCGCGCGGCTTATTCCTTGTCCCAGTTACGTATTGGTTTCACGCCGGCGGCGCGCGCCTCCTCCATATAGGCCGCAAGCAGCTTGCTGCCAGGCTGCCCTTCCTTGTCGAGCTGCTGCGCCCATTCCTTGGCGATGTTGGGCATTTTCATCGCCCAGTTGCGTCTTTGTTCCGCGGAGAAGACCACCACCTTGAGTCCCTCTTTTTTCATCAGTTCGGTCACCCGCTTGTTGCTCTCGGCCTCGAGGAACATGTGCCTGAGAGTCCACTCCTGTGCCGCCTCCATAAAGATTTTTTGCGCGTGCGGCGGCAGGGCCTCCCAGGTTTTTTTGTTGACCGTCAGCGCGGTTGTCATCGTGCTGCCAAAGTCCAACTGGGCCATATGAGGCGCCGCTTGATAGGTCTTGTAGGGAAAGGCGAGCGAGGCGCTCATCGGATAACCGTCGTAGACACCGGCCTTGATGTCGACAAAGGAGGACAACATGCTGGAGGTGACGATCACCGCTCCCGTGCCGCGCAGCACCTGGCCCAACGCACCGCTTGCGCCGATCTTCTTGTTGCGCAGGTCTTCCACCCGTGTCATCGGGAACTTGGTGAACATCTGCATGCTCTCCGACGGCGCATGCGTGAGCGCAACCTGGTTGTACTTGTCGAAGGTGGCGTTCATTTCCGGCACCCGGGCGCGCACCTTGGCGTCAATCTTCAATTGAATCGCGGTATCGGCAGTGCCGAATGGCATCATGGCAACATATTGTTCGAGCGGCAGCTTGGATTCCTCGAAGACCTTCACCAGCACGCCGACATGGGCGACGCCCTCCTCCACGGCCTCCAGTGTCTCTGTGAACTTGACCAGGGTCTGCGAATACGCCTCGGTCCATTCGATCCGGAACGGGTGTCCGGAAGCAGCGAGGCGCTTGTTCACCTCGGGGACAAATACTTCCTTGGCGACGCGCGACGGCGTCACCGTGGGTGGGGGTGCGCCGGCGATGGTCAGCTTGAGGGTCTGCGCCTGCGCAATACCCGAAAATGCAGTGGCGGCAAAGACCATCGTGGCCGTGGAAGCCAGGGTTGCAGCACGGGGGCCGCGCATTCCATTGGGTTGATTCATGCAGATCTCCTCCATAAGTTCGCCGGTTCCGTGGACATCGCTACGGCGAAGGTTTTTGATACCAGGCACTACTCCGCAAACAGTGTACGCGAATTCGCAAACTGGCACGAGAGTCGGCTTGCCAGCGCCAATGCGCCAGACTTCAGACAGGCCATCCATGTTCCGAGGTGTCGACCCGGTTTCCTTCCGGATCCTTGATCCAGCTTTCAGCAACCGCACCGTAGACGTTTGACTCCGCGGTCGTGTTTGCCGTCTCCTCGATGGCCTTGACGTTATCAACCTGAAAACCGAAGTGATTGATGCCCCAGGGGAGCATCGGTGCGTTGATCAGGGCAAGGCCCACAAAGCCGTCGGAGAGATAGATGGTCCCGTTGGGCCCGACATATTTTTCTTCCATGCCGAACACCTTCTTGTAGTACTCGGCGCATTGCTCGGGATCTTGCACGTTCAACGCAATATGACGGATTCGTGGCTGATTCATGATGGCCCTTTCTCATTGGACGGAGCATAGCGTGCTTCGATGTTAAGTCCCCCCCGCCTAGGGCTGCAAGGGTGTGAAATCCGTGTCAGGCCGCGAATGTAAAAGCTGCGCTCCCCGTTCAGGCCCTCATGTCTTCCACCACGATCCTGCCGCGGTCGATGACCATCTCGCCATCGAGGAAGACGCTATAGTATACTACCGAACGAGGAAGGCCTGCTCGGCATCGCTGTTTTTCTGTATTATTCTGAAACGCAAATGGAGGTGGCGCATGGCATTTCAGGTAACCCTCAAACCAAGCGGTCATACGTTCCAGGTCGAGGAGGGTCAGCGTGTTCTCGATGCGGGCCTGGAGGCCGGCTTTGCCATGCCTTACAGTTGTCGCGCAGGCACCTGCCGTACGTGCCGTGGCCGGCTGATCGAGGGCCAAGTCGATTACGGCACCAACATGGTCAGTGACGCCTATCTTCCGCCTGAGCACCGCGCCATGGGCCTGGCTCTGCTGTGTTCGGCGAGACCGCAAAGCGATCTGGTGATCGAGCTCAAGGAACTCTCGCTGGTCGGTATCAAGCCGCGCATGGTTCCCTGTCGCGTGAAGCAGTTGCAAAAACCGTCCTCCGATGTTGCCCTCCTCGATGTCAAACTGCCGATGAATGAAAACTTCATGTTTTCCGCGGGCCAATACATCGACTTTATTCTGAAAGATGGCAAACGCCGCAGTTATTCCATTGCCACGGCGCCCAGCGCCGAAGGCGTGCGGGACGTGCAGTTGCACATTCGTCACATGCCCGGCGGCGTGTTCACCGATTATGTGTTCGACGGCTTGAAGGAGCGCGAGGTGCTGCGCTTCGAGGGGCCGCTGGGCACCTTCTACCTGCGCGAGGAAAGCAGCAAGCCTATTGTCATGGTCGCCAGCGGGACCGGGTTCGCGCCCATCAAATCCATTGTTGAATATGCGCTGCGCCGTAAGATCGACCGGCCCATGACGCTTTACTGGGGATGCCGTGCCAAGGCGGACCTGTATATGCTTGATCTGCCGCAGCAATGGGCGGAGCAGAGTCCCCGCTTCAAATTCATTCCGGTACTTTCCGATGCCCTGCCCGGCGATGCCTGGACCGGCCGCACCGGCTTTGTGCATCGCGCGGTAATGGAGGATATTCCGGATCTGTCGGGCTATCAGGTGTATGCCTGCGGCGCGCCGGTGATGGTGGATGCCGCGCGCAGCGATTTCGTTGCAAAATGCGGATTACCCGAGGACGAGTTTTTAGCAGATTCATTCTTGACCGAGGCTGACCGGGCCGGCGCGACCACGGGGTAGCGCCAGACCGAAGCCATTTTCCTGAAGGAGGATTTGAAATGCAGATCACTGATGCAGCATTTGAACCGAACAACAAGAATTCCGTCGTTAGGCCGTACGTGATGTCACACGGCACCATGGAGTGCTACAGCCTTAAGGAGTCGCGCAAGTTCTACGAGGAATTTCTTGGCATGGAATGTGTGCGCCACGCCAAACCGGCGATGGCGGTGCGCTGCGGCATGAAATTCCATATCGTCTGCGTCGAGGTCGGCGACGCAGTCCATCCCTGCAATGTGCTCAATCACTGGGGGGTTGATGTCGGCAGCCGCGAGGAAGTCGAGCGCGTGCACCGCGACGCCAAAGCCGGCCAGGAGAAATACAAGATCAAGCAGGTGCTCGACGTGGTCGATCAACATGGCGTGTATTCGTTCTATCTGGAAGACCTCGACCACAACTGGTGGGAAGTCCAGAGCTATGATGGTTTTCAGCACGACGACATGTATGACTTTGGCGACCGGTTCGACATGGACGAGGATTCCGATCTGCACAACCTCAAGGAACTGGAAATCCAGTCTTCGAAATAAAGCGAAACCCGGTTCCCGCAAGCGAAACCCGGTTCCCGCAAGCGGAACCGGGCTTTGTGCAGGCGCCTGACCTGAAGCGGCGTGCCTTACTCTGGATCGATGCCGGCCAGTTTGACGATTCTGCCGGCCTGCTCGTAATGCCGCTTCACGCTGACGGCAAACTCCTCCGGACTCGGTGAGGTATCCACCACGAGACCAAGCTTTTCATAGGGTGAGGGATAAAGCCCTTCTCCCTTTGGCGACCGCAGGAAGTCCCCGTGGGAGAGAAGGGTTGGGATGAGGGAAAAACCTGTAACGAGCTAAGGTAATTCTCAATAAGCGGCCTGGTACCAGCATTATTTTTTCTTTTTGGCCGCGCTTCGTACCGATGCCTTGGCTTTTTTGGGCACGCTCTGTTTCGCGGGCCTGGATTGAACCGCCCTGGTCGCCGGCTTAATCGCCGGCTTGGGTGCAGGCTTCGCCGCCGACTTGCGGCCTGCGGAGACGTGAAACACCCGGGTCGGAATCTTGTTGAGCGCCTCGCAGCCATTCTCGGTGACGATCACCGTGCCGCCGACATTGACCCGGTGATGCGTATTGCCATCCGACAGGCAGGCATTGGGCTCGAACGCGAACACCATGCCGGGTTTGATCACCGCAGTGCGCACCCTGCCCTGCGGCTGCCCGACAAAGCGCACACCCATATCGACATTTTCCATATTGATGTTGGGCCGGCCCAAAAGAAAATGCGGCCCCACCGAATGCACCAGCGGCGTGTAGCACCAGCACCCGGACACCTTGAGCGGCTCGGCCATGGCATTGGTGAAATCCGCAAAGGTGATACCGGGCTTGAGCAGCTTGAGCCCCAGTTCATAGGCTTCCAGCGCCACCCGTTCGCACTTCTGGTTGATGGCATTGAGCGGGTCGATGGCCACCGTCATCTGCACCTGGACTTCCTGGTTGCCGCACATGGGCATCAGTTCGGCCTGCATCAGGTCGCCCTTTTGCAGCACCCGCGGCGCCTCGCCACGGGTGGTCCAGCGCGGCGGCCCCCAGGAGAGCGTCGCCGGCCCCGAATTCATCACAATATTGGGATAGCGAAGGCCGATGCCAAAGCGGAACATGGCGCGCACCGCCTCCGCGTACAGCACCGCCTCGTCAACGCCTGCGGCCGCCACTTCAATCATCGCCGCGCAACCGGCCTCGGCAGCCGCCGCTGCGTAGCGCACCTGCGCCAGTTCTTCGGCGCTTTTCACCAGCATCAGGTGGCTGAATTCGTCCGAGATGTCATGGAAAGCCATGCCCTTCAGCGACTCGGCAAAGGGCCCCCACCAGTGCGCGGGAATGGCGCCAAACGGCTCGGTGGGCGCTTCGGACAGAAGGCCCACCAGACCCACCCGGCTGCCGCCGCCCATTTTCTCGCGCACCACGTCGGCGGCCTGCGCGCCGCTGGTGGCAACGCGGTAATCCGACACCCACAACGCATGGCCGCGTTCTTCGGACCACTTGGCGCGCAATACGCGCAGATTGGCCCAGGTCAGCACCACCGGATCACCTTCCAGCGGCAGGATGGTGCACTCCTCGTTGTAATCGTCGCTGATGTAGCTCTCGTACATTTCCCTGGCGCGGAATCCCGCCACCACCAGGCAATCGAGATTGTGGGCGCGCATCAGGGTCCGCACGGCGGCCCAGCGGCGGTCGCGTTCGGCAAAGGACAGGATGGGGGGACGGGCGGGTTTGTTCGGCATGACACTGTCTCCTGATGGGTAAGGCTCGGGCACTATGCCCAGCCCATGGCTTTCCGGTATTCGAGTTTGACCGCTTCGGGCTGGCCGGTGAGCCAGACGAATTCACGCATGCCGGCGCCGCTATCCTGCCTGTCTCCTTGTCGTGCGTTATAAATCAGTTCGGCTTGATGCCGGTATCGGCGATCAACTTACCCCACTTGGCATTTTCAGCGGCAATGTGCTTTGCCAGTTCTTCGGGCGTGCTGGTCAGCACTTCGAACATCTGCCTGGTGAAGCCTTCCTGCACTTCCTTGCTGGCCGCCGCCTTCACAATCTCCTGATTCAGGCGCTGGATGATGGCGCCGGGCGTGCCGGCTGGCGCCACGATTGCGCCCCAGGTGCCGATTTCCAGATTCGGCACGCCGGCTTCGGCGGTGGTGGGCACATCGGGGAGGAAAGGCGTGCGTTTCGCTGCCGTCGTTGCCAACGGCTTCAGCACTCCTGCGCGAATCTGCGCCATGAACACCGGCGCTACTTCGATATTCAACTGCGCGTCGCCGGCCACCAGCGCCATGGCCGCCTTGGGAATATTCCCGAATGGCACGTGCACCATTTTCAGCCCCGCAATCCGGCTGAAGAGTTCCGCTGCCATGAAGGGCGGGCTGCCGGTCTGCGGCGTGCCGTAGTTGTATTTGCCGGGACTGGCTTTTACCAGCGTGATGAACTGCTGCAGGGTATCGACCTTGAGCGAGGCGGGCACCACGATGATGAAGGGCTGCGCGCTCACCAGGCTGATCGGTGCAAACGAGCTGCTCGGCGAATAACCGGCATTGAGGAACAGGGCCGGACCCAGCACCAGCGAGGAGCCGCTGCCCATCAGCAGCGTGTAGCCGTCGGGCGCAGATTTGGCCACAACCAGCGCGCCCACCGTGCCGCCGGCACCGGAGCGGTTCTCCACCACAATGGCCTGCGCCATATTCTCCGACATTTTCTGCGCCAGCAAGCGTCCGGAAATATCCGGCGGCGCGCCAACACCCAGCGGCACCACCAGCTTAATCGGCTTGGAGGGGTAAGACTGCGCCAGCGAATGACCCGGTGCGGCAAATGCGGCAATGCACATCAATGCAAGCGCCTGACGAAAAACCGCGCTTTTTGCTCCGATCATAATCAGCATGTTTGTTCCTCCTGTAAGTGGCAAGCCCCCCCTGGGTCCCGCGTGAAAGTATCGCCGAATTGCCCAAATGCCGTAAGCCCCGGCAAAAATGGGGTCAGTGTAACTTTTCATGCCCTACAGGCCCGGCGTCGGAAACTCAAGCGCGTAAAGTTACACTGACCCCACTTATCAGGTGCTGCGATACTTTTCCTTCGCTCCACGCGCAAGCGCCACGCCGTGCCCGGGCCGATCGGGAATCGCGAAGTGACCGTCAACACACTCCAGCACATGCTCGAAAAGATCCGGCGGAATCCAGTCCATGAATTCAACCAGAAAGCCATTGGCAAGCGCGCCCACCACATGGATGGACAGTTCGTGCGCAAGGTGCGGCGAGACAATGAGCTGATGGGCGGCAGCCAGTTGCGCGATACGCAGGGTTTCGGAAAATCCGTTGGCGTGTCCGACATCGGGCATCAGGTAGCGTGCCGCGCGCCGTTCGATCAATTCGCGGAACTCGTGGCGGGTGTAGGCGTTCTCGCCGGTAGCCACTGGTATGCGGATCGCCTGCGCCACTTCCGCGCAGCCGGCGACATCGTCGGCGATAACCGGCTCCTCGTACCAGACAAGATCCAGATCTTCCAGCAGCCTGGCCTGCGCGATGCTTGAATGGACATCCAGGCGCTGATTCACATCCACCATCAGCCGCATGCGATCCCCCAGTGCGCTTTGCACCGCCTTGACACGCCGGCGATTCTCGCGCGGGTCGGGGTGATGGACCTTCATCTTGTAATACTTGCAACCCATGGCGGCAAAGCTCTCGGCCTCGTCAACAAGATCATCGACCGTGTAATTGCTGAACCCGCCGCTGCCATAGGCCGGCACCCGGTCGCTCACCGCTCCCCACATGCGGTACAGCGGCATCCCCGCCACTCTGCCGAGAAGATCCCACAAGCCGATATCGATAGCGGATATCGCATAGGCGGCAATACCGTGTTTCTTGCCCGAGTCCGCACGATACATACGCTCCCAGAGGCGATGCACGAAGAGTGGATTCTCGCCAAGCAGCACCGGCTTCAGGCGCGTCTCGATGTAGACCTGAATTGCCTCGACATTGCTCCCCGCGAATCCCAGCGTATAACCCAGTCCGCCCACGCCCTCGTCAGTTGCAATTTCCGCCACCACAATCTTGTGATGGGGAAACTGCTTTTTCACCTGCAGCCTTACGGGAATGGTGAGTATGCAGGTGTCGATAGCGGTAATTATCATGATTGCCCCTGAGTTTGATGCAGTCTCGTCAATCCGCAATCACAAGACCTGCTTGTCCCGGTTCGAAACTCTAGACAAACGCTTCCAGCAATTCCACCGGATCACCGTAGCGACTGGCCATCGCCACCACGAGCGGATCGCGCAGCGCCAGCAGAAACCCCTTGTCGATCACCGTGTTCTGCCCTGCGGTGACTGTCGCATCGAACACAATCAGATCCTGGTGCACCGGCGGCTCTTCCCAGTTGGGCATGACGCGCCGGATGTAGTCGCTGGGCTTTGCCAGATCGACCCCGAAATGCAGCGCACCCGGTGAATTGGAGCCTGCCGGATACACCGTGTTGCGCGGCGCCTTGGGATTGAAGCCGCAGCCACCACCTTCGATGATTTTGCCACCCAACAGCATCTCGCGAAGAATCTGGGCATCGGAGGATTCACCACGCACTTCAGTGACCAGCTTGTTCCTGAATTCCACGGCGATACGCTCAGCGAACGGCTGGGCAAAGCCGATGGCCCACTGCGGATACAGCACACCCTCGATATTGATCTTCGCGGCAGGGTCGCTTTTCATTGCCGTGCTGTCCCAGAAATTGGGGCCATGTGTCGGCAGGTAATGGACGTAGCAGCCGGGCTCATCGGCGAACATCTTGCCGCGCCAGCGGTTGCTGGCAAACATGGTGTCGCGCATTCCCTTGGTGTACGGAATGTGCAGATCCGTGCCGCGCGGGTCGGTGAAGCGCAGCATGAAATCCTCGCCCTTGGGAATCCGCCTTTCAGTGCCGCGCACAATCTCGCCCACCAGTTCGATGGGAAAGCGCGCCTGCGGCGTCATCAAAAGATCGATGTCGCGGAAATAGGTGATCTTTACCCAGCGCTGGCCGGCCTTGCGCATCGCCACATTGAACGGATCTTCGATGGAACAGAACCAGGTCGAGACCACGAAATCGGCCTTGCGGATCAGCCCCTGCACCTCCTCGGGTACGCTGGGCAGCGTGGTAGTGGAGGCCATGTACTGGCAAAGCGTCGCGCCGCGCGCGCGGGCAATGCCGGTGAGCGCATCGACCACGCGCGGATCCAGCAGTGGATCGGTGAGCATGAGCACCCGCTCGCCCGGCTGGATGGCGAACACCTTGACAAAATTATCCAGCGCCTGGAAATAATGCTTGGTGTCGTTGATCGAAGGCCTGAGTGCGGGTGGCAATCCGACATAAGGCGTCGGATCCTGGCCGGTCTGCGCGTTCATATCCATAGCGATCTCCTTTTCAATCCAGTTTGGCGCCGGATTCCTTGACCAGTTTCTGCCACATCGGCAATTCCCTGGCGATGTGCTGAGCCAATGCCTCGGGCGTGCCGGGAATGGGGAATGCGCCGCGGGCGCCCAGGCTGTCGCGCACTTGCGGATCGGTCAGCGCCTGACGCAGCGCGGCATTGAGGCGGTCGATGATCGGCCGCGGCGTTCCGGCCGGCGCGTACAGGCCGTCGGTTGCTGCGATGTCAAACCCGGCAACACCCGATTCGTCCAGTGTCGCCAGATCCGGGGCCGTGGAGACACGGCTCTGGGTGGTGACCGCCAGCCCCTTCAGCTTGCCGCCCTTGGTCTGCGGATAAATGCTCACCATCAGGTCGATCATCAACTGCACTTCACCACCCAGCATGCCGGCCAGCGCAGGACCACCGCCCTTGTAGGGCACATGCACCATATCCACGCCTGCAAGGCTCTTGAACAGGGTTCCGGCCATATGCGAGGTGGTGCCATTGCCGGCTGAGGCAAAGGAAATCTTGCCCGGATTGGCCTTCATGTAGCCGATGAGTTCCTTGACCGAGTTGGCCGGTATGCTGGGGTGAATCACCAACATCGCCGGCAGAAAGGTGAGCCGGGTGATGGGTGCAAAGTCCTTGATGGGATCAAACCCGGTCTTGGCATACAGCGCGTGGTTGATGCCATGCGTGCCATTGGTGCCATGCAGGACGGTGTAACCATCGGCTGCGGCGCGCGCCACGAATTCCGCACCCAGATTGCCGCCGGCACCCGGCCGGTTTTCAATGATGATGGGCTGACCCAGTGCCTGCGCGGCACGCGGGAATATGCTCCGCGCCAGATTATCGGCGCCGCCCCCAGGGGGAAAAGGCACGATCAGGCGAACGGGTTTCTCGGGATAGCTGCCTTGCGCCTGCGCGAGACCCGCACCAAGCAACATGCCCGTCGCCACCAATGACAACTGCAAGCCGCCTGCCCATACCGACACGGTCGATGCATTCATACTGTGGATTCTCCTTGACGCCCAAGGCCAACCCCGGGAGCACCATTATCGCCCAACTCGGCGGCGAGAAAATCAACGAAAGCTTTGCGATTCACGGAGACAAATCGTCCCGCGGGATAGACCGCATACGGGCCTGATTTCTCGAAGCGGCTATCTTCCAGCATAGCGTTCCAGCATAGCGTACCCAATGTTTCTGCAACGACGATAATAGGCACTATTCAATCTGAAACGGGGCCCGGGTGATGCCTCCGTAAAACACGCCACCGCTGACAAGGTCGGCGCCTTCCAGTCACTGGAGAAAGGCCGCTCCTGCGATGTCAGCGGCGCCTGCCACTGGACGGTCAACGTGGCCGCCTCCAAGGGGCATAACAAGCTGTTTGCCGACGCCTATTCCGTGGCACCCTGCGGCGTGTTTGTCGCGCCGGAATCCGCTATCCGCCATCCGGCCGATCTCAAGGGCGTGGAGATTTCAGTGGGCTTCCAGTCGGGCAGCCATTATTCGACCATCCAGGCACTGGAGCATTACATGCCCATCAGCGACATGAAACTCTCCTATGCCGACGGACTGCTGTTCAGCCGCATGGAGAGGATGTACGAGCGCAAGGTACCGGCGGTATCGGTATTCAGCGGCGCCTACTATTTTCTGGAACAGATGGGCTTCCGCAAGGTAATGGACACCACCTTCATGATGGCCACCGCCATTACCGGCACGCCGAACAAGGAAAATCTGCGCAAATTTTTCAGCGCGCTGAAAAAAGCGCAGCGCGACATCGACCTACGGCCCGAGCTGTACACGCACTACTATCGCAAGGAGTTCCCGGCGCGCTTCCTCGATTTGATGGACACGCACCGCTGGGGCCCCGGCGAGCGCATCGTGTTCGAGCCCTACACCAAACAGGTTTTCGAGGATTCGTTCCAGTGGATCAAGGAACGCGGCATCTTCGAGGGCAAGGACATGGGCGCGGGACGCTACGAAGACGCCGTGGTGACACTGGCCGCCTGAGCACGCTGCCCGCGGCAGTGGGCTGCCCGCGGCAAAGCGCCGCCCATTTCCGGCAGCACACTGCGGCGACCTGCCATTCCATCGGAGGGTGGGATGGCGAATGGCCGTCCGGGTGGGCACCGTGCGCACAGAAATCGGCCACCGCCGCGCAAGCGCCGCGTTACTATGCAGCGCATGACAAAACACACACCACAATTTCCCTTTCGCGCTGAACATATCGGCAGCCTGGTTCGTCCGACAGCGTTGGTCAACGCCCGCAAGGAACACGAGGCCGGGCGCATCGATGCCACGGCACTGCGCGCGATCGAGGACCAGGCGATACGCGAGGTGGTGGCACTGCAGGAAAGTGTCGGCCTTGAAGTGCTCACCGACGGTGAATTCCGCCGCGGCACCTACTCGGATTCATTCACCACCCAGGGCATACGCGGACTCTCGGTCGAACTGACCGAGCCCGAGGGCTGGAAGCGTTCCAGCACCCACGGCAATCGCATGGCGCGGCGGGTGCCGCGGGTGGTCGAGCGCATCCAGTGGAACGGGCCGCAGAACGCCCGTGATTTTACTTATCTCAAATCGCTCACCACCAGAACGGGCAAGATCACGCTGCCGGGTCCGGGCTACATCCACTATCGTGCCGGACGCGAGCACATCAGCCGCGATATCTACCCGGATCTGGACGCCTTCTGGAGCGATCTGGTCAATGCCTATCATCAGGAGATGCGCTCCCTGGCTGAGGCCGGCTGCAACTACCTGCAGATCGATGAAACCTCGCTCGTAAAACTCGGCGACCCGCGGGTACGCGAGTTGCTGGCTGCGCGCGGCGACAACTGGCAGGAACTGCTGCGTATCTATATCGATGCCGTCAATGCCGTCATCGCAGGCGCGCCCTCCGGCATGACTGTCGGCGTGCATGTGTGCCGCAGCCAGGACCCGAGCTGGCAGGCGGCGATCGGTTATGAACCGATTGCGCAGGCCATGTTCCAGCAGATGAATACCGGCATCTACTTCCTGGAATACGACGATCCGCGCTCGGGAAGCTTCGAGCCGCTGCGCCTGCTCCCCAAAGACAAGAAAGTGGTGCTGGGCCTCCTGCACTCCCGCAAACCTGAACTGGAAACACTCGAGTTTCTGCAGGACCGCATCAGGGAAGCCAGCCGCTACGCGAATCTGGATCAACTGGCAATCAGCCCGCAGTGCGGTTTTGCCACCGGTGTGTACCTGGGTGATGACAGCGCCATCGCGGCACAGCACGCCAAACTTGCGCGCGTGGTGGAGACCGCGCAGGCAGTCTGGGGGCGATCCTGAAGGGCGCCGGTATCGCTGTCGCGGGTATCGCTTGCCTTATGTACCGGCTGAGTAGAAAATCAGTGCAGTTCCCTGAAAAGAGTGAATTCATGCAATTAAGATCCGCAGTTCTCCTGACATTGCTGGCTGCCACGATTCCGGCAATCGCACAGACATATCCCTCCAAGCCCGTTCGCCTACTGCATTCCTTTCCACCAGGCGGCAGCACCGACCTCCTCGCACGCACCGTAAGCCTGAAGGCGCAGGAGGCGCTGGGGCAGACCATCATCATCGAAACCAGGCCGGGCGCGGGCACCAACATCGGCGCCGAATATGCGGCGCGCCAGGAAGCCGATGGCTACAACTTGTATCTGGGCATTGACGCCACAATGGCGATGAATCCCTGGATGACCCCCAAGCCCAATTTCGACCCGCTGAAGGACTTCGCGCCCGTCACCAACCTCGCCTATCAATGCGTGATGTTCGTGGGAAGCAACAAGGCGCCGCGCAAGTCGCTGGTCGAGCTGATGAGTTTTGCCAAAGCCAATCCCGGCAAGCTCACCATCAGTGGCTCCAACGTGCTGACCCAGATGCTGGGCGCGCAGTTGAAGGCACTGTCAGGCACCGATATCCTGTATGTGCCCTACGCCGGGGCGCCGCAGCAATCGCAGGCACTGCTGAACGGGGACATCGACATGGCGGTGGTCGGGGTCATTCCCTATGCCACCTACATCCGGGAGGGGCGGATGATAGGCCTTGCCACCACCGGTCCGCGGCGCGAGCCGCGCCTTCCCGACATGCCCACGGTGCGCGAGTCCGGTTATCCGGGCCTGGAGGGATGCAACTGGCTGGCACTGTTCACGCAGGCAGCTACGCCGAGGCCGGTCATAGACCGCGTGAACGCCGCCTTTTCCAAAGCGCTGGCTGCGCCGGATGTGCGGGAAAAGCTGGCCTCCTCCGGCATGGAGGCATCGCCATCCACACCCGAAGAACTGGGCGCAATGGTCAAACGCGACCTTGCCAAATGGGGACCCATCATCAAGGCCGTGATGGTCAACAAGAACTGATTGACGCGCGATGCCCCGCGCAACAGGGTAGGGAGCCACTACCAATAAATTTCCCCGCCCCAAGGGGCGGGGAATTAAACCCGGAGAGATTCAATGTGGCGACCACCATGGGTGTGCAAACCTCGACGGGCCTGTCGAAATCGCTGCTGACCCTGTTGCAGCAGACCTTTGCCAGGGCCCTGCGCGAGCCCGATTTAGCCGACCGCATGAACAATCTGGGCATGGTGCTCACGGAAAATGGCACCGAGAACTACATCCAGTTCATGAAGGACGAATTGCAGCGCTATGCCGCGGCCGTCAAGTCGGCCGGGATAAAGTTCGAGTAGCTGCAGGGCGCCGCAGGGCCTCCAAGGCGCAAGGTCCTGCGTCCAAACTCAAGCTCACTTGCGCCCTTTGCGCGCGGCGTACTTGGCATCACGCACCGCCTTCTGCTTGATCTTGAGCGCGGCTTCCGCCTCCGCGCGGACGCGCTCCTCGGCCTCTTTACGTTCTTTTTCCTCGGCAGCCGCCTTGGCCTGCCGTGCGGCCTCCGCAGCGCGCGCAACTTCCCTCTCCTGCGACGCGACCCGCTTTATGGCATCGCGCTCCGCGCGGCGCGCCTCACGCGCTTCGTCCGCAACCACACGCTCGGCCTGCCGCTCGGCGGCCTGCGCCTCGTTTGCCTTGGGCATTGCGCGTATTTTTTCAAGCTGGGCCTGCTTGGCGCTGGCCGCCGTCTGCATACGTTCCGCGAAACCTATTTCTTTACGTGACATGTATCTGATCTTTCCTTTGCAAGGGTAAGGGCGAGCCGTGTCGCCGGGTACATTGGGTGACTAGGGATGCTCACCCGGATTTTCCAGCCTCTGCCCTGAGACAACGAATACCGCAGGGTCCGTCATCTTAACCCGTTGGACGGCAGAGGAAACATCCCCGCAACACCATCCCCGCAACACCAGGATCCTGCGGGCGCCCGCTGCGACCCCGGGGCGCTGACCCTGGCATGGCAGGTCTTACTCCACAGCCCGCACTATACTGGGCCTCAAGGACGGGAAGAATGGATCGGCTCGATGAATCGCAACAGCAGGGAATTGGGTTCGTGGATTCGCGCGAGCCCGCCCCCGATACCTGGAAGGACCATTTCCCGGATGGTGCTCGCCCTGCTGCTCACGGCGCCGCTGCCAGGTTGCGCGATCTCACTGGGTCTCACCAACAGCCCCCCGGCGCCGGGGGATTGCATCCCGGCGACGCCGCCGCGCTGCTGAGCGCGCGCAACACACATGGCTGAAATCCGCTCCTTTGCAGCACTGCGTCACCGTGGCTACCGTGGCTACATCGGCGGTGGTTTCTGCGCGATGCTTGGCGACTCGATCGAGCACGTCATTTCCTACTGGATGATCTACCAGGTGTTCCGTTCACCGGCGCTGGGTGGCTTCGCCATATTCTCCCACTGGCTGCCCTTCCTGTTCTTCTCCGTCTATTCCGGCGCCCTGGCCGACCGCTTCGATCCGCGCCGGATGATGCAGATCGGCATGCTGATGTTCATGGCCTCGTCAATCGCCTGGGGCGTCCTGTTCCTCACGGGCACCATGGAGCCCTGGCACGCCATGGTGTTGCTTATCTTGCATGGCATGGCCGGGGTGATCAACTCACCCGCGCAGCAGATGCTGGTGCACGACATTGTCGGCGCGGCCGCACTGCAGAGCGCGGTGCGCATCAATGCCAGCGCGCGCACCTTGGGGCAGCTCGCCGGTCCCGCCATCGGCGGCACCCTGCTGGTGGTGGCCGGCCCGGCATGGGGGGTGCTCGCCAACGCGCTTTGTTATGTGCCGCAGCTCATCTGGTTGTCCCGCGCCCCCTACGGGCACAAATATCGGGAAAAGCACGAGGGCGCCGCGCCGCGACCGGTGCGAGCGGCGCAAGCGGCGGGCTTCGGGCAGGTGTTTGCAACCCTGCGCGAGATCAGCTCGAACCGCACCATCGTTTCGATGCTGTGCCTGGCCGCCGGATTTTCGCTGTTCATCGGCAACGCTTACCAGGCACAGATGCCGGAGTTCGCCCACGATCTTGGCCACGGCGACCCAGGCTGGCACTATTCGATACTGCTTGCTGCGCACGCCGCAGGCGCGCTGGTCTCGGCGTTTGTGCTGGAAAGCCGCGGCACGATGATGGCCAAGCCGGGCGTCGCCATTCGCCTAGCCATGGTGTGGTGCGTGGTGATGACGGGCTTTGCGCTAACCACGTCCTACACGCTGTCGGTGGTGCTGCTTTTTATAGCCGGGCTGCTCGATCTGACCTTCAATTCCATGGCGCAGTCGCTGATCCAGATCGAGGCGCCCGCCGCGATCCGCGGCCGCGTGATCGGGCTGTACAACATGTTCGGCCAGGGACTGCGCGCATTCTCCGGTGTCACCATAGGCGCGGGCGGCGCATTGATCGGCGTGCACTGGTCGCTGGCGCTCTCGGCTATGGTCCTGCTGGCGGTGATGTCGGTGTTGCTGGCCATGATGGGCAGGCGGTCATAGTCAGCCCGGGCAGAGCAACATCGCAGCTTGCGCAATCCTCGCGGCCTGGCGGCGCGCAAGCTGTCAATCATGGGGAGAGGCAATGATCCGGCGGGTGCTGATCGCGAAGGCGCTGCGTGCGTTCGCCGATGGTTATGTCGCGATACTGCTGCCCGCCTACCTGCTGGCGCTCGGCCACGGCCAACTGGAGGTGGGAATCTTGAGCACCGCCACCCTGCTCGGGTCCGCGGCCGCCACGCTGGCGGTCGGGCGCTGGGGACACCGGTTTTCCATACGCCTCTTGCTCCTTTTGGCGGGACTGCTGATGGGCGCCACCGGCCTCGGCTTCGCCTCGCTGTCCTCCTTGTGGCCTTTGCTGCTGGTGGCGTTCGTCGGCACCATCAACCCCAGCAGCGGCGATGTGAGCGTATTCCAGCCGCTCGAACACACCGTAATTGCGGGCGCGACCAATGCCGCAAACCGCACCACCCTGTTTGCGCGCTACAGCTTTATCGGGTCGCTGTTCGCCGCGATAGGCGCCTTGTCTGCCGCGGTGCCGGACCTGCTGGTGGCACGCGGCAATCTGGCAATCGAGGATGCGCTGCGCGTCATGTTTGTACTCTATGCCGCGGTCGGGATCGCGGTGTGGGCGCTGTACCTGGGCCTGCCGCGGGTCAAAGCCGACGAGCACGCGGTGGCGGCAGCGCCGCTGGTCGAATCGAAGGCCATTGTGTGGAAGCTCGCCGCGCTTTTCAGCCTGGATTCCTTTGCCAGCGGCATAGTCGTCAATTCACTGCTCGCCCTATGGTTATTCGAACGTTTCGGCCTGTCGCTATCCATGGCTGGCGCCTTCTTTTTCTGGGCGGGCCTCGCCACGGCAACATCGCAACTTCTTGCGCCCTGGGTCGCGAAGAAAATTGGTCTCATCAACACCATGGTATTCACGCATATTCCGGCCAACCTGTGCCTGATTGCCGCCGCGTTTGCTCCCGATGTCACCAGCGCGCTGGCATTTCTGCTGCTGCGCGGTGCACTCTCACAAATGGACGTGCCTGCGCGCGGCGCCTATGTGATGTCGGTGGTCACCCCGCCCGAGCGCCCCGCAGCGGCGAGTTTCACCGCCGTGCCGCGCAGCCTCGCGGCCGCGCTGGGACCGTCGCTGGGCGGGGCCATGTTCGCCACCGGCATGATGGCAGCGCCGCTGGTCGTGGCCGGATCGCTGAAAATCATCTACGACGTGGCGCTCTGGGTCGCGTTCCGGCGGGTCAGGGAAAAAGAGTAACGTCCGCGCCTGTTTTTATTGTGGCTCGACTCCCGCTTTCGTTTCGGACCTTGCGAACAGCCCTCGCGCCGGCCTCATTGGAATGCGACCTCGTGTTTAACCACCCGCCCGCTTTTTCGCCTCGTAGCGCGCCTGTGCCTCGGCAGTGCCGGCGCGAGCCAGAGCCCGGTTGGCTTCCTGTATGGGCGCATTGCGATCGTAACTGGCCTGGCGCAGCAAATTGGTGCGATTGATGCGCGGGCGCACCTCCTCGGCGAGCAACTCCAGACTGCGCTGCGTGGCGCCCCAGTTCGCCCAATCCTGCGCGAATACCAGGATGCCACCGAACCCGCCGGTGAATTCCAGCATGTGCTCGATTTCCCTGACCGCATCATCCGGCGTGCCGATGATGGCGCGCTTGTGTTCGAGCATCCAGGCCACCGGATCGGGCAGTCCGCGCGGCACCGGATTGGGCGCGGGCACGATGTCGTTGGAATAGCAGATCCATTTCTCCAGCCCGTACTGCACTTCCTTCCAGGCCTGCTCGCGCGTTTCGGCGAGGTGAAGCTGAATGGCGAACTGCCAGCGCGAGCGGTCCGCCTTGTGGCCATGCTCGGCGCAACTGTCCTCGTAGATTTTCCAGTTGGCCATGTGGTGCCTGAGAGAATCATCATCGACCCCCGAGAGCACCAGCATGCCCGCGCCGTGGCGTCCCGCAGCAAGCGCACCCGAGGGCGAGCGTATCGAGGCCAGCGCGATTTCCATGTGCGGCTGCGTGTAACAACCCACCGAAAGCCGCGCTTCCACCAGTTCAAACCAGTCGGTCTTGTGCGTGACTGTTTCGCCCTTGAGAAGGCGGATGATGCAATCGAGCGCCTCGTCCATACGTGGCCGCATATTCACCGGCGCAAGACCGATCATGGTGGCGTCCGAAGGCAGCGCCCCCGGCCCTGCGCCGAACATCACCCGACCACGGGTCATGTGATCGAGCTGCGCCATGGTTTCCGCCACCACGAAGGGGTGGTGATAGGGCAGCGATTTGACGCCGGTGCCGAGGCGTATGTGTTTGGTGCGCTCGGCAGCCGCAGCGATGAACACTTCCGGCGCGGGGATGATTTCGAAACCCCCCGAGTGATGCTCGCCGATCCAGGCCTCGTCGAACCCCAGCCGGTCCAGGTGCACCATCAGTTGCAGGTCGCGCTCCAGCGCATAGGTGGGGTCGAGGTTCATGGCATGGAATGGCCCCATGAACATGCCGAAGCGCAGCGCGGGATTTCTTGGCGAATCACTCATTCAATCTGACCTCTGGGTGAAAGCTGCATTTTTAGTGGCGTTCGCCGCCTGCCTGATCGCCGCGATTCTCGCACGGGTGCGCCGATCGCATCGGCATTGGCGCGAAATGCACTGATTGCGCCACGTCCTGCGCCGAATTCCGGCTTCAGGCGGCAAGCGTATCGAGCAGAGCCGCGTTATAGCCCTGGACGCCCTCGTACATCACCCAGTGGCCGGCACCGGGAATGGCGACATAGCGCGCCTCAGGCCGCAACTCGCGCAACATTCCCGCCTGCCCGGCACTGTCATGGCCGATGATCTGGTCGTCGGCACCCGATAGGGCCGTGATGCCCCCCGTCAGTTGCAGTTGCGCCAGATCGCCCCGCAAGGTGGCAAAGCCGCTGAACGAGACGCGCGGCAGCCGGCGCCTGGCGGTGTCGGTGGCGTACAGATGCAGCGCGAGATCGTCCATGTTCTTCTCGTGGCGGACCATCA
The DNA here is from genome assembly GCA_038903735.1 of Burkholderiales bacterium. Lineage (GTDB taxonomy): Bacteria > Pseudomonadota > Gammaproteobacteria > Burkholderiales > SG8-39 > 2-02-FULL-62-17. Next base: position 18,900 of record JBCKLP010000003.1, on the reverse strand, counting down.
TGACCTGCAGATTATTGCGCACCGCCTGCAAGCGCTCAGACGGATCGGCAATACGTTTCAGGCTGATAAGGTTCTCGCGACGGCGCATCGGTGCTGGCGGGTAGAAGTTCGCCCCGGAAAGCACCAAGTGGCGAATGCGTCCCGGCATCAGGCAGCCGATGCGAGCGGCAAGACCGGCGCCAAAGGAAAAGCCCGCGACATCGAACGCTTCCTGCCCTGGCAACAGTTCGCGCAATCCCTCCAGCAAGATGGCAGCGTAGGGCCCGGCTTCATAAGGCTCATGCGGAAGCGCGGAAGCTCCCATGCCGGGCAGATCAGCGACCAGCACCGAATAACGCCCCTCCAGCGCCGGGATGGTCTTCAGCCAGTGCAGCCAGGAACCCGAGCCACCGTGCAGCAGCAGCAGCGGACTGCCTCTGCCCCAGCGATGCCAGACCATGCGACCCGCGCCGCAGGGCGTCTCGATGCGCTCGGCACGCGTCTGCAGTTCGCGGACCTCCGGGAACGACTCCTTATTCTGTTCCGGCGGGCTTTCAACCATGTTCATCGATTTCCATTCCGATTATAAAAGTCACACTTTGTTTTTTGAGTTTCGGCATGGCTCGGAGATTTCCAGCCATGCCTATTATTAAATCTAACAATAGATCGCGTTCGGGAAGGCAGACACCCGCACCCGGACTGCGGCGTTGCCCGGCTGCCATCCCTGTCCGCCAGGGGTCGTCCCTTCCTGCCGTACTCCGGATCTTGCGCGTTTTCCCTTATCATTGCGCTGCCGCGAAGCCCGGCATTTGCCGGCATACCTACGCCTGGATGCCAGCCTGCGACAGGTCATAATACCTGCACGGCCGGGTCGCACGCAGCGCCCGGCAGACACGAATTGTTCCCGGAGGCCATATGGAATCAAGCACTCGGGCAGCCCATGGCAATGAGTCATTGGGTCTGCTGCACCAGACCGCTGCAGGCACGCTGATGGGCAGGCTGTTGCGCAATTTCTGGCAGCCTGTCGCCCTTGCAAGCGATGTCGCCACCAGCAAGGCCCGTGGCATCCGCATCCTCGGAGAAGACCTGACCCTGTATCGTGGCGAGAGCGGCCAGGCGCATCTCATCGGCGGGCGCTGCGCACACCGGGGCACGGTGCTGCACACCGGCTGGGTGCAGAACGAAGACCTGCGCTGCATGTACCACGGCTGGCGTTACGACTCCTCGGGTCTGTGCGTGGAAATTCCCGCGGAGAAGGAGCCGCGCGCGCGACCGCTGCACGTCGCCGGCTACCCGGTGCACGAGTACTGCGGCCTGGTGTTCGCCTACATGGGCGAAGGCGCTGCGCCTGAATTTCGCCTGCCACGCAAGCACATGCTGGAGGAACCCGGCCGGCATATCGTCACTTTGGCGCAGGCCTGGGACTGCAACTGGTTCCAGCAAATCGAGAATTCTCTGGATGGTGTGCACGTGAGCTTCGTGCACACCTGGGGGCGCTCCAGCCGCTTCGACCAGGGCATCACCACCTCGATACCCGCGCTGTCCTATGAGGAAACGCCCTCGGGCATCCGCCAGTACGCCACCCGCTCCGCGGACAACGTGCGCGTCAGCGACTGGACCTTCCCCAACAACAACCACGTGCTGATACCCGGTCCGAAAAAAGGCGACCCCTGGTCCAACATCACCATCTGGCGCGTGCCCGTCGATGACACTCGCACCATGCGTTTCGCCATCTCCTCGTTCCACGCATCCATGGGCGAGGAGGCGCGCAAGCTCGCGCAAGGCGAAGACTTTCAATACAACCCGGCGGACGACTACGACCTGCTGCTCAACCAGCACCGCATCCCGGAAGTCAGCGACGGGCAGATCGTCGCCGTGCAAGACTACGTCGCGGTGCGCGGCCAGGGCAGCATCGCCGAGCGCGCCAGCGAAAATCTTTCCACCTCGGATGCCGGCATCCTGTTCCTGCGCAAGATTTTTCTGCGCGAGATGGAGGCCATCCGGCTCGGCCAGCCCGCCAAGCAATGGGCCCCGCAGAAGGAAAAATACGAACTCCCGGTGCCCGCCGCCGAAACCGCGGCATCCTGACAGGAAAGCAATTCATGACTCTTACCGAAGCCATCGCGCAAATCCTCAAGACCGAGGGCGTTGAGCAGATCATCTGCTATCCGCGCCATGCCCTGATCGATCCGTGCGCGAAACTGGGCATCCGTCCCTACATCTGCCGCCAGGAAAGGGTGGGGGTGGGCATGGCCGACGGCATCAGCCGTTCAACCAACGGGCGGCAGACCGGCGTATTCCTGATGCAGGGGGCAGCCGGCATTGAAAATGCGTTTCCTGGCGTTGCGCAGGTTTACAGTGACAACGTGCCGGTGCTGCTGCTGCCCACCGGCCCGGTCGGTCGCAACCACACGCCGCCGCATTTTCAGGCCGTCAAAAACTTCACCAACATCACCAAGTGGGTCACGGACATCGACAAACCCGCGCGCATCGGCGAAATCATGCGCCGCGCATTCCACCATCTGCGCAGCGGCCGCCCCGGGCCGGTGATGATCGAGCTGCCCAATGAAATGCTGGAGGCGGATGTCGGCGGCACGCTCGATTACAGCCCGGTGCCGAGGCTGCGCGCAGGCCCTGATCCGGCGGATGTCAGAACTGTTACCGAACTACTGCTGAATTCGGAGCGCCCGGTCATCCACGCCGGACAGGGCGTCATGTACGCGGAGGCCACAGCGGAACTGGTGAAGCTGGCCGAGCTGCTACAGATCCCGGTGATGACGACCAACACCGGGAAAAGCGCCTTCCCCGAGCATCACCCGCTCGCGCTGGGCGCCTCCACCGGCTCTGCGCCCAAAGCGGTGTTCCACTTCCTGCAGAAGGCCGACCTGATCGTGGGCGTGGGCGCGAGTTTCACCATGAACCCCTGGACCCCGAAGATTCCGCCGGGCAAGCGGCTGGTGCACATCAGCAACGATCCCGGTGACATCAACAAGGAGCGAGGCAACATCGCCGCCATCCTTGGTGACGCCAAACTGGTGCTGCAGGCGCTGATCGACGAGATCGGCGCACGCAAGCGCAAGGATGCCGGCACCGCCGCCGAAATCCGCAGTGTGCGCGAGCAATGGCTGGATGAATGGCGGCCCGAGCTCACCTCGACCGAGACGCCCATTAACCAGTACCGCATCGTTCACGAGATCATGAATGCGGTCGACCGCGACAACACCATCGTCACGCACGAGGCAGGCAGCCCGCGCGAACAACTGGTCACCTTCTGGGAGGCGCGCGCGCCGCGCAGCTACCTCGGCTGGGGAAAATCCACTCAGCTAGGCCATGGGCTTGGCCTCATCATGGGCGCCAAGATCGCCAACCCGGGCAAGCTGTGCATGAATTTCATGGGCGATGCCTCGATAGGCATGGTGGGCATGGATATCGAAACCGCGGTGCGCAACCGCCTTGGCATTCTCACCATCGTGTTCAACAACGGCATCATGGCGGGCGAAGTGGACTCCATGCCCTATGCGACCGAGAAGCTCGGCGCGTCTAACCTGGGCGGCAATTACAGCGAGGTCGCGAAGGGGCTGGGCGCCTGGTCGCGGCGGGTCGACAAGGCCGATGCCTTCCTGCCTGCATTCAAGGCAGCGCTGGAGGCCATGCAATCGGGCACCCCGGCACTGATCGAGTGCCTGTCCAAGCAGAATCACAAAACCTCGCGCTACTAGCGCGCCCTAAGGGAGACTGATCATGATTCGAGTGCTGACATTCGCCGCGATCGCAGCCTGTACCCTCGTACAGTCGGGCGCATTGGCGCAAGCCTATCCGGACAAACCAGTGCGCTTCATCGTCCCTGCAGCGCCCGGGGGTGGTCTTGACCTGGTCGCGAGGATTTTTACCGCGCGCCTCTCGGACACCTGGGGACAGCAGGCAGTGGTGGAAAACCGCGCCGGCGCCAATTTCATCGTCGGCACCGATGCTGTGGCCAAGTCGGCACCCGACGGCTATACCCTGCTCTTCACCAGCCATGCAGCGCTCACCATCAATCCGGTGACCTATGCCAAGCTGCCCTACAGCACCCGCGACCTGACGCCCATCATGATGGTTTATGTATCGCCTTCCGCCCTGCTCGTGAATAGCGCGCTGCCCATCCATTCAGTGCAGGACCTGATTGCGCACATTCGCGCCAACCCCGGCAAGCTGAACCACGCCTCGAACAGCGCCTCGACCATCCTCGCATCAGAATTGCTGAAATCCATCACCAGGGTCGATTATGCGGACATCAACTACAAGGGCGGGGTGCTGGCCGCAGCCAGCACGGCCGCCGGTGAAACCCAGTTCTGCATCGTCGACATGGGCAGCGCCACGGCGCCGGTGAAGGGCGGCCGGGTGCGCCTGCTCGCCGTCACCACGCCGCAGCGCTCCAAACGCTATCCGAACGTGCCGACCATCGCCGAGTCCGGTGTGCCCGGCTACGCCTACACCGCCATGACCGCGCTGCTGGCACCGGCGAATACCCCTCCGGAAATCATCGCGCGGATCAATGCCGCCATGAAACGGGTGCTTTCCGAGCCCGAAACCATCGCGAAAATAGAAGGTGTGGGCGGAGAGGTGCTGGCGAACAGCCCCGAGGACGCGGCACGTATTCTGCGCGAGGAACTGGAGCGCTGGGAACGGCTGGTGAAGGAGCGCGGACTGAAGTTCCAGTAGCTGTCGCCGGTGCCTGCGGCACGGTGAAATCAGGCGGCCAGAAGGCGCCTCACCCGGGCCGGATCCTCCGGATCCCCCGGCCGAAAGCGCTCTGCATCGTCGGCATCATAAAAGCGCGTGATCGCCGCATTGAAGGAGGCGCGCGCCTTGACCCTCTCGAACCAGTCCAGCACCCGGGGACAGCTCTGCGACCAGCAATTGATGAGGCCTATCATCCCTAGCCGGTTGACGAAGGGTGTCAGCGCGGCATCGGCCATCGAGTAGGCCTTTCCCGCAAGCCACGGGTCGCGGGCCAGTTCGGTTTCCATGCGGCGCATCATCTCGTCGTGCGTCTGCAGCGCCGCCACCACCATGGGCGATTCCACGCCGCGCGCCAGAATCTCGCTCATGCGCGCCCGCGATGCCGGCTTGGGATTGCTGGCGATCATTTTCTCCAGCACGTCTTTCGGTTTTGCGAGGTAGACCTTGCGGAAGGATATGGCCAGGGTGAGCGTGCCGCAGGCCGGAAACACGTGCTCGTCGATCTCCTTGAACCACATGCGCATCCTTGCCCGGTCCAGCGCCGAAACCGGCAACAGGGATGGCTGCGGATAAAGATCTTCCAGATAATTCATGATGACCGTGGATTCGAGGATCACATTGCCCTCGTGCACCAGCGTGGGCACCACGGCGTTCGGATTCAATTTCAGGTAGGCAGGATCGAACTGGTCGCCTTGTTGCAGATTGAGTATGGGCCCCTCGTACTTGAGGCCTTTTTCCTCAAGGACCAGGCGCACCTTGAGCACGCAGACCGAGGTGGTTCCTTGGTAAAGCGTCAATGCGCTCATTCCGTCCTCCTATTGCACCGACCTCGCATAGCGCGTTATTCCGCCCGTATCTTGTTGTCGCGGATCACCTTGCCCCATTTAGCCGTCTCCGCGCGGATCTGCGCCGCAAACTCCTCGGGCGTGTTGCCGATGATCTCAAAGCCTACGGCGCCCAGTTTCTGCGCGATATCCGGATGGCGCAGCGCGGCGACCGAATCCGCATGAATTCTGCGAATGACCTCCGGCGGCGTGCCCGCACGGCCGCTGAGGCCGTTCCAGGCCTCGCTAGTCATTTCCGGTATGCCCGCCTCGGCGATAGTCGGCACCTCGGGTGCTGCGGCTATCCTTGTAGGCGTCATCACCGCCAAAGCCCGCAGGCCGCCCGGCCCTGACGTGCGGCATGCTGCCCGCCGTCGCGTCGAACATGAGCTGAATCTGCCCGCCCAGAAGGTCGATCCCTGCCTGATTGCCGCCTTTGTAATTGACATAGAGCAGTTCGATTCCAGTCACGTTCTGCATCAGCACCGAGGAAATGTAGGGCAAGCCAACCGTGCCTCCCACCGTTGCATAGCTAAGTTTTTTTGGCTGCGATTTTGCCAATGCGAGGAGATCGGCAACTGTCTTGACCGGCAACGAAGGATTGACCACGATCCATATTATCGAGGCGGCCAGCTTGGAGATCGGCAGAAAATCCCGGAATACATCAAAAGGCAATTTCTCGTACAGCGCCGGATGAAAGGTAAACACGCCGGCAGGATGCACCAGCAGCGTGTAGCCATCGGGCGCCGCTTTCGCCACGTACTCGGTGGCGATGATGCCATTGGCACCGGCGCGGTTTTCCACCACCACGGCCTGATTCCACATCACCTGCATCCGGCTGGCAATGGCGCGCGCGATAATATCCGTGGAAACGCCCGGCGCATTGGAAACCACCAGCCGCACCGTCTTCACCGGATACTGCGCCTGCGCCTGTTACGCGACGGCACCTGCGAATGAGGCCAGAATGCAAAATATCCAACGAGAAGTTTTCACGGATTTTCCCCCAATGGGTGCTTGTAAATGATTGTTCGATCTTACACGGCGGCTTAATGGACCGACGCTCGCTGCAGGACAACTCCAATCGTCAACGGATCGCTGTAGGTGACTCTCCTACACTTCAGCATAGCGGAATACATGTAAACGGGTTCAACCCCCGGCTTCATTAAAAAATTGGCATGTAGTAGCATCACACATGCTTTCAGCCTGTGCCTTCGGAATAATGTGCTCGCAAACCTGAATAAGCAAATCGTGGCGAGAGTCAGTCCTACGCATCCGGTCGCTGTCAACGATCAGGCAATACACGAGCGGCACCAGGCTTCTATCGAGACCGGGACGCGCTGCCCGCAGAGGCAGGCGACAAGGTTGCGGAATTAAAAGGGTGTTGCCACAGGACCCATTATGAGCACAGTCAAAAACGTTTTGTTCATCATGGCCGACCAGTTGCGGGCGGATTATCTGTCCTGCTACGGCCAGGCGCGCCTTGCCACGCCCAACATCGACCGCATTGCCGCGATGGGCGTGCGTTACACCCGCGCCTACAGCAGTTCACCGGTATGCGGCCCGGCGCGGATGTCGCTCTACACGGGGCGCACTACCTTCAGCCACGGCGCGACCTGGAACTTCATACCGCTGGATGCCGGCACCTGGACACTGGGCGATTACCTGCGCCCGCACGGCGTGCGCGTGGCGCTCGCCGGCAAGACCCACATGCGCGCCGACCTGGAGGGCATGGCAAAGCTCGGCATCGATCCGCGGAGCAGCCTTGGCGTACTCGCTGCCGAGTGCGGGTTCGAACCCTTCGAGCGCGACGACGGCGAACATCCCAACGCGAATTTCGATCCCGATCTGGGCTACAACCGCTGGCTGCGCGCCAAGGGATACCAGAGCGCCAATCCCTGGAACGACTTTGCCAATGCGGGCGAAGCGCCGGACGGCACGGTGCTCTCCGGCTGGGCCTTGAGAAATTCCGGCCAGCCGGCGCGGGTGGCTGAAGAACACTCGGAAACGCCCTACATGACCGACCGGGCGCTGGCATTCATGCGCGAGGCAGGCGAGCAGCCCTGTGGGGTATTGCACCTTTCCTATATCAAGCCGCACTGGCCCTATATCGCGCCCAGACCCTATGCGGGCATGTTCGGGCGCGAGGATGTGATGCCGGCCGTACGCCATGCGCGCGAGCAGAGCAACGGCCATCCGGTGTATGCGGCCTTCCAGCAGTCCGATGTCGGCCAGACATTTTCCCGCGATGAAACCCGGAACACAGTGATCCCGACCTATATGGGACTGGTGAAACAGGTGGATGATCATCTGGGCCGTGTGCTTGCCTACCTTGAAACCTCGGGGCGCATGCAGGACACCATGATTGTGTTCACCAGCGACCATGGTGACTATCTGGGCGATCACTGGATGGGGGAAAAGGAGCTGTTTCACGAGCCGAGCAGCCGCGTGCCCTTCATCGTCTATGACCCCGATCAGCGCGCCACTGCCAGCCGCGGCAGCACCGATGAGCGCTTTGTCGAAGGCATCGACGTCCTGCCCACCATCGTCGAGGCCATGGGTGTCGACCTGCCCGCGCAGCGCGTTGAGGGCCGCTCGCTGCTGCCCTTCATTCGCGGCACCAGCGACGAGAACGGCAGCGCATGGCGCGAGGCAGCCTTCAGCGAAATCGACTACTCCCTCTACAAGGCTCGCCTCGCTCTTGGGAGTCGCCCCGCAACAGTCGCGCGCCTACATGCTGCGCAGCGCTCGCTGGAAGTACGTCTGGTACAAGGGTTTTCGCCAGCAATTGTTCGATCTGCAAAACGACCCGCAGGAACTCGAAGACCTGGGCGAATCCAGCGCACACACCGCTGTGCTCGCCGAACACCAGGGCCTCCTGCTCGATCGCCTCACCGACCGCCGCAACCGCGTCACACTCTCAGATGCCGAAGTACTTGCGCGCACTGACGGCGCGCGCAACAAGGGCGTCATCATTGGCGAGTGGTGACAGCAACCCAACGTAAAACATTACCACCCGGAATCGTACCCCTCGTTGTTACCCGAATTGCCGGTGTAATCGCAACAGTATCTGGCGTTCGGCGCTGTCTGATCCCAACCTGTCCCGGAGGATGCCTTGAAACCATTGCACACCGCCCTTGCGCTCAGCCTGATCTGCGCTGCCCAACCCGCGTGGTCTCAGGAAAGCTACCCTTCACGACCGATATCCTTCGTGGTGCCACTGGCCGCCGGCTCGCAACTGGACATCCTTGCGCGCGGCCTCGCCGATGGCCTGTCCAAGCTGACGCCACAAGCGATCGTGGTGCTGAACCGCGATGGCGCCGCGGCCACCATCGCCACCGGCCTGGTGGCACGCTCGAAACCCGACGGCTACACCATCGGCTTTGGCGCCGACGGTGCCTTCGTCATCCAGCCCTATCTGCGCGCCGACCTCAATTACAAATTGGACGACATCGAATTCATCTGCCAGACCAATTCAGCCATGCAGGTTTTCATGGTCGGGCCGAATTCCCCTTTCAAATCGATTGCGGATCTAATCGAAGCGGCACGCAAGTCGCCGGGCAAACTCAATTTCGGCACCGTGGGCCATGCCACTGCCTTCCACCTGCTGGCCGAAAGCATTGCGCTGGAAGCCGGCGTGAAATGGAATCACGTCCCTTTCCGCGTGGTCGGTGACCTCATAGCCCAGACGCTCAACAGCACGCTTGATTTCACGGTTTCGGTGCCCAACACCCTGAACGCCGGCGGCGGCGGGCGCATACGCGGTCTTGGCATCACCGGTGATGGCAAGGTGCCCAATCTTCCGCCGGTACCCCTGTTGCGGGAATCGGGATTCAAGTTTGCCTCCCCGGCCAGTGCCATCGGCATGTATGCCCCCAAGGGCCTTCCTCCGGACGTGCTGGGCTGGCTGCGCAACGCCTGCACGCGCGCAGTCGAATCACCCGGCTTCGTCAACAGTTCGGTGAAGACGCTGACCAGCATCAAATACGCCGACTCCGCGACCTTCGGCGCGGAGATGATGCGCAGCAGCCGTGAAATCGGCGACCTGCTGAAAAAACTCGACATCAAGGCGCAGTAACAGCGGCGGCTAACCTATTGAAATTACCTACTTTCGCGATCGCTTTCCCTCATCCCAACCCTTCTCTCCCACGGGGACTTCCTGCGGTCGCCGGTGGGAGAAGGGCTTTACATCCCTCTCCCGGTGGGAGAAGGGCTTTACATCCCTCTCCCGGTGGGAGAAGGGCTTTGCATCCCTCTCCCGGTGGGAGAAGGGCTTTGCATCCCTCTCCCACGGGGAGAGGGACCGAGGGTGAGGGAAATTCGCGTAGTGACCTCGCCTGTCACGACGTTTTGTAATATTCAATAGCTCGCTGCTTCCTTCGCAGGCACGCCAAAGTGGAAGTCATCCGCGTTCGGTCGCAGGCACGCCAAAGTGGAAATCCTCCGCGTTCGGGCGCGAGGTCCAGGCGATGGGGCGCCCCGCCACCTTGGGATCGATGAAGCGCGGCCGCCATTCGTCGGTCAGGTAGTCCATGTCGCTGATCAGTTCCATCAAGCCCCCCAGCGGCGACCAGAAATACCAGGTCAAGTTGGAGCCCACCGTATGACGCGCCGGGCCGTTGTGCGATTCCCAGCCCCGGGTTTCCAGGTAGCGGCCTCTATGCATGATGTGATCCAGATCGCGGAACTCATAGGCCGAGTGCTGCAGACCGAAAAAGCCCGGCGCCAGACACTCCACCAGGATGTTATGGTGATCATGCGAGCCGCCCGCTCGCATGAAGAATCCCCGGTTGTCCACATTGTCTGAAAGCTTGAACCCCAGCCGTTCGGTGTAAAATCGCATCTCCGCCTGTGCCTCGGCGGCATCGACGGCGAGATAGACCACGTGATTGATGCGCAGCGGCCGCGCCACCATGTCCTTGGCCGCGCCATCCGCAGGCCGGTTGATGCGTACCGGTGCACCCACCCGATTGAATGTCAGCGGAGCTTCCACCACCGGCACGCGCCGGGTGACGCAAAAACCGATGGCATTGCCCGATGGGTCTGTGCTGTGCAAGACACCATCCGCGTCTTCTTTCACTTCCTGGTCGCGGCTCAACTCAGCGCCAATGGCAGCCAGTGTTGCAGCGCTATCCGCACCCCAGATGACTTCGCGCCCGCAGGAACCCTTGAAAAAGGGACTCTTGTGGCGCAATGCCGGAAGCCCGGGATCATCGTGCGCACGCAGACTGAGCCCGGTCTTCTCCGCAGTCTCGAAATTCACGCCGACGCCCGTAAGCTGCCCCGCTGCAAATCCCCAATCCTGCAGATAGCGCGTACACGCGGCAATGTCGGTGACGCCGTAGACAATGCGCTCGATACCCATGATGTTCATACTGCGGCCCTCAATTGTTTTGACGCCCGGCACGCGCCGGATAGGCCTGCTAATTCTGGCCAAAGACGCCGGTCTCTTCCCATTATATTATGGTGCGATTCAATGAAAGGACTGCGCAATGCTTGAGCTCTACCACAACGGATCTTCCACCTGCTCGACCAAGGTGCGCATCGTGCTGGCCGAGAAAAACCTCGAATGGAAAGAGCATTTTCTCAATCTGCGTGCCGGGGATGCGCAGGCGCCCGAATATCTCAAGCTCAACCCGAACGGCATGGTGCCCACGTTGCTGGTGGACGGGCAAGCGATCATCGAATCCACCATCATCTGCGAGTATCTCGACGATGCCTATCCGCACAATCCGCTGAAACCGGCATCAGCTTTCGACATCGCGCGCATGCGCCTGTGGATGCGCCAACTGGACGACAACGTGCATGCGGCCACCTCGACCGTTTCCTCGGCCATCGCCTTCCGCCACCAGCACCTGTGCAAATCGCCCGAAGACTACGAAGCCTACTTCGCGGGCATACCCGACCCGGTGCGGCGCGAGAAGCGCAGACGAACCATTGAAGAGGGCATGGATCATCCGGCATTCGAGCCCGCAGTGCGGCGCTTCGCCAAACTGATTGCGGACATGGACGCAGCGTTGGCGCATACCTCCTATCTTGCGGCGGACACCTATTCACTGGCCGATGTCGCTTATACCGCTTACATGAACCGCCTCGAGCACCTGGGGATGGACGACATGATCAACGTCCGCCCGCGGGTAGCGGACTGGGTGAAGCGCCTGTGCGAGCGCCCCACCTACCAGGTGGCAGTCAAGGACTGGGAGCCGCCCGATTACCTCGCCATCTACGCGCGCACCAAGGAAGAGGCGCGCGAGCGGGTAGGCCGCATACTTGGCACACCGGTTTGCGCATAGCCGCTCAAGGGCAGCATAGGCATCCTGTTCGGCTCCCTAAACTGTGTTCTGGATCACAATGGGATTGTTTGCTTATCTGTTAACCTACAGAAAGGAGCCTGCATTTTAAGGGATGGTTATGTTTCACCAGCCGTAGAAGGCCTCGAGTGCCGTGCTCAGCAGACCCGCGGCGACGTTGAGTTCGATTTGCCAAGATGCCTCGAATGCTTTGCTCAGCATTGATGACAGCCAGCCTTTTACGCGCGGACCAAAACGCTTGTTTGAGACATCGGCCGATGACGCGTCCTCTGCAATAGCCTCTTTGAGTAAAGCAATGTCTTCAAGCGGAACATGGTTCCTTTAAAGTGCTCCGGTCTCGATTGGTAGAGGACGTTGAAGGCCCTGCTTTTCGTTCTTTGACAAACCCTCCAACACAGCGATCGAGTCTCGCATTTCCAGTTTTTCAAAGCGATCTCGGACTGCTTTCTCGAGATGCATTGTCGGGAGCGGATGATCGTTGTACGAATATGCGTTGTTCGTGACCTTGCCTTTTACCTGGGCGTGAAGTATTCGGTATTCCGGTAATGGGGCGTCGTCACTGTATCCGTTGATTTCGCTGTTTACCCATTCCGTCAGATCTTTTCGGCCCACCTGATGCAATAAGACTTTAGTCTTGACGAGCGCGTCGATAAGACTCGGCTGCGGGTCAGCGAGCGAGGTGATGAGATCGTTGAGCAGCTTCATTGTCTACCCGAAACATAACGTCGTGGTGAAATGGCCGGCCAGCGCGTTGCTCAATGATGGCACGGCGCTGGCGGCCCGTCCGCACCACCTAGAGTTATGCGTCCGGCCTCCTGAGCACCGTACAGATCAAGATGCTCGTCACGACGATAACGATTCCACAATTTCTCCAAGGCCCGAACCTCTTCGAGCGAAGAAATCCCAAAACGGCCCAAAGCGAGGATCACGGCACGTACAGACACCCTCGGCGGAGCAGCATGGCCCTTGGCGCCGCAACTCGGACAAGTCATAACCGCGGGCAGGATGCCCCGTTCCGAACGAATCGACTGGAGCATGGCATCGAGTCGATGCCTCAGTTCGATCAACTTCGCCATCGAAATTGATCTGTCCCAGTCGTGACGCAAGACACCTACCATTTCCGGGAACCAAGTTCTCTGGGCATCACCTGATGGCATTCAGACCATCCTTTGCACGGAACGCATAACGTTTTGCTCTGCCGCGGGCCGTCGCAGACTTTGATGGAGTCGCGATGCTTCCGGCCCGTCCGCAGCAGCTAAAGTTAGGATTCCTGCTCATTAGGGCCACTCTCCAAACCGAGAACATCGGGACTATGATCAAGAAGCAGACGGTCACCGATCTGGTAGAACGAAGCAAGCGCATCTGGAGAGATCGTTACTTCGAGATCATCGTGCCGGATGTCGTAGTCGGTGAAATCACCGCTCGTACTATAGACGCGGAAGAAGAACGACCCATTCATACTCTTCAATAGGAAGCCAGTAACTCCGGCGGCCGGAGATACTATTGCGGCCGATGCACCGTAGCCAACTGTCGTCATCTGGGAATCCTAACCGTCCAAGCTCAGCGGGGTTGCGCGGCTTTATCGCGCAGCCCCACTGGAGCGCAGTGTTGGGCAGCACGATCTCGGAGACGCTTCAAGAACGTATCATGGAGTTCCTGCGAGGCAAGCCACCTCAACTCTTCATCCAATGTCATACCTTCGATCTCTGCCGAAATCTTGTCTCTGGCGGAGCGCATCATCGCGACAGCATCAAATTTCTTCTCGGTCTCACTCATCTGACAGTACCTCTCGTGGCGTCCGGATTTCGATCATTGGATAGCCTTTGCGCAAGTTCACGGAGTTGTAGCCGTGGATCCGCTGCAGGTTGACGATGTGCTTGAAATTCCAGCTCACCAGTACGTCGACCCGGCCTACGGTCGCGATCGCAATGTGCTGGGCGGTCCGCCCGCATCTTGGCTGTGAGCACGCCTGCGGCAACGTATGCTTCTGCAAGCTCCTGGGCCTCGGCATCAAGCTGAAGCGTTTCGATGTGTGCTTCGGGCACGGAGGCAAGTCGCCTGCGGACCGCGGCCGGTGCCGCCGCCAGCTCCTGCACCGTGAGGCTGGACAGGACGAGAACACGTTCACCTCGGACGAAGCATTCCATAAGCCGGACGGAGTGCTCCGCGAACTCTTCGTCCTCGCAGCCGCCCACGACCGAGGTGTCTGTGTAGATCCGGATCTTCATGGTCGCATGTTATCCGAGGTCGCCATCTCCATACTTCATCGCGACTCGCGCCGCGTCCTCCCTTGCTGCCCAACGTGGAGGTTACCGGCGCGCGGCTACTGACAGATGACCAACGCGCGATGCTTACTGCGCGTCCGGGTACACCGCCAGGTTAGAAGGCGCTACTTGCGACGCGCGGCGTCAAGTGCAATACCGACGAAAAGCAGCACGACGGCAAGCATGATGATACCAGCGATAATTTCCATGGCTATAACCTCCTGATCTCTTCAATGCGGCGTTCGACCTGCGATGTATAAGGAAGATACCGAAACCAAGAAAAACCGCGCCGAAAGCCGCGAGGGACCACAAAATGGGATCTGCGATGTTCGGTGTTGAAATGAGCCAACCGACCAACGTGATTTCTGTCACAACCATTATCCCCAGCCAGAACCGGAGATAAACGAGCTGCTCCTTGAAGTGATCGAGCTCAGACACGGTACTCCGTGCGGCGGAAAGTGATGCTGCAAGGATACTCCAAGATCCGTCGCGGCGCGTTGCGTCGGGTTGCGCCTTCTAACGTTTTGGTGAACGGCGGGCCAGCGCGATGCGTAAGAACGCACTGTCGCTGACGGCCCGTCCGTTCCACCTGTAGTTCGGCGGCAACGCCCAATCGGCAGGAACAGCGCCTTCGGCGACAGCGCTTGGCTTCATTTCACTGCTATAGCCCCGTTGGCTATGATCACTGCATGGCCCATGGGACCTCGGGTGAATTCCAAGAATCGCGCGACCGCTGGCGAAGCAGGCGTTTTAATCACAAAATAGGACTCGCGAACAAGTTGATAGGCTTTCCGCTCCACATTCTGCACGGTTGGGGCGATGCCATTGATAGATAGCGCCTTGATCTTACCCTGGCTCTGTTCCACGACTGTCATTGTGGTCATCCCGATCGCACCTGCGGCAGCGGCAAGTTCCGTTGCCATATTCCCGGCCGTAGGCATGATCTTCACTGCCGCGGTAAACTTGAGATCCTTCAGACATGCGATGTTGTCCCGCACGACTTCAGTGTCTACCTCACTATCAGGCCTGGTGCGTACCGCTATCTCTATGTCGGGCCCGCCAAGGTCTTTCCAGTTCGAAGACTTTCCGGCATACACGTCGCAAATCCGCTGAGCAGTCAGGTTAACTACAGGCACGGACGCATTTACGCCGAACACTACCGGGACATTCGCGATTTCGTGCACCGCCATTCCTTTACTGGTGATCTCCACAATGTTCAAGCCGTGACTGGCCAATGCGATGTCAATTTTCCCCTGCGCCAGCGCCTGGATGCGGGCCGAGGTCCCGAGCCCTTTTCCGATTTCGATTGTCACGCCCGGATTACGCTCTTGAAATGCCTTCGCGAGCGCCGCGGCCATCGGCATTCCGCCCGTCGAGCCATCGATGACAATCCTCTCGGTTGTTTGTCCATAGGCATTAATGGCAAGAAGCGCGCAGAGCGAAAACGTGCCGATTCGGATAATCCAATCTTTGTGCATAGGTCACCTCCTGGAAAGAGTACTCGGTAATTACTCGCGTCCGCTCAAAAGGCTCGGGCAATGATACCTGTCGTAGTGCCGCCGAACGTCGTGGTGAACGGCGGGCCAGCGAGGCGGGCAATGGAAGCACGACGCTCGCGGCCCGTCCGTTCCACCTGAAGTTAGCCATCTGGTTGGACGGCGTGCTGAAGGATTTCAGTTGCCCATTGGTTCAGGCTCTTGCCGGCTGCTTGCGCTGCTACAAGCGCGCGGCCATGGATTTCCGGTGGGACACGAAGAAGAAGCTTGCCGGAAGCCTGCTTTTCGGGCTGTATTCCTTCTTGCTTGCATTCGGCGAGGTAGTCCTTGACGGCAAGTTCAAATTCAGCACGCAATTCCTTGACCGTCTCGCCATGAAAGCTAATGATGGTACGGACGCCGAGGATTCGGCCAACAAAGATATTGTCTCGTTCGTCGTATTCGACACGAGCGGTGTAGCCTTTGTGGGACATTGTGTTCACGGTTTCACTCCTACACGTTCCAAGAACTCACGCGCTTCTTCAACTTGGTAGCGCTTGGCTTCTTTTCCAGGATGCGGGCGGTGGCAGCGCCACTGTTCGCCCTTGAGTTCAAACTTCACGCGGGAGCCCTTGCGTTCCGACACTGATCCTCCCAACGCCTTGATGAGAGCCTCGATGTCGCCGAACAGAATCGACGCGGACGTAGGACGAGCGAAGACTGAGACGAGTAATTTGCGTTGCTTCGAATTCACGAAACCATGATAGCAACAACTGCTATCACATGCAACGAACGGGCGATCTTCAGATGGCTAACGTGCCGCTAACCGGCGCGCGCGGCATTGCGCGCGTCCGTGTTGAGCGGGTGGTTGGGCGGCTACGGCGCAGGAACCTCGAGATCACGGCAGATCTTCCTTGCCAGAAAATCGTTCAGTTCTCGGTGACGAGGCATGGTGGTCGCCTTTTGTGTCGCTCGGTTCACGAATACTGAGTGTTTGCTGCCTTCCCGAAGCAAAACGCAGCCGTGTTGTCGAAGGTGCCGGACGAGATCGTCGCGTTTCATGCTGCAGGAAGCAGCATCTTTTCACGAATGACCACTTGGCCTTGAATCGCCTCTTCCGTTAGAGTGCGGTTGGCCTCAAGAACCAACTCAACTGCCTCTGCAAGATTTGCCCGCACTTCGTCGAGCGTGGCCCCTTGGGTATTAGCGCCTGGGAGCTCTTCCACAAAACCGATATAGCCCTCGGCAACCTTTTGGAAAACCGCGGTCAGATGCATGGTGCCCCCGATAATGGATTCTAGAACTTTAGTATAGCGCAGGCGATCATTTAGCCGCCCAACGTTCAAGCTCAGCGGGGCTGCGCGGCTTCATCGCGCAGCGTCCGCCGCTGGAGCGCAGGGTTAGAAGGCGCTATTTGGCGCGACGTGCAGCGTCAAGGGCGACGCCGACGATAACGAGCACGACGGCAAACATGACGATAGCTGCGAGAGTTTCCATGGTTATAGCCTTCCGATTTGATCTATGCGGCGCTCGATCTGGCGATGCAGAACTACGATGCCGAAGCTCAGCAAAACTACGGCGGCGACGGCCAATATAACAGTGAGGCGGGCTGCAGATTCAGACGATGAAATGAGCCAACCGGCCAAACTGATGTCCGTCAGCACCACGATACCCTGCCAGAATTTGAGATAGGCAAGTTGCTCCCTGATGCGATCGAATTCAGACACGGCCCCTCGTGCAACCTAGATTGATGATGCGAGGATACCTCAAAGGCGGACACGGCGCCTTCTGGTAGCCGCGCCTTCTAACGTCGTGCTCACCGGCGCGCCGAAGGCGCCTCCGGTGCAGCTAAAGTTAGGCGCGTAACTCGTGGAACTCCGCAACCGGAACCGAGCGATCAGTCGCGACAGACTTACGAAGTACCTTGATGCGCTCGATCTCGTGCATCGTCTGTGCAGTGAAGTATGACTCTCCACAATGTGGGCATGAGCACATAGGAATTCCTTCGATGAGCAGGAGCTTGGGCCCGTGACCGAAGCTACGGGTAACCTTACGCAGTTCTACACCTTTATGAGCACATGAAATGCAGATGGAGTTAGACAAGGTAGACGGTAATGATGAAGAGAGCGCCGATCTGGCTGAATTTGACGACAGCTTCCGCCTCTTGGCCTTCAATCGTGCGGCCGCGGATAACGAACTTGACCTCTCGCGTTCTTCGGTCGCGCTGGCGCCCGGCGATTTCGCCTGTGAGGATAATGTTCTCGAGATCAAGGATCGTGAGGTTGTCATCGTCAAGTTCTTCCGCAGCATGTAGTGATACCACGTAGTTCAGTGAACGAATGCAGTCGCGAATACGGCTGATCGATGGCTGTGCCATAAATTGATTGTAGCGGAGTATTCATTGAGTGCCTAACGTAGAAGTGAGGGGCGCGCAGCGAGCGGCAACGCCGCTTGCGGAGCGTCCCACTCGACTGCCGGGTTAGCCTCTCTGAACTCGGTGAAGAATGCATGATCGAGTTCGTAAGTGGGAACAGGCCGGAGACCAAGCTCTAGGCTTTCAAGCAAGTCGATGAGCTTTTCGCCGTCGATCAGTTCAATTGGCGGAACTCCATCGCGTGATGCTTCGCGTCGCGCTTCGGCCGTAAAGGTCCCGGTCGTAATGATGATGCCTTTGTCTGCGCGCCCCGCCATCGCGCCCCGGAAGTCTCGGACCTCCGAAGGTGAAACCGATTTCGCGTAGCGTTTGCATTGAAATAGCACCTTGAAGCTGAGCAGATGGTTGATCTGCAGCGTACCGTAGCCATCGATGCCTCCGTCACCGCTTTTTCCCGTAACGACAACTTGGGTGAAACCCGCTTCACGAAGTATTCGCTGCGCAAGCCTTTCAAAGCCGGACGGAGGGAGTGTCAGTAGAAGTTCGAGAGTCTCGGCGCGATAGTCTTTGGAAGTGGCGCCGCTACCTTCCGCGATCTTCTCGGCGACCGGTTCTTCCGCTTCGCCGCGGTTCTTCCGTTGCTCGTCGAAAACATTAACCCAGCGGGAGAAAATCTCGCCGGCTTGATCCACAGACAGACGGGTGTTTCGGCCCTTCTCCGTGAGGCTCCACACGCCGCGCTTTGATGAGTCCAGGAGCCCTTCTCGAACCAAGTAGAACCGGGCCCAAGCGACGTTCGTCTTCAGGCGGGAGCCGCCTGACGTCACAAGCTCGTTTTGCTCTTCGTCCGACAGCGCCAGGTCAGTTACTACCTGCTGCACGACTTCGTCCGGCTTGCCCGAGCCGCCAAGCTTTCGCAGGGCATCAAGGAGAGGTCCGAAGTAGCGGAGGAAC
>JBCKLP010000002.1:0-62559 GCA_038903735.1 Burkholderiales bacterium | reverse complement strand
GACCTGGATGCTGAAACCGTGGTGATATGCCATCATGGCGGGCGCAGCATGCAGGTTGCGCTTTTCCTGGAACGCAACGGCTTTGCCAAACTCCACAACCTTTCCGGCGGCGTTGATGCGTGGGCGCGTCAGATTGATCCCGCCATGGCGATTTATTGACGAGAGCAACAATGAAAGCTATTCGAGTATTTTCTGCGCTTCCCCTTGCGCTGACATTGGCCGTTCCGGCATTTGCAGTCGATCTGCTGCAGGTCTATAGAGACGCCAAGGCAAACGATGCGGTATTCGCCTCGGCGCGCGCGGCCTTGGAAGCCGGTCGCGAGCGCCTGCCGCAAGGACGCGCCCTGGGCATGCCCACTGTCAATTTCACCGGCAATGCGCTGCAAAGTAACAACCATGTGCTCCAGCGCAATGCCGCAAGCCCGGTGACGCGCAATTTTGCCAGCAACGTGTTTACTTTTACCCTCACACAGCCCCTGTACAGGCCGCTGAATGTGCTGCAGCTTGAACAGGCGGAATTCCAGGTGGCCCAGGCTGAAGCGCAGTTTGGCCAGGCCACTCAGGACCTGCTGGTGCGGGTTGCACAGGCTTATTTCGATGTGCTGGCAGCCCAGAATAACCTCACATTCATCGGCGCACAGAAAGCGGCCATTACCGAGCAGTTGGCGCAGGCAAGGCGGAACTTCGAGGTTGGCACATCCACCATCACCGATACCAATGAAGCGCAGGCCAGGTTTGATCTGTCGGTATCCCAGGAGATTGCGGGGCACAGCGACCTGGAACTGCGCAAGCACGCGCTGCAGCAAATCGTCGGAAAACTCCCCGAGTCATTAACCCCGCTACGATCCAATTTTCAGATCGCCGTACCGCAGCCCGCGCGCATGAATGACTGGGTGGAGGCCGCCCAAAAACAGGCCTATCCTGTGCGCATTCAGGAGGCAGCCGCTGAAATCGCCGCGCGCGACGTGCAGCGCAATCGTGCCGGCCACCGGCCGACGCTGGATCTCGTTGCCACCTATGCGAACAGCGCAACCGGCGGCAATGTCAATACCGGTATTGGCTCGGATATACGGACCGGTACGCTGGGCCTGCAACTGAGTGTCCCCATTTTCGCGGGATGGTCGGTCGACTCACGAATCCGCGAGTCGCTGGCGAATCTGGAGCGTATCCGCGCGGATCTGGAGAATAGCCGTCGCCAGGCCGCCACCTCCGCACGGCAATCCTTTGTCGGCATCAGCAACGGCATTGCGCAGGTGCGCGCCCTGGAGCAGGCGGTTGCCTCCTCGGAAACCTCACTCGCGTCGAACAAGCTGGGTTACGAAGTCGGGGTGCGCATCAACATTGACGTATTGAATGCCCAGCAGCAGCTTTTCTCGACCAAGCGGGATCTGGCTCGCGCCCGTTACGATGCCATCATGAACGGACTGCGCCTCAAGGCTGCCGCCGGCTCGCTGTCTGACGAGGATATTGAATCGGTCAATCAGTTGCTCGGCAATAACTGAGGCAGATCGTCAACCGGCAGTTTGGCGACGACTGTCTGCAATCAAGGTCGCGATTCAAGCATCTTCGTCGCTATTTCTGCCATGCGCGCCGCAGCGCCGCGATGGCGGGCGCAAAACGCCAGGCCGGCATCACCCATTGCCCTGCATGCCGCGGGATCCTCCAGCAGTTTTGCCGCGCATTCCACCATGCCGGCGGCATCCTCAACGCGCAGCGCAGCCCCCGCGCTTGTCGCCAGCTCGGCGGCCAATGCGAAGTTATAGACTGAGGGGCCTATCAAGACGGGAATACCCGCGGCGCAGGCTTCGATGAAGTTCTGAGCACCCGTGTCCAACAGGCTGCCGCCAATAAACGCAATATCCGCAGCCCGGTAGTAAGCGCCCATCTCCCCGACACTGTCCCCCAGAACGTAGTGGCAGTCATCAGGTACATCTCGGTTGGCACTGCGTCTGACGTATCGCAAACCGCGCCGCTCAAGCATCGCGGCAACATCGGCAAAGCGTTGCGGGTGCCGCGGAACGATAAGCGTCAACACGCCTGGCAGCGGTTCCCCGGCAAGCGCGTCCAAGATCAGCGCTTCCTCGCCTTCGCGGGTACTGGCGACCAAAAGTATCCTGCGCGAACCGAATCTGGCGCGAAACTCGCGGGCCAGGGATTGGCTGTCAGGGGAAACTTCGACGTCAAATTTGAGATTGCCGGCTACGCATACCGATCGGGCACCTAGCCGCATCAACCGGTTTGCATCATCCGAGGTTTGCGCCGCAACCTCGGTGATCGACGCAAACGCTTTGGACGCGAGCGGCGCGATTCTCTGGTAGGCCAGAAAGGAACGTTCGGAAAGTCGGGCATTGGCAAGCAACACCGGTACAGATTCCTTGTGGCAGGCCTCTATCAGATTGAACCACACCTCGGTTTCAACAATGATTCCCAGATCGGGTCGAAACCGCTTCAAAAAAGAGCGCACCGCGAACGGAAAGTCGTAGGGTAACCAGACAATCTGAACTTGCTGACCCAGTAATTGCCGCGCCGCCTGGCGGCCTGCCGCCGTCATTTGGGTGAGCAGAAAATCGGTATCGGGGTGCCTTGCCAAAAGCCTGTCTACCAGGGGTTTTGCCGCATGCACTTCCCCCAGCGACACCGCATGCAGCCAGACCAGTCTTTTGCCCACAGGGCGCGTCATGACAGGACCATAGCGGCCAAAGCGTTCGCCAAGCCGCTCCCGGTAGACGGGTTCGCGAAGACTCCGCCAGTAAAGACGGGCAAGAACCACAGGCAAGGCTGCCCACAGCGATAGCGTGTAAGCCAGGCGCCAGATCACATCGCCCCGCAGGCCTGCAGGGCCGCAAACACCTCCCGCGATTGAGGCGAGCGCCCCGGTCCGCCGAGATTCCGGGTGCATTGGGCACCATAGATTCCCGTGAGCCTGGGATCGGTTGCGCAGAAAATGGCAGCAACCGGCGTGCCCAAAGCCGCGGCCAGGTGCGTCAGTCCGGTATCGACACCCGCCACCCCGCTGCATCCCTCCAGCAACTCGGCCGCCGCCTGCAATGAAAGGGTTTCTGGAACCTGCGCATCGCGCAATGCGGATGCGATGCGCTCACTACGCTGGCGTTCTCCCAGCGTGCCCCAGGGCAGGATAATGCGGGCGCCAGCAGCCTCCAGTTGCTGCCCCAGATCCACCCATTGGCTTTCGGGCCAATGCTTGTCAGTCCGACTGGTCGAATGCAGCAGGACGATCCGGCAATCGCGGTTCTGGTTTTGAAGAGGCTTCCTGGCGCGCAAACCATAATCGATTGTTTCACCGTTTCGATATCCCAGCGCACGCGCCGACAGATCCCGATTGCGAATAACGGCATGTTGCCCGCGAGCCACATGATGGCAAACGTCGTAAAAGCGCGCCGCGATGGATTCGCGCGCGCTTGCCGCGTCGAATCCATGACGACGCCCTTGAGCGGCAGCCGCAAGCAGTGCACTCTTGATCAAGCCTTGCGTGTCGATAACGGTGTCGTAATGCTCGTGCTTGAAAAGCTGGCGCAATCCGCTCATTTCCGTCCAGGTTGCCAATTTCAACGGCCGCCTGCGCCAACGGCGGATCGCAACCGGGATACCCCGCCGCACCCCTGGATGCAATTCCACCAGCGGCAGATAAGCTTCTTCCACGACCCAGTCAATCACCGCATCGGGGAAATGACGCCGAATTTCACTGACCGCAGGAAAGTTGTGTACTACGTCACCCAGCGACGAGGTTTTAATCAACAGGATTTTTCTCATCGAGGAATTTCCGCAGCCTCCAGCAAGCGTAAAATTGCGCATCCCGGCACGCATAGCGCACGCCGCCACAGGGCCGCTATATTTCGGACGCTGGCAGGCAATCGGATTGACTGCCACTAAGACACTGATTATAAACCGCTCAATGCCCCTCTCCGTGGTAGTCATCACACGCGACGCCGCAGCCCAGTTGGAGGCCTGCCTGCGCAGTGCAGCGTTTGCGGACGAGCTTCTGGTGGTGGATTCCGGCAGCACGGATCAGACACTTGTCATTGCCCGCAATCTGGGCGCACGAGTTCTCCAGAAGGAATGGCTGGGTTTCGGGCGGCAAAAGCAGTTTGCCGTTGATTCGGCAGCCCATGACTGGGTACTTTGTCTGGACGCCGACGAATACCTTAGCGAGGCTCTGAAAGCCTCAATAGTTGCCGAGCTCGAATCGCCCCGGGCGACCGCGTTCGTGATGGCACGCTGCAATCACTTTCTGGGCCGCTGGCTGCGCCACGGAGAAGGTTATCCAGACTGGAGTCTGCGGTTATTTCATCGCGGTCATGCGCGCTGGAGCGAGGACACAGTCCACGAAAGTGTCCATTCCGACCAACTGCCAATCAGATTGATGGGCGATCTGATGCACGACTCCGCGGATTCGCTCGACAGGTATCTCGAAAAGCAGAATCGCTACACCTCTTTACAGGCGGCACAACTGCACCTGCAAGGCAAATCGGCCGGCATTGCGCATCTGCTATTCTCGCCGCTGCTCAGATTTCTGAAGTTCTATCTGTTCCGGCTCGGCTTTCTCGACGGCACACCGGGCCTCGTTCACATTGGGATTGGCTGCATGAATTCTTTCAACAAGTATGCAAAGCTTATGTCGCTGGCCGCGCGAACCGGGAAGCGCTCATGACAGTTCTTGTGTCAGGCGGTGCCGGGTTCATCGGCTCCAATTTCGTGCTTGAATGGCTTGCGCAGGGCGAGGAACCCGTCATTACGCTGGACAAACTGACCTATGCGGGCAATCTCGCCAATCTATCCCGCCTGCAGAATGACCCCCGTCACACCTTTGTTCGCGGCGACATCTGCGACCGCGCTCTCGTCGCACGTTTGTTATCCACGCACCGGATCAGGGCAGTGCTGCATTTCGCAGCCGAAAGCCATGTGGACCGATCCATTCACGGGCCAGCAGAGTTCGTGCAAACCAATGTGCTAGGTACCTTTTGCCTGCTGGAGGAAGCCCGCGGCTACTGGAACGAACTTGCCTCGGAAATGCGCCAAGGGTTCAGATTTGTGCACGTCTCAACCGACGAGGTGTATGGCTCGCTGCAACCGGACGAACTGCCGTTCACGGAGTCAAGGGCGTATGCGCCGAACAGTCCTTACTCGGCTTCCAAGGCAGGGTCTGACCACCTGGTGCGCGCCTATTTCCATACCTATGGTCTGCCTGTGCTGACCAGCAACTGCTCTAATAACTACGGGCCCATGCAGTTTCCGGAGAAGCTCATTCCGCTGATGATCATGAATGCGCTGGAAGGCAAAGCGCTTCCGGTCTACGGCGATGGCGCTAATATTCGGGATTGGCTGCATGTTGCCGACCATTGCGAAGCCTTACGCCTGATTCTTGCCCAAGGGCAGCCTGGTGAGACCTACAATGTTGGAGGTGATGCAGAACACACCAACCTGCAGGTGGTGGAAGCACTGTGCGCGCTGCTTGATCGCTTGTCACCGCGCTCAGCAGGCCCCTACGCCAGTTTGCTTGAGTTTGTCGCTGATCGCCCCGGCCATGACCGGCGCTACGCAGTCGATGCAGCCAAACTCCGGGGTAAGCTGGGCTGGAAGCCGCGGCACAGTTTTTCAAGTGGGATGGAGCAAACCGTCCACTGGTACCTGGAAAATCGCGCCTGGGTCGATAACATCCGCTCCGGCGAATATCAGCGCTGGATAAGCCGCAATTACGCCAATCGATGAGTCATCTTATTGGATCACCGAAACGCGATGTCGGCGGGTCAGGTCTTTCGGCAGATTCGCTATCGGTCAGATTGACCCTTGGTGCACGCTGACATGGATCGGAAAGGCATCATCCTCGCATGAGGCCCTGGTTCCCGGCTATATCCACTGACGCAGGTGGTTTCCAAGCAGCTGCTGCCCGTCTACGACAAGCCCATGATCTATTACCCGTTGAGCACACTCATGCTGGCGGGCGTACGCGAAATTCTGCTCATATTCACCCCGCAGGACACGCCGCGCTTTGAGCAACGGCTTGGTGATGGTGCGCGCTGGGGCCTGCGCATTGATTATGCGGTACAGCCCGCGCCGGAGGGCCTGGCGCAGGCGATGATCATCGGGGAGAGTTTTCTCAATGGCGCGCCAAGTGTGCTGGTACTTGGCGACAATATTTTTTACGGCCGCGACCTGGAAAAAGACCTGGCATCGGCAAGCACGCGCCATGAAGGTGCCACGGTTTTGCCAGCCCGGTCAGCGACCCGCAGCGCTACGGTGTTGTCGAATTCGATTCGGCGGGCAACGCAATCAGCCTTGAAGAGAAGCCCAGCGAGCCCCAATCCCGTTTCGCCGTCACCGGCCTTTACTTCTATGACAGCGATGCACCGGAAATCGCAAGATCTCTCCGACCTTCGCCCCGCGGAGAGCTGGAAATTACCGATCTCAACAACCGCTACCTTGCACTGGGCAAGCTGCATGTCACGCTGCTCGGCCGTGGACACGCCTGGCTCGATGCCGGCACCCAGGATGCCCTGATCGAAGCCAGCACCTTCATTCAGGCGGTGGAACGGCGCCAGGGGCTCAAAATATGCTGCCCGGAGGAAGTGGCCTGGCACATGGGATACATCAGCGCAGAACAGCTTGCTGCGCTGGCCGCGCCACTGCGCAGCAGCGGATACGGCGCCTACCTGTTACGCATCATCGAGGAAGGGCGTTGAAACTGACGATCACCCCCACTGCGCTCGCCGAAGTACTGCTGATATCGCCGCAGGTGTTTGGCGACGAGCGCGGATTTTTTTTCGAGAGCTGGAATGAACGCAATTTCGCCGAGCCCGGCATCACACAAGGATTTGTGCAGGACAACCATTCACGCTCGGCCCGCGGGGTACTGCGGGGACTGCATTATCAAATCCGGCAACCGCAGGGCAAGCTGCTGCGCTTAATCTCCGGGGAGATTTTCGACGTGGTGGTGGATATCCGCAGGAGTTCTCCGGATTTCGGGCGAATTGCCGTACAACGCCTGCGCTCGAGCGACCGGCAACTGCTTTGGGTTCCGCAGGGATTTGCGCATGGCTTCTGCGTTGTTTCCGAATCCGCGGAAGTGCTCTACAAGACAAGCGATTTCTATGCACCAGAGTACGAGCGATCCATCGCCTGGAACGACCCGGCGCTCGCGATTCCCTGGCCGCTGTCCGGGCCGCCAATACTGTCAGCCAAGGACAGCCAGGGCGCCATGCTGTGCGAGGCAGAAACCTTCCCGTGAGAATTCTGCTGACCGGCAGTAACGGACAATTGGGGTGGGAGCTGCAACGCGCGCTTGCCCCCCTTGGTGAACTTGCAGCGTTCGATCACTCCGTATTTGACCTGACACGTCCGTCCGAGTTTGTACCAATTTTGCGGCAATTCAAACCGGACATCATTGTCAATGCCGCTGCCTATACTGCGGTGGACAAGGCCGAAAGCGAACCGGAGCTTGCGCACGCCGTCAACGCACTTGCGCCAGGGATTCTCGGGGAAGAAGCCAGGCGGCTTGGGGCCTTGCTTATCCATTTTTCCACCGATTACGTGTTCGACGGCAGTCTGACAAGACCCTACACAGAGGGTGATCTGCCCAATCCGCAAAGCGTGTATGGGCGCGCCAAGCTGGAAGGCGAGTGCGCGATCCAGGCTACAGCTTGCAGACATCTGATTTTCCGCATTGCCTGGGTTTATGGTGAGCATGGCGCAAACTTTCTCAAAACCATACTGAAGCTGGCCCGCTCGCAACCCTCGATAAATGTCGTCAACGATCAATGGGGCACACCTACCAGCGCCAGGAGCCTTGCGGCTGTCATGCGTTCGTTGCTGCAGAAGAGCCCGCCAGCAGACCTGGGGCACTCAGACTCGGAAGGCGTGTACCACCTCTCCCCTGCCGGCAGCACCACCTGGTTCGAGTTTGCGCTGGCAATTGCCACGCGGTTCCAACTTCAGGCTCGCATCTACCCCACAACCAGTGAAAATTCCCCGCGTGCCGCCAAGCGCCCCTTCAACTCGCTGCTCGACAGCACGCGTTTTCGGAACTGCCATGGGCTTGGACTTGATCATTGGCGTACTGAATTCGATGATGCATGTGCGAACTTTTCGGGATTGACCTGCCCCCCGTAGCCGCATCAGCTCTTTAGTTCGAAGTCCGGTTGCAAGATTAAAGGATTCCTTCTGTTGTTGGCTGCCGATGCAAGGCGGCGACACGGGCTGGCGGCATCCTTGGTGTTGGCCTGTCAGAACACCGTGCCGTCCCCGGAGTCATCGCGCTGCACCTTCCACAAATGACCGTAACCGTTGTAGACGTTCTTGGTCATGAACCCGGTCGGGTACTGGACGATTTCGACACGGCCCGAGCCGTCGTAGGTGGTGGTCACCCCATAGCTGGTGTCGATACTGGTGGACACTACCGAATTTCGTCCGTAGCTGTCCCGTCCATTTCTTTCACTTTCTATAACGGAAAGGCACGCAGGGCGCACATTACCGGCAAGTTTGGTTGTCTGATTAAGTAATATTCGAGTATTTGCGAGTCTACCGATGTCGCCTTTCGCCCTGCTGCCATACCTCGCCGATCTCTTTCAGCAGCGCCGGAAACACCACGGCTATGGCAGGCGCATCCAGACCCAGCGCGTCCAGGGGCATATCCATCAAAAACCGCCGTGGGTCAAGACGGAATACTGGTTCGGGGCGCGTGGATGACCCTCGATGTGCCACCGACTCCTTCAGATGATGGCCTCCAGGCCTTTGTCGGCGATGACGTTGAGCAGCTTGAGCGCTGGCCCTGCCGGCCGCGTGTCGCCTTGCTCCCATTTACGCACCGTGGATGCAGATGTGTGCAAATGGTGCGCGAACACCGGTTGGCTAAACTTCAACGCTTCGCGCAGCCGCTTGATTTCCGTGGCGCTAAATTCGCGCACCGGCGGCGGGCAGATCATGTCGAACTCGCGCATCGTCACCTTGCCGATCGCTCCAGCCTCGTGTAACGCGGCCAGATCGCCGCGCAGGGATTCAATGATCTTGCTCACAATGCACCTCCAGTAGAACGCCTGTTTGCAATACCTTCAACAGCGCTGCGGCAGGCAATTCCAGGAACACCTTGCCCGCCGTACTGCAGCGCCTTCTTCTCGTCCTGCGTGATGTCCTCCGTGGCGCTCTTCGAGAACCCGTGCAGAAACACATAGCGGGTGCCGATCCGGGCCGACAACAGCGTGCGGTAGCCGCCGCTCTTTCCGCCACCCGGACGGGCGACCCGCTTCTTGTAGAGGAAGCCACCCAAGTCCGCATCAATCAGACCATCTTCCATCTCTTTGGCCGCCTTACACAAGGCGGCATCAGGCAGTTTCTCGCCCGCCTGCCACCGCGCGAAGTCCTTGCGTTTGAGGAATTCGATTGGCTTCTTCACAGCCGAAGCATACCCGTTACGGGCATACTTTTCCACTCTCTCCTTTCAGTGGGTGACCGGTGGATGGCAGCACCATGTGCCCGGCCGCCTGCGTCCAAGGGGCGCCTAATTGTCGCGACAGCGTCGACAACTGAATCGGCGGGATCGGTGTTTGGGTGCTGCCGCGTGCGGGCGCGCGCTGCTGACCGACAGGTAGGTATAGGTGCCCACGTCCGACTTGGAGGTGATGTTGCCGATCGCCGAGAAGGCGGTGTCGCGGTCCGAACCTCCCGACACCGTGGCCTTGGTGAGCCGGTTCAGGCTGTCGTAGGTGAATTCTCGGTGACCTCCGGGTTGAGGCAGGTGTCCACGCGGTGGGTCAGGTTGCCCAGCGTGTCATGGGCGAAGGTCTGCGCGTACAGACCACCTCCTGCCACGGCGGTCATCCGGAGCAGGGCGTCATAGGTGTGTGTGCTGGTGATATTGCCGCCGGTCCGTAGCTGTCCCGTAGAATTCTTTCACTTTCCATGATGGAGAATCAGGTGTGGCAGGCATCCCCAGCCAGTTGGGTTGTCTGTTTAAGTAATATTCGAGTATTTCCGCGGCTGCCGGTGTCGCTTCGCGCCCTGCTGCTAAACCTCGCCCATCTCTTTCAGCAGCGCCGGAAACAGCACGGCTATGCCAGGCGCCTCCAAACCCAGCGCATCCGGCCAGTTCGCGTTCACCTGATTCCAGCACGTCACCTTTGCGCCGGAACCTGCATCGATCCTCCGACTCAAGACCAATCAACGAGCCTGATGAGATCTGAAGCGGCCCGCAACGCTGGGGTGAATGAATTTATTCAATTCCGCCTCCTGAACGGGACTCACGGATCGGGGCCCGCTCAGGTAGCTGTATCGGTGTTGGACCAGAAATTCACGAAGCAAGCGTAGATAACAAAGTGCGGCGTTGTAAATGTTCCCCACGCCTCTGCCTGCGGCCCGGCTTTCCGCGTACTGATTCAGGATGATCTGTTTTGCTCAGATGTACTCAAGAAATCCTTTCAAAGTACGGACAACGTCACTATTCTGAATGTATCCCTCCACGCTGGAAAACCTCTCGACCTTGGCGATCATTTCCTTCAGATGGGCGGCCGAATAGAAAGCGCTCCCGTAGCTTTCCCTGCTGCGGAAAAATACCCCGGTCGGCTGGGTTGAATAAGCCACGGGATACCTTGTCGCTATCGCCAGCATCAGCAGTACGTCGGTCAGGGAACTCAAGTCCTTGCGGGAGATTATCGGTCTGACCAGTTCCTCGATAATGTCGGTTCGATACATAATCGTGTTCGACGGCGGCAATTTCCCGGATTTCAGGTAGGACGCGATGTATTCCCCGGGTGTGTACGCGCCTTCCCCGCGGCCGTTCAAGTCCCTGATCAGATTGGTAACGCAGAACCGGCCGTCTTCAGAAATAAAGGAATTCGATATCGCCATTTTTGCGGAGCGGTATTTCTCCAGAAGCGTCGCATTGACTTCACACCACACCGCCGTCAATACATCGTCCGCCGCGGCAAACGCAAAGTACTCGGTCTCCACATGATTCAGTAAAATGTTCATCCCGGCATGGATACCGATATTGCGATCCTGTCGCACCACCTCGATGCCTTTCTTCCCGGCGTACCTGTTCAGCACCACGTGGGTATCATCGGTAGAGCCATCATCCAGAATGACGATTCGCTCGGGCGGTACCGTCTGATGAAGCAGGGACTCGATCTGATAGGGCAGAACGCTGCCGTGGTTGTACGTCGGGATGAGAATGGTTACATTCTTGTTCATTGAGAACCGTAGACTTTTAAATCACATGCGGATTGATGTTTTCGTTGAGCGCGTGGTCACTTCCGCGTTCAGGATTTACCATGCACGTCAACAACAAATGCTCTTAATCGGAGCAATTGGCTGGCAAATTCCGGACCGCGTGGCTAGATCAGATCATGCGTGTGTGCCGATTGTGGTCTTTGCAAGGATTCCAAGCTGATGGCTCCACCGATTTATGGTTCAACGGCTGGCAATGGCAATTTTCCACCGCGCGCGGCTCGCATGCAACCGTCCCGGCGATCCTTTCCTAAGCCGCCAGGCAGCACCGGCCACCCAGTGAATCGATCTATAAAGTTAAACATTTATTAATAAAACCCAAGGCGTGGCATACTTGTATGGCCATGTCGGTTATCGGATTCAGCAATCGCACCCCGTATCAATCTCGGGGACTTTCCCTGCGTGCGAAGCGCGCTGGTCGTTGCCTGTTCCATTCTCCTCGCGCGACGCGCGCGGGATAGACACCCGCGGCGACGGCAAAGCCGTGCCGTGCTGACTGGCTTTGGGCGTGGACAGGGTGCGGCACGCACGCTGTGCACGTGTCGCCGGCCGGGGTGCCAGACATAACGCACGATCAGCCTGGCGGCCACAAATACAGGTGCGCCGGCGTCCCCGGTCGCAGATCATCACGAATCTTCCGGCCGTACACCTCGGTCACGGTGCCGTGTTCATCGGCCACCGGAATCACCAGCGACCCATTGAAGTGCTCATGGCCCGAGGCGCGGTAAATCCCAAGGCGCTCCAGGCGCGTGCGGATCTCCAGCCCGGCCTTGCGAGTCTTTTCCGGCAGGCGAAGGCCTAGCGTGCGGTTCGCATAGCCAAGCTTGAATCGGTCAATCGCCTCGGCACTGCCGATCCCCCGCGCGCCCAGATACGCCAGCGCCTCCGGGCTCGCCTTCAAGGTCTCGTGGTAATAGCCCACCACCTGGCCAAGCAACTGCGCGTCCTCCGCATCGGGCGCCACCGGTGCCGGCAGCACCCGCGTTCTCGAACGCGCCGGACCCTTGGCAGCTAAAGCAGGGACCCCTTCGCGCAGCAACTCCACCGCGTGCCGGAAACTCACCCCCTGCGCCTTCATCACCCAATCGATCGGCCCACCGCCCAGAGCGCACCCGAAGCAGTGCCACAGGTTCTTCGCCGGGGTCACCACCAGACTCGCCTCGCGGTCATCGTGGAACGGGCATTTGCCGAGCAGGTCCTTGCCCGATTTCTTCAGGGGCACACCCGAGCCCTCGACCAGGCGCTCCACGGAGATTTCACTTTTTAGCCGCTCGATTTCCGCCTCGGGGATTCTCGCCATGAATTCGGTCTCCTCGTAAAAACCTGTCAAGAGGTTTGGCAATAAAATAATTGGATCGGCTGATTACGCTATTTTGGTGTAAAGTCAACGGTAATTCCACGTCACCACTGTTTCCGGGGTTATCTTCCATGGGCACATTCTTCAACCACTCAATCGACACCATGTCCCAGGAAGAGAAACGCTTTTTCAAGGAGCTCGGCGCGCGCATCGCGCAACTGCGCCGCGAGCAAAGCCTCACCCAACAGCAACTCGCCGAGTTGCTGGGTACCACACAGCAGCAGGTGGCCTCCTACGAGGTCGCGCGGCTCAAGGTGCCCGCCTCGATGCTGCCGCGCCTGGCGCGCTCCCTTGGCGTGAGCCTCGAAGCCTTGATCGGGGAATCGGAGCCGGCCCCCAAGCGCGGCCCCACGCCGAAGCTGCAGCAGCACATGGAGCGCATCACGCAACTGCCCAAGCCCAAGCAGCGATTCGTCATGGAAATGCTCGATACGGTGCTCGCCCAGGCAAGCCGCTAAGGAGACAGACGATGAACCACCCCAACGAGCAAGTGATCCTGGAGAAACTCAAAAGCCTGCCCCCCGAGCGCGTGGCCGAGGTGGAGGATTTCGTCGACTTCCTGCGAGCACGTAACGAGGAGCGCTCAACCACCCGCGACGCCGCGCGCGCGGCTGAACCGGCCTTCGGGCGCCTGTGGGAGAACGAGGACGATGCCGCCTACGACACGCTATAGCTTTGGCGACATCGTTTTAGTTCCATTCCCCTTCACCGACCAGAGCGCCACCAAGAAGCGCCCCGCGGTGGTGATCTCAAGTGCCGCGTATCACGCCGCGCGGCCCGATCTGGTCATCATGGCGGTCACCAGTCAGTTGCGGCCCGCCGGCACCATGGGCGAGATGACCATCGGCAACTGGAAGGGCGCGGGGTTGCTCAAACCCTCGGCGGTCAAACCGCTTATCACCACCATCGAGGCTTCGCTCGTGCTGCGCAGCCTCGGACAGCTCGATCCCGATGAACAGCAAACACTGCGCAAGACCATCAATACCATCGTCGGGTAAAACAATTCCTCGCATTCAACGAGGCACCGGCCTATTGAGTTCCTCCAGAATTTATTTCGTCACTGGCCCGGAGGATTTCCTACTATCCCGGAGCTTTTCCGATTATCAGTTCGCACAATAAACCAGAACACGCTCGCACCCACGGCGCCAAGAAATCCGACCAAAAGTAAAAAGAAGGGACCATCACGTACACCAGCGCATGCGCAGCCACTTTTCCCCATTGCTCCATTTTTCGGAGCCCTGGGACACACTGTGAACCAACGCCGCGGTAAATGCACCAGTCAACGCTGCTCTTGGATCACCGTCGCTAGAAATGTATCCACCAAGGTACCCACCCGCGGCAGCGCCCGCGTAGCTTCCAATCGCAGTGCCAAACGGCCCACCGATTGCCACACCGACCACAACTGGGAGCACCGTCTCGATATTCTTATCAAAGAAATTTGCGAAGCTGTCAAGAAGGTCGCTAAAAAACCCATAGCGTGATGGATCTGTTCCGGCCATCGGGTTGTTGAAGCCATACGTGTACCGGTTATAGGACTGAAGGTTGTACGGCGCCTGCACCATAGGATCGGGCGTCATGAATGAGTGTGGTCACCGGATTTGATGTTGTGATTTTCATGATTGGTGATGGCGAATCGCTCGGATCCGATGTTCGATTCAGCAAATACGTGGCCCCTATGGCCTCCACAGCACCACTGCGGCATTATTCATGCCAGCGTGTTTGATTCTGACGGCTATAACTGCTTGCTTGCAAGAGGGAAATCCTGGTCACCTTTGCTGATGGTATTGACCCCCGATACATCATCGAATTTGACCAAGAACGATCAGTTTCCCATCAAGATCGATGACCGTGCTCAGCAATGACAATTTTCCACCGCGCGCGGCTCGCATGCAACCGTCCCGGCGATCCTTTCTTAAGCCGCCAGGCAGCACCGGCCACCCAGTGAATCGATCTATAAAGTTAAACATTTATAAATAGAACCCAAGGCGTGGCATACTTGTCTGGCAAGGTCGGTTATCGGATTCAGCAATCGCACCCCGTATCAATCTCGGGGATATCCCTTGCGTGCGAAGCGCGCGGGTCCTTGCCTTTTCCATTCTCTATAGTGGACCCCATAGTCCTGCTTGTTGCGGAATGTGAACGTCTTGCGGTTGTTCAAATCCCAGTCGGTGTCTTGTATGTCTGAAAAGTCGAGTGAATCAATATCAATTCGAACCATCCCTGCAGACCCAGAGCGATAGCGCGCCATCGCTTCGTCGCGAGTCCATGCAGATTCAGCATAGCCACGCTACACCCGACTACCCGGTTCGTTAAAGAGACAAAGGGAGATTCCCATCAACAAGAAGAGCAAGACAGCAGCCCTCGTACCGGCCGAGAGAATCGCGCAGGCGATCCTCCTCCTTCGCGGCCACAAGGTGCTGCTCGACCAAACCCTGGCCACTCTCTACGGCGTCGAGACGCGCACGCTCGTGCAGGCGGTCAAGCGCAATCTGGAGCGCTTTCCCGAGGATTTTCTGTTCCAGCTTGGCCCGAGGAAGTCGATTCTTTGAGATCACAATCTGTGATCTCAAACGTCCCCGGCCGTGGCGGCCGGCGTTACGCCCCCTACGTCTTCACCGAGCAGGGCGTGGCCATGCTCTCCTCGGTCCTCAGGAGCCGCCAGGCCGTGCAGGTTAACATCGAGGTCATGCGCGCCTTCGTGCGCCTGCGCGCGGTAATTGCCAGCAACAAAGAACTGGCCAAGCGCCTGGATGAGCTCGAAGCGCGCATCGAGAAGAAGCTCTCCACCCACGACCAGGCCATCACCGGCATTCTGGAGGCCATCCGCCAACTCATGGCCCCGTCAGAACCCAAGCGCCGCCCCATCGGCTTCATCCACCCCGAGGAGAAGAAGCGCGGCTGAGCACACAAACAACAACGCCCGCGCAAGGCGGGCGTGGGCAGAGCATTTTTTATTCAGATCTAATCGAACACGACCCCATTTAGTCTCTAAGCAGTTAAATGTTGACAGAAGTTGTTCAGACTTTGGCATTAGGCTAACCCTGGTCCGTGGAAATCCAGGCTAGCCTAAAATGCCCAACCGCTTGATCTCCGGGAGGCGTCCATATAAGCGATTCCTTTATGAAAACCATCTGTCTCATCGGCGCCACGGGTTTCGTGGGCCAGCCTTTACAGCGCGCAATTGAGCGCTCGGGCTTCTTTGAATTGCGCGTACTGCAGCACCGGACATCGATTTCCGCAGGTACCGGCACGCAGGTAATTCAGGGAGACTTCGGCGATCCGCGATCGCTGAGCCGGTTGCTTCTTCCCGGTTCGATTGTCGTCAATCTTGCCTACGCGGGTGAAAATTCGGCATTGCGCGATGCCGCCGTATTAGGGCAAAGCTGCAGGGACATCGGTGTGCAAAGACTCATACACATCAGTACCGCCATGGTCTACGGCAATCCCCCGGTTCGCCGGATAAATGAAGACACTACCTGCAAACCAACTGATGAATATGGACGGACAAAGCTTGGCATTGAGGCGGTACTGAACGATTCCGCGCGGAACGCTTTTCAGATTGTCATCCTGAGGCCCACCGCCATCATCGGCCCGGGCGGCCGGAACCTGGAGACACTAGCAACCCGGGTGGCGCGCGCACCAAGGATCGAGCGCATGCTGCGTGCCATGGTCATGGGGCGCCGCAGGATGCACATGGTTGACGTGGAAGCGCTGGTGATGGCGATCATGTTTTTTGCGAATCGCACCCTGGCTGCCGCACAACAGTTGTTCATAGTTTCCGATGACGAGCATCCACTCAACAATTACCGCGCCATGGAATCCTGCCTGGCGGATGCCCTTGGGGCGCCACAATTGCCGCAATGGCTGCCCTATGCGCCGGCGTCGGTATTCAGACTCCTGCTGCGGGCAATTGGCCGGCCCGACCCCGAACCTGAGCGCATCTACAGCCCGGCCAACCTGCAAACAACGGGGTTTCTCATGCCCCGGGACCTGAGAATGGCCATAATCGAGTATGCGAAATGGTTCGCGGATCAACCCCGTGTCGAAAGCTGAGCAGTGCGGATACTGAATGTCAGTGCGTTGCTTGATCCGGTCATTGGCGGCGGGACGGCAGAACGCACTGTGCAATTGTCCAGGGCATTTTCGCAGGCCGGCTTGCAGACGATTTCCCTTTGCATGGATACCGGTTTTGACCAGAGCGCCCTGGAATCCAGGCTTGGAAACGCACGACTTGAGGTGCTGCAATGCCGGAATCGCCGCTTCCTTTTGCCTGCCCCCGAAATTTCGCGCATTCAAGCCCTGGTTGACTCTGTGGACGTTATTCACCTTTGCAATCATTGGACTCTGCTCAATGTGCTGGTCGCGCGGGTTGCCAGGCGCAGGGGCAAACCCTGGGTAGCGTGTCCCTCGGGTGCATTGCCCAGGATGGGACGATCCATGGCGCTGAAGCGGATGTACAACCTGCTTGCCGGTAGCCGCCTGATTCAGGATGCGGCCGCGTGCGTCGCAATTACCGCACGTGAAACACTTTCCTTCCGGGACTATGGCGTGGATCCCCGGCAGGTCTTCATTATTCCCAATGGAATAGAACCCGGGGAGTACCTTGAGCCCGACGCGCAAGGCTTTCGCCAGCGCCATAGCCTGGGATCCGGGCCTCTGCTGGTTTTCTTTGGCCGTCTGGACCCGGTGAAAGGTCCCGATCTGCTGCTTGAGGCCTTTCTCCGGATCGCTTCGCGCTTTCCCGATTGGAATCTGCTTTTCGCCGGGCCCGACTGGGGGCTCGCAAGGACCTTGCAATTGCGCGCCGCCGGCCTGGCCGAACGGGTGCGGTTCATCGGCCATGTCCCATTGTCGGACAAGTCTTCGTTGCTTTCGGCCGCCAGCCTGGTCGTAGTTCCTTCACGAAGTGAAGCCATGTCGCTGGTTGCCCTGGAAGCGGGGGCCTGCGGGACACCGGTCCTGATGACCACCGAGTGCGGCTTTGATGATCTGCCGGAATCCGGGGGGGGAGAACTGGTTGCCGCCAGCGTCGAAGAAATCGCCGCCGGCATCGCAGGAATGCTTGAAGCCGGTCACCTGCGCGACCGGGGAGCAAGATTGCGCACCTACATACTTGCCCACTACACCTGGCAGGCCATGGTGTTGAAATACGAATCCCTGTTCGCGTCTATTCTGAAAAAAACGGCGGCCGTATGAGGGTATTGCTGGTCAGTCAGTATTTCTGGCCTGAGAGTTTCCGAATCAACGATGTCGCCACCGGTCTTCGCGATCTCGGCCACGAAGTGTGCGTGCTCACCGGCCTGCCGAACTACCCTTCAGGCAGCTTCTTTGAGGGCTACGGCCTCCTTGGACCCTATCGCGACCAATTTGACGGCATTGAAGTTCGTCGCGCCCCCCTGATTCCGCGCGGCAATGGCGGTTCGTTTCGACTGGCACTGAATTTTGCCTCCATGGCAGTCAGCATGTCCCTGCTGGCGCCGTGGCTCGCGCGCGGGCGCTTCGATGTCATGCTGGTGTATGAACCTTCACCCATAACAATTGGGATACCCGCCAGGTTGATCCGCTTTATCAAGGGCCTGCCGATTGTGTTCTGGGTACAGGATTTGTGGCCGCAAAGCCTGTTTGCAACCGGTGCAGTTCAATCCACCATGGCGCTCTCCGCCGTTGATCGGCTGGTGCGCTGGGTATATCGGGGCTGCGACCGGATATTGGTGCAGTCGCGGGCATTTGCTGCACCCATTGCAAAGCAAGGCGTTTCCGCTGAAAAAACCGTCTATCTGCCCAACAGCGCGGAACATTTCTACCGCCGGCTTTCACCCTCTCCGGAGGATGCGGCAGCCCGAGAATTCCGGCCGGGATTTCGTGTGCTTTTCGCAGGCAACGTCGGTAGCGCGCAGGATTTTCCAACCATCGTGGCCGCTGCCGCATTGCTGCGCGAGCATCGCGACATCCAATGGATAATCATGGGTGACGGGCGCATGCGCGCTTGGGTCGAGGCCGAAGTCCAAAAATGCGGCATCAGTGAGACCTTTCAATTGCTCGGCTCGCGCCCGGCAATTGAAATGCCGCATTACTTCGCCCACGCGGACATTCTGCTTGCGACACTGCGCCGCGACCCCATCTTTGCGTATACTATTCCCGCGAAAATTCAATCCTATCTGGCATGCGGCAAGGCATTGATCGTCTCGCTTGAAGGGGAGGGTGCCAACATCGTCAGCGAAGCGGGAGCAGGCTGGGTGGTTCCACCGGAAAACCCTGAAGCGCTGGCCGAGGCAGTACTTGCCGCCAGCCGCGCCGGCAAGAATCAACTGGACTCCATGGGAAAAAGCGGCGAAACATACTTCCGCGCGCATTTTGAGCGATCGATTCTCCTGTCGCGCCTTGAAGGCATCCTGACCGAAGTCGCGGGAGCGCGCCGGTGAAAATTCTTGTTTTGGGCGGCGATGGAATGATCGGACACCAACTGCTGCGGCAGCTTGCGCCGCGGCACGAAGTTCGCGTCACCTTGCGCCAGGATCTTTCGGCTTACGCATCGAGTGATATTTTTAACCCTGCCAACGCCTATGCCGGTATTGATGCGAGGTTTGCAGACCGGTACCTGGCGGTAATTGCGGCATTTCGTCCTGACGCCGTGGTGAACGCCATCGGCTTTGTCAAACAAAGAGCGGACAGCGCCGAAGCGCTCCCCAATATTGAAATCAACGCCCTGTTGCCGCATCGCTTGGCACTGATCTGTCGCTCGATGGGTTCACGCTTCATCCAGCTCAGCACCGATTGCGTATTTTCCGGGAACCGGGGCAATTACCGGGAGGATGACCGGCCGGATCCAGTTGACCTGTACGATCGCAGCAAGCTTCTGGGGGAGGTTGCGGCCCCTGGCGCCATCACACTGCGAAAGTCGGCAATCGGTCTCAGTCTTTTCAGCAAAACCGGCCTTGTCGAATGGTTTTTGAGCCAGAACCAGGCCGTGACCGGGTACAGGAATGCAATTTTTTCAGGCGTTACCACCCAGGAACTGGCGCGTGTAATTGAAATGCTATTGGTTGACCATCCTGATGCACACGGTCTTTATCACCTCTCCAGTGCCCCCATCAGCAAGTATGAATTACTGTGCAGGCTGCGTGAAATTCTGAACCTGGAAATCACCATTAAAGCGGATGATTCCAATCGGTGCGATCGCAGCCTCGATTCCACGCGCTTCCGCAGGGAATTCTCCTATCAACCGCCGGACTGGTCGGACATGCTGCACGAACTGGCCAGCGACATCAGGCAAAGACAATGATATTCAAGGACAAGACCATTCTCGTCACCGGCGGAACCGGCTCGTTGGGCAGCAAGCTGGTGCACCGCGTGCTCGGCGGAGAACTAGGCATTCCGGCCAAGGTGATCGTTTTTTCCAGGGATGAGTCCAAGCAACACGATATGCGGATGTCGTATCAGCACAGGGGCGCCGCCACCGACGAGGTCATATACCGGAATTTCATGAATGTCCTTGAGTTTCGAATCGGCGACGTTCGAAATTACGCCGACGTGTGCTCGGCGGTTCGCGACGTTGATATAGTCGTCAATGCCGCGGCGCTGAAGCAGGTGCCCACCTGCGAGTATTTTCCCGGGCAAGCGTTACTGACCAATTGTGTGGGGGCCCTCAACATCGTCCGCGCCATCGAGGAAAACGCCTATCCCGTAGATACGGTGGTGGGGATTTCCACTGACAAGGCGTGCAAACCTGTCAACGTCATGGGGATGACCAAGTCCCTACAGGAGCGAATTTTCATTTCCGCCAACATCCTCAACCCCAAGACCCGATTCATCTGCGTGCGATACGGCAATGTGCTTGCCTCCCGCGGCTCGGTCATCCCCCTGTTTCTCGACCAGATCCGGCATGGTGGGCCGGTGACGCTCACGGTTCCAGAAATGTCACGCTTTCTGTTGAGCCTCGACCAGGCAGTTGACACGGTTTTTTGTGCCCTTCGTGAAGCGGGGCGTGGCGACACCTATGTCCCGCGTGCGCCTTCTGCGACCGTTGAAAACATTGCCAAGGCATTGATCGGGAGCCGCGATGTGCCCATCAAGATCATTGGCATACGTCCCGGCGAAAAGATGCACGAGATCATGGTGTCGGAAGAAGAGGCCCACCACTGCGTGAAACGCGGCGACTATTACGCCATTCTTCCCATGCTTCCCGAGTTGCGCGTGGAGACGGCCGATGAGCCCGCCGAACTGAGCAAGGAGTTCAGCTCTGCAGATTCGGTGCTCGGCATCGAGGCTACCGTTGCACTGCTGCGCCAGCACCGCCTGATGCCGGAGGATGTTTCTCCCGGCCACGAGGAGCTGTTGCGTTGAAGGACTCAGAAAGGTTGTACCAATGAAGGTGATGACCATCGTGGGCACGCGCCCCGAAATTATCAAGCTCTCCTGCGTCATTCGCGAACTGGATCAATGCGTGGATCACCTGCTGGTCCATACCGGTCAGAATTATGATTACGAGCTTAATCAGATATTTTTCGAAGGACTTGGCTTGCGAAAGCCGGACCTGTTTCTTGATGCCGCAGGGGATGGCCCGATCGCAACAATCGCCAATGTCTTAACTACCAGCGATGCTGTCATGGCATCTGAGGCACCCGATGCGGTGCTGCTGCTGGGCGATACCAACAGCTGCCTTGCTGCGATCGCGGCGAAGCGCCGAAAGATACCCATTTTTCACATGGAAGCGGGCAATCGTTGCTTTGACGAGAGGGTGCCTGAGGAAGTCAATCGACGCATCGTTGACCATATCAGCGACATCAATCTCCCCTATACCGAACATGCCCGCCGCTACCTGCTGGATGAAGGGATCCGGCCGGAAACGATGATCAAGACAGGTTCGCCAATGAAGCAGGTCTTGGCAAGCCAGCGCGAGTCCATCGCCGCCTCCAAAGCCCTTGCGCAGCTTGGCCTGGAGCCCGGCGGATATTTCCTGGCAAGCGTGCATCGCGAGGAAAATGTCGACAGCCCGCGTCGATTCGACGAACTGCTGGAGTCACTGAATACGGTGGCGAGGCAGTACGAGAAACCCGTAATCGTCTCGACCCATCCCCGCACCCGCAAGCGCATCGAGGAACGTAATGACGCTCAAAACGACCGCATCCGGTTTCTCAAGCCTTTTGCCTTTGCGGATTATGTGATGCTGCAGACTCAGGCTTTCTGTGTCCTGTCAGACAGCGGCACGATCATGGAAGAGTCCTCATTGCTGGGATTTCCCGCGATCATGATGCGCGAAGCACACGAGCGCCCCGAGGGTATGGACGAAGGCACGTTGATCATGAGCGGTACCGGCGCCTCCAGCATTCTCGATGCGATCAAGGTAGTGACCGGCCGCCGGGGGCGTGGTATGCCCGCACCGCGCGTGGTGGCAGATTACGATGTTGACAATGTCTCCTCCAAAGTCGTCAACATCATTCTTAGCTACACTGGTTACGTAAATCGCACGGTTTGGCGCAAATAGAGACAAAGGGGCGCATTCTGGTAACCGGCGCAACCGGATTTGCCGGCAGTGCACTGGTGCCCGCGCTGGTCGAGGCAGGTTGGCAGGTGCGAGCTTGTGGCCGCGACGCGTCCCGAAAACCGGTGAATTGCGAATTCGTCAGTCTCGATCTTGCTGACGAAACGGCATTGGATTCCCTCGTATCGCAGATGGATGCGGTGGTGCACCTGGCCGCCCGTGTGCATGTCATGCGGGAAACGGCTGGCGACCCCCTGTCTGAGTTCAAACGTGCCAATGTGAACGTCACTGCCCGACTGTTCGATGCCGCAATATCCCACAAGGTGCGTCACTTTATTTTCGCAAGCTCCCTCAAAGTCCACGGTGAATCCAGCCACGGCGGGGCTATTCGGGAGACAGATCCGTTACAGCCGGAAGATCCCTACGGCCTGTCAAAGATCGAGGCGGAACGCTTGCTCCTCGCGCGGCAGGCTGGGCAAAATATCGGTGTCACTATTTTTCGTCTTCCGCTGATGTACGGGCCGGGGGTGAAGGGCAATTTCCTCCGCCTGGCGAAATTGGTGGCACGCGGTTTGCCGCTGCCATTTGCCCTCTCCAATAACCGGCGCAGCCTGTTGTATATCGGAAACTTCTGCTCGGCGATCCTGGCCAGCCTCGATCAGGTTTCACCTTCGCCGAGAACCTTTCTTCTGTCCGATGGACATGACCTGTCGACAGGTGATCTGATCCGCGGCATCGCGCGCGCCATGGGTCGGCAAGCCAACCTATTCCCCCTGCCGATCTCCTTGCTGAGACTTGCTGCCTCGATGACCGGGTTCGGCGCAGAAGTGTGCAGACTGACCGATTCACTGCAAGTTGATATCAGCCAGATTCGCAAGGAACTCGATTGGACGCCTCCCTTTTCCTTCGAAGAGGGCGTTGATCGTACCGTCCGCGCTTTGGCCCTGGAAGCGGGCAGCAAAGGGGCCATGTGATTCCCGCGGACTTAAGCGTCGTAGCGCCCATACTTGCCGCGGTGATCAGCGCGGCATTGCTGCAGGCGCTATTGCAGTTTCCGGGTCTGTTGGTCGATCCGCCGAACCAGCGCTCGCTTCACTCCCGGCCGGTTCCGTGCACCGGGGGCATCGCCATTGTGATCGGTGCTTTCGCGCCCGCCATTTTTCTGCTCCCCGAATATTTCGTTCTTTACGCCTGCGCTTTGACGATCGCCTGCGTTTCATTACTTGATGACTGGCGCAAACTCCCCCCATTACCTCGTTTTGGCGCACAGGCATTGCTCGCCATGACCTTCTCTTGGATTGGGATTGGCCAATTATCCGCTCTCGAAATTGCCTTTCTGACCCTGGCTATCGTCTGGGTGGCCAATTTGTACAACTTCATGGACGGTTCCGACGGTCTTGCCGGCGGCATGGCAGTAATCGGCTTCAGCACCTGCTCCCTGGGTGCCTGGATCGGTGGCAACGTATCCCTGGCACTGCTTTGCGGCTCCATCGCCGCAGCCAGTCTGCCCTTCCTCGCGCGCAATTTTCATCCTGCAAGGATTTTCATGGGTGACGTCGGCGCGGTCACCCTGGGATTCTGCGCCGCAGCTATCGGCGCTTTGGGCTGGCGCGAGGGCGTCTGGTCGCCCTTTTTTCCAGTGTTCGCCTTTTCCATGTTCATCGGGGACGCCAGTTTGACGCTCATGAAGCGAATCCGATCTCGTCAACGGATCTGGCAGCCCCACCGTGACCATTACTACCAGAAGCTGGTGCGTATGGGCCTGGGGCACCGCAATACTGCTTTGGCGTGCTATTTGATCATGGCAATCTCGGCATGCGGTGCCATCGCGACAATGTATATGGACGGCGTGACACAGCTGATAGCCATTGTCTCCTGGGGGGCTGTTCTCATGGGGATCGCCCACCGCATAGACCGGCGCTGGTTGCGGATGGCAAAGGAGGCCGGGTGATTCCCCGCGACAGACGATCGTTCGCGGCATTTGGCCACGACGTAGTCGCCGCATTTGCCGCCTGGTGGGGGGCATTCCTGCTGCGCTTCAACTTTGACATCCAGGAACCGTATTTTTCCACCATGGTCAATTCGATGCCCTGGGTCATCGCGCTGCAGGCCGCGGTGTTCCTGGGACTCGGCCTGTATCGGGGCATCTGGCGTTACGCCGGCGTACTCGATCTGTGTCAAATTGTCCTCGCAGCGGCATTGTCGATCATGGCGATTGGCCTGGTCGTCCTGCTGACTTACACACCGCATGTTCCGAGATCGGTACTGTTCCTTGATCCCTTGCTGCTGATCGTGGCGATGGGCGGAAGCCGGCTGGCGTACCGGGCTTGGAAAGAAAAACGACTTATCCCATCTGGCGCGCAACCGGTACTGATCATGGGAGCCGGGGATGCGGCTTCGGATCTGCTCAAGAGCTTATCCCGCAGCCGACAATGGCGTGTCGTGGGCCTACTGGATGACAATCCCGCCAAGCACGGCCGACAAGTATACGGTGTGTCGGTACTAGGGCCACTGGAGTCCCTTGCCGAACAGGCAAGCAGATATTCTGTCGAGCAAGCAATCATCGCGATGCCGGGAGTCAATCACCGTGCGCGCAGGCGAGCCATGAACCTTTGCACGGAAGCCGGCATCAAGCCGCTAATCGTCCCATCATTCGAGGACATTGCTAGCGGGTCCATCACCGTCTCGGAGATTCGCAACGTCGAATTGGATGACCTATTGGGCCGTGATCCTGTAAAGCTCGACACAGCCGGTATGCGGGGGTGGATTGAAACGCAAAGTGTGATGGTAACCGGCGCTGGCGGCTCAATCGGCTCGGAGCTTTGCCGCCAGCTTGCCCGCTTCGGGCCCGAGCGAATCATTTTTCTTGAGCAGAATGAATTTGCGTTATATCGGATCGTGGAAGAATTTGCTACCCATTACCCTGCAATTTCCGTAGTTCCTATCATTGCAGACGTTAAAAATGAAGCTCGCCTGAAACAAGTACTTTCGGATTGGCAACCTGCCGTATTGTTTCATGCCGCCGCTTATAAACATGTGCCCTTGATGGAGCACATGAACGCATGGGAGGCGGTGCAGAACAATATTCTTGGAACCCTCTTGGCGGCGCGTGCGGCGGCGTCCTCCGGCGTCACCAAATTCGTTCTAATTTCGACTGACAAGGCGGTCAATCCTACTAATGTGATGGGCGCCACCAAACGTTTGGCAGAATTGGTTTGCAGCAGTTTTTTAGCAGCGAATACGCAGTTTGTAACCGTTCGATTTGGTAATGTTTTGGGTAGCACCGGCAGTGTCGTACCAAAATTCCGCCAGCAGATCAGCCAGGGCGGACCTGTCACAGTTACCCATCCGGACATTCAACGCTACTTCATGTCCATTCCGGAGGCCGCACAATTGGTGCTGCAAGCTGGATTCATGGGACGTGGCGGAGAAATATTCGTTCTTGATATGGGAGAACCCGTTAAAATTGTAGAGCTGGCGCGCGAGATGATCCGGCTTTCCGGGCTTACCGAGCAGGATATTCAAATTGAATTCACAGGCTTGCGGCCGGGCGAGAAGCTATTTGAGGAACTGTTGGCGGATGGCGAACAAACGCTGCCTACACACCACCCGAAACTGCGTATTGCAAAAGCCGTTTCGCATTTGCCTACGATGGCCATTGAAGAGCTTGAA
Source organism: Burkholderiales bacterium (assembly GCA_038903735.1). Lineage (GTDB taxonomy): Bacteria > Pseudomonadota > Gammaproteobacteria > Burkholderiales > SG8-39 > 2-02-FULL-62-17. Next base: position 36,817 of record JBCKLP010000002.1, on the reverse strand, counting down.
CTTTGGCTGTCCTCGTCAAAGCCCCTTAACGATGAGGATGTGCGTAGAAAACTTGGTCAATTAGTTCCCGAGTATCAATCTGTGGGACTAACCGATCAACACTGATCTCATGGCCCGCCAATTTGTTGAAAACCTGCTGATGATGACCGCCGAATTGGTCGCTGGTGTCAAACACTTTCGCCGCATTGCCGATGTGGTGCGTTGGCGTGGAAGCCAAGGCCGCCTGATCAATACCGTATTTTAATGACGATGAGGTGCGGTCCAGCTATTCTTTCACCTATGCGTTTTTTTTAAAGGTTCACTCGTGGAATTGCGACGAGTACTCGTAGTTTTTGGTACGCGGCCGGAGGCTATCAAGATGGCACCGGTTATTAATAGGTTACGGCGTTCATCGGGTGTTGAGGTGGTTGTTTGTGTCACGGCTCAGCACCGCGGCATGTTGGACCAAGTATTAAACCTGTTCGACATTTGTCCTGACTACGACCTTGATTTGATGCGGCCGAACCAGACGCTTTCGGAGGTGACTTCGGCCGTTTTGGATGGGGTCACTAGCGTACTTGAGCGTTCGAATCCTCATCTGATGCTGGTGCATGGAGATACGACGACAACTTTCGCATCCGCGCTCGCCGGGTTCTATCGGAGAACTCCCGTTGGCCATGTTGAAGCTGGTCTGCGCTCGGGTAATTTGCAGTCGCCTTGGCCAGAGGAGATGAACCGGCGATTCACCGGACAGCTAGCCTCGTTGCACTTTGCGCCGACACCAAAGGCTCGCGCCAATCTTGTGGCGGAGGGAATTACTGGTGATTCCATCTGGGTTACCGGTAATACTGTCATCGATGCCCTCAAGGATGTTGTTTTCCGGATTGACTCAGATCCCACCCTTGTTGCAGGACTCGCGGAAAGCATGCCATGGCTTGGCGACCCAAAGCGACGCATCCTGCTCGTTACTGGCCACCGCCGCGAAAACTTTGGCGCCGGGATAGAAGGCATCTGCCGTGCTCTGCGCCGATTGGCAAAAGAAAACGATATCCACATCGTTTATCCTGTCCATCCCAATCCTAACGTCATGGAGCCGGTGCATCGGCTGCTTGATGGAATTTCTAATGTGCATCTAATCGAGCCTTTGAACTACCTTCCGTTCATATACTTGATGAGAATGGCACATCTGGTCATTACGGACTCAGGTGGTATTCAAGAAGAGGCGCCATCACTCGGCAAGCCAGTGTTAGTGATGCGGGAAACGACCGAACGGCCCGAGGCGGTCGAGGCGGGAACGGTACGGATGGTAGGTGTCGATGAAGAGCATATTTTCGAGGTGGCTCAGCGCCTGCTAAACGACCCAACCTGCTACGCGCGCATGTCCGCCGCCCAAAACCCTTACGGTGATGGGCGGGCCGCCGAAAGAATTGCCCAGGTCATCGAAGGAAATCGGAATATCCATGAGTTCAACTAAATCCAGAGTTTCAATCATCGGACTTGGTTATATCGGACTGCCAACTGCTGCAGTGCTGGCTAGCGTTGGCCACGAGGTTATTGGCGTCGAGATCAGCCCGTACATCGTCGATATCGTTAATCGCGGCGATATCCACATCGTCGAGCCTGACTTGGCAGGGCTGGTGCGTGGTGCCGTACTGTCTGGCCGGCTGCGAGCGGTTCTGGTGGCCGAGCCTGCCGATGCCTATATTATTGCCGTATCGACACCGCTCAAGAGCGATCATCAGCCCGACCTGAGCTATGTCGAGCAGGCAGCCCGCACAATCGCACCACATTTGCGTCGCGGCAATCTGGTAATCCTCGAATCCACGTCGCCCGTCGGGACGACCGAAAAGCTGGCTGGCTGGCTGGCCGCTGAACGCCCCGATCTAAAGTTTCCGAGTGATTCCAGCTCAGTGCCAGATGTTCATATCGCCTATTGCCCCGAACGCGTCCTTCCAGGCAGCATCGTCACCGAATTGGTCGAGAACGACCGTGTAGTAGGTGGCATGACGCCGAGCTGCGCTGCGAAGGCCAAAGGACTCTATGAGACCTTCGTTAGCGGAAAGTGCATTGAGACCGAAGCACGTATGGCGGAAATGACGAAGCTCACCGAGAACGCGTTTCGCGATGTCAATATTGCTTTCGCCAACGAACTATCCTTGATCTGCGACGAACTTGATATCGACGTGTGGGAGCTCATTACGTTAGCCAACCGCCATCCGCGTGTCAATATCCTCAACCCCGGTCCCGGTGTAGGGGGGCATTGCATCGCCGTTGATCCTTGGTTCATCGTAGATTCGGCTCCTGCCTCCGCACGCCTGATCCGTACCGCGCGGCAAGTAAATGACAGCAAGCCTGAGTGGGTGTTGGCCAAGGTTGCTGCAGCGGTTTCCGAGTCTCGGCAGCAGTTGGGACGTGATGTGGTTGTCGCTTGTCTCGGCCTTGCTTTTAAAGCCAACATCGATGACCTGCGCGAGAGTCCATCGCTGAAAATCGCCGAAAAGCTGGCCAAGCGACATTTGGCGAAGCGCCTGCTGGTGGTGGAACCCTACATTGATGAGCTTCCTAGCACCCTCTCGGGAATCGATGGTGTCGAACTGGCAGAGCTTGATACAGCACTTTCATTCGCTGACGTCATTGTTTTGCTTGTAGACCACCACCAATTCAAGGCTGTCGATCGAGTCGCAGTAAACAGCAAGATTGTCATCGATACACGGGGGGCCTGGCGATGAGGCAAGTGCTTGTCAGCCGAGGTTCTGTCCGTTTGGAGGATGTTCCTGCTCCGCTTGTAGAACCGGGCACGGTGTTGGTCCGCATGGATCACTCCTGTATTTCGATCGGCACCGAGATGTCGGGAGTCAAAGCGACAGGACAGTCTATTTGGGAGCGGGCGCTAAAACAGCCCCAGCACGTCAAAAAGTTGGTCGACATGATCCGTAGCGACGGCTTGCGGCAGACTCGGCGCATTGTCCAAGAACGCCTGACCGTTGAACTGCCCACAGGCTATTCGGGTGCTGGTGAGGTCGTGAAAGTTGGCGCCGGTGTTAGCGAATTCTCTCCTGGTGATCGGGTCGCTTGTGCTGGCGCCCAATGTGCCTTTCATGCCGAATTGGTGCGCATACCCAAGAATCTGGTTGTCCCGGTTCCTCGCACCGTTGGTATGGACGTGGCCTCCACTGTAGCTCTGGGAGCCATTGCCATGCAGGGCGTGCGTCGAGCTGTACCCACCCTGGGCGAGACTTTCATCGTAATTGGCCTTGGTGTCCTGGGCCAACTTACCATGCAGATGCTCAAAGCCAACGGCTGCCGAGTCATCGGCGTGGATTTGGATCGGGACCGTATCGAATTCGCCCGCGGGAAAGGCATGAACTGGGGTATCCATCCTGACGATACCGATGATGTCCAGCAGGTTGCCCGACTGACCGGTGGTATCGGCGCCGATGGCGTCATCATTACCGCCTCTGGCCAGTCGGACACAATCATTTCTACCGCCTTCCGCATGTGCCGCAAAAAGGCACGGGTAGTTTTGATAGGCGACGTGGGGCTGGATCTTCAGCGAGCCGATTTCTACATCAAGGAACTGGATTTTTTCATCTCCACTTCCTACGGGCCCGGACGCTATGACACCAATTACGAAGAAGGTGGGGTCGACTATCCTATAGGCTACGTGCGTTGGACCGAGGGACGCAACATGGCCGAGTACCTTCGGCTGATCGCTGACGGGATCCTCGAGGTCAAGTCCATGGTGGCGGCTGTTTATGCCATTGACGATGTTCGCTCGGCCTACCAATCTCTGCAATCGGGTGCGACTAAACCTCTCATGGTGCTGCTCTCCTATCCGCAGCGATCAGAAGCAGAAGCATGCCATATTCCTTTACTGCCAAGTTCCTTGGTGCCTCGTGATGGCAGCATTCGGGTTGCTCTAATCGGTGCCGGAGCATTCGCCAAGGGCATGCAGCTGCCCTATATTCAGGAACTGAAGAACGATTTCACGCTCCAGGCTGTGGTCAGTCGTACCGGACACAACGCCACAGCCACCGGCAAGCGTTTCGGCGCGAAATACTGCACGACCGATTTCAGAGAAGTTCTATCGGACACAGAGGTGGATGCGGTAATCATCGCCACCCGCCATGACAATCACGCGGAACTGGCCCTTGAGGCTCTGCGTGCTGGCAAACACGTCCTAGTGGAAAAGCCCCTGGCTTTGGAAACGACTGAGCTGGAGGCTATAGAGGCCTTCTACGCAGAGGATGGAGTAACCAAACCCGTGCTGCTGACCGGCTTCAATCGGCGCTTTTCCCCTTATGCCGAACGCATCGCTTCTTTGATCAGGGGCCGCACGAACCCCATGATCATCAATTACCGCATGAATGCAGGGTACATTCCGTTGGACCACTGGGTGCACGGTCCTGAGGGTGGAGGACGTAACCGGGGTGAAGCTTGTCACATCTATGATCTCTTTGGCTTCCTGAGCGGTTCCCCGGTGAAAGGCACTCAAGCAGTACCGCTGCGGCCGGCGACCGGTTTCTATTCGCCCAGCGACAACTTTGTCGCTACTCTGGCATTTGAAGACGGCTCTGTCGCCACCCTGACCTATACCGCCCTGGGCAACGCCGCTTTCCCAAAGGAAACTATGGAGATCTTTGTTGATGGAATTGTTATTTCCCTCAATGACTATCGCAGCCTCAAATTTACGGGCGCTAAACACAAGCCGATTGAGACTCGCACAGCGGACAAGGGGCAGAAAAAAGAATTGCAGGCCTTCGCTGCGGCGATACGCGGTCAGATGCCTTGGCCAATTCCTCTATGGCAGCAGATCCAGACAACCCGGATCGCTTGCGAGGTAGAACGTCTGATTAATAAAGGCTGAGATGCTTTCGCGAGAGAATAATTTTGATCTATTGAGAAATTCATAATTCATGACAGCCATCACTGGTTGTCGTTTCTAGATCATGGTCGCTACGGCAATTGTCTTCGCACCGACGGCGGCGGTGGCCTACTCGAACTAAAAGGGGGAAGAAATTAAAGTTCCTTTTATTGATTTGAAGCGCTTCGAGAGCGGCTTTCTGGATCAGGTCAATGCCAAATTCGCCACCATGGTTGCCAATGCCCAGTTCATTGGCGGCACCGAGGTTTCGAACTTTGAAGCCCGCATGCAGCATGCGCTTGGCGTTCGTTACGCCGTGACCTGCGCCAATGGCACCGACGCCCTGCAATTGGCTTTGCGTGCACTGGGCGTGGGACGGGGCGACACCGTGTTGGTACCCAACGTCACGTTCTGGGCCACCTTCGAGGCTGTGGTCAATGTCGGCGCCGATCCGGTCACCCTGGATGCCGATCTATCCGATGGTGGCATCGCCTTGGCGGCGCTGGAAGAGGCGATTGCCGTCAGCAAGCCCAAAGCCGCCGTAATTGCCCACCTGTACGGTTGGGGCACAGCGCGGTTGGCCGAGATTCGCGTACTTTGCCGGAACAAGGGTGTCCTGCTGCTGGAAGACGGCGCCCAATGTTACGGCACCACCTTCCGGGGCATGCCCATCTATCAGGGGGCACTGATTTCCACCACTTCTTTCTACCCGGCCAAGGTGCTGGGTGGCGCCGGCGATGGCGGCGCGGTATTTACAGATAATGCCGAACTCGCCAATCAGGTTCGCCGCTTGGGCAACCATGGCCGAACTACCCATTACGTTTGCGGCGACGTAGGTTGGAATTCGCGTCTCGACTCCCTGCAAGCGGCATTTCTCAACCTCAGCCTGGACCACGTGCATGCGCGCATCGCCTCCCGCCGGCGGGCTGCCGCCTTCTACCAACGGGTTTTGCCAGAGCTGGGCGTGGAAGTCATAGCACCGCCCAAGGACTACGAGGAAAACGGCTACTGCAACGTCTGTTTGGTGCGAGACCCGGCGCAGAAGGCCACCTTGGAAGCCGCGCTCAAGGCCGAAGACGTTGGTTTTGCCAATATCTACCCCGGCGTGATGTCCCGCCAGCCAGGCAGCGTCCAGGTCCACAAGGGCCACTTCGGTGGCACCGAGGGCGAAATCCTGTGTGCCTCGGTGCTCAATCTCCCCCTTTTCCCCTACATGACCCAGGCTGAACTTGATCGTGTTGTTCAGGTCGTCAGCCAAGCCCTTGGCAAGTAAAGGAAGCGAAAAAAATCCATGTTCGACAATGTATTCATCCACCCCAGCGCCAACGTCTCGGACAAGGCTCGCGTCGGTAGCGGCACCAAGGTCTGGATCAACGTGCAAATCCGCGAAAATGCCGTGATTGGCGAAAACTGCATCCTTTCCAAGGATGTATACATCGATCACGCCGTGACTATTGGCGACCGCTGCAAAATCCAGAACAGCGTATCGGTCTTTAACGGTCTGACCATCGGCGATGACGTGTTCGTAGGCCCCAATGTGGCGTTCACCAACGACCGAGTGCCCCGCGCCTTCAACACCGAATGGAAGATCACCCCAACCCGCATCGAGAGGGGTGCTAGTCTGGGCGCTAACTCCACTATCATCTGCGGAATCAAAGTCGGTGAATACGCCATGGTAGCGGCCGGCAGCGTAGTTACTCGTGACGTGCCGCCCTACACCCTGGTGATGGGCAACCCTGCTCGCGTGGTTTCCAAGATCGATAAAGCGGGCAACCGAGTCCCCGAAAAGGAATGAAATGAAGGAAGTACCGCTGAGAGTAGGTCTGATCGGTCTTGGACGCATGGGGCAAAACCATCTGCGAATTCTGTCAATGCTGAAGGATGTGGAACTAGCCTTTATCTCCGATACCGACTCGGCCGTGACCGCGCGTCTGGCCACTGCCTATAACGTAACCGGTGAAAACAACCCAGTAGCAGCGTTGGATGGGATCGACGCGGTGGTGATCTGCACACCCACCGAAACCCATGCCGACTACATCCGTATTGTCGCGAGCAAGGTGCGAAACATTTTCGTCGAGAAGCCTTTGGCCAACTCTCTGGAAGAGGCGGCCCGCGTCGCGCACTTTGTCAACGAGAATGGCCTGAACGTGCAGGTCGGATTCATCGAGCGCTTCAACCCGGTCGTCCAGTGTCTTAAGCAAGTCCTCGACAAGTCCGAGCGCGTCATCAGCATCGACTTCACGCGCACCAACAAGCTCAGCGCACGGATCACAGATGTCGACGTCGTCACCGACCTGATGATCCATGACATCGACCTGGCACTCTACCTCAACGGTCCCGCACGCTCGGTGGCGGCGCACGGTTTCGCGCATGGGCAAATGATCGACTTTGCCTCCGCCCTCATCACCCATAAAAACGGCCGTTTTTCCCGGATCCAGGCAAGTCGGATCACCGAGAAGAAGATGCGGCTGATCGAGGCAACCTGCATCGACATGTTTGTCGACTGTGAACTGCTGAGAAAGGAAATCATCATCAGCCGGCAGTCCGAAATTCGCCAGGCCGAGGGACAGCCCTACACGATCTCGGCAGTCCAGGAGGCCATCGAAGTCCGCCCGCAGGAGGCGCTGCTGTCAGAACTGCAGGCCTTCGTGGCGAGTTGCCGGGGCCAGCGCATGGGCGACCTTCCCGGTGTGCAGGATGGCCTGGCGGCCATGCAAATCGGCGACGAGATCCAGAAGGCCGTGGCGGCATGACCGGGCAGCGGGAACTCTCGGGCAAAACCGTGCTCGTCACGGGAGGGGCGGGCTTCATCGGCAGCCACCTGGTGGACCGGTTGCTCGTCGAAGGCGCCGCCCATGTGGCGGTCATCGACAACATGTTCCTGGGCTCGGAGGAGAATCTGTCGGGCGCGCTGATTACGGGCAAGGTGAGCTTCTACAAGGATGACGCCGAATTCGTCAACAGCCTGGACTACATCTTCAACCGGCACCCGATCGATATCGTCTTCAACTGCTCCACCAAGGCGCTCAACTATTCCTTCCTGAACCCGGCCAACGCCTTCGGGACCAACGTGACGGTGGCCTTGAACCTGCTGGAGCTGCAGCGCAGGGGCGCCTTCAAGTCGCTCTGCCATTTCTCCACCTCTGAAGTCTATGGCTCGGCCGTGTACGAGCCCATGGATGAAAAGCATCCCCGCAACCCGACCACTACCTATGCGGCAGGCAAGGCCGCCGCCGACCTGGCGGTGGAGAGTTATGTGCACATGTTCGGCCTGGATGGTTTCATCGTGCGCCCATTCAACAACTACGGGCCCCGTCAGAACCATCGCGGCCTGCTGGCCGGGGTGATACCGCTGACGGCCTGGCGCATCCTCACCGGTGGAGCGCCGGAAATCCACGGCGACGGCAAACAAAGCCGCGACTTCATCCACGTGCGCGACACGGTCGATGCCGTGGTGAAGCTGTTCCGTGTGCTGCCGGCGGGTGAGTCGGTCAACATCTCCACGGACAACCAGATCGCCATCGGGGAGCTGGTGACCCAGATCGCTGACATGCTGGGCTATCGGGAGGCGATCGTGCGCAAGCCGGCGCGCCGGGCAGATGTACTGTGCCACAGCGCCAACAACCAGAAGGTGCGCACGCTCATCGACTACTCGTTGACTGATTTCGAGGCCGGCCTGCGCGAGACGCTAGACTGGTATGTGAACCGGATTGGGGCCAGAAAATGAATCATGTCCGCTTGATGAAACCCTATATCAGCTTCGACGAGGTCGAGGCCGAGTTCCGCGGCGTGTTCAGCAGTGGTATGTTCACGCGTGGCGAGCACGTTGAGGCCTTCCGCAAGGAGCTGGCGCAATTCACCGGCGCCAGGCATGTCCATCTGGTGACCTCCGCCACCACCGCGCTGTGGGTGTGCCTCAAGCTGCTCGATATCGGCCCCGGCGATGAGGTTGTCGTCTCGGACTTCTCCTTCCCGGCCACCGCCAATGTGGTTGAAGACCTGGGGGCCATACCGGTTTTCGCCGATGTGTCCCGCGACACCTACAACATCGAGGCAGAGTCGGTAGCGGCATTGCTGGGGCCGCGCACCAAGGCGGTGATCTTCGTCGATGCCCTGGGCAACCCTTCGGGGCTGCATGCTGTCAGCGCCCTGTGTCGAAGCCGCGGGATCCCGCTGATCGAGGATGCTGCCTGCGCGATGGGCAGCTCCGAGGCTGGCGAGCGTTGCGGCGCGGTCGCCGACCTGACCTGCTTCAGCTTCCACCCACGCAAGCTCATCAGCACCGGCGAGGGCGGCGCCATCACCACCAACCGGGACGACTGGTCGCAGTGGCTGGATGTCAAGCTTGCACACGGCGCCAAAGGCATGAAGGGTATGGCACTCGATTTCGTGGACTACGGCTACAACTTCCGTCTCCCTGAGCTCCAGGCCATCATGGGGCGCAAGCAACTGGCGAAAATAGACAGCATCCTGGCGGAACGCAACCAGGTGCGCGAGGCCTACCGTGCGCTGCTGGAGCCCATGGGCTTTGTGGCGCAGCGGGCGAACCCCGACGTCCGTTTCAATGTGCAATCCCTGGTGTTCGCCGTTCCTGTGGGCTGCAGCCGCGACGACCTGGTCGCGGGCCTGAAGGACAGGGGGGTCGAGTCCACCATCGGCACCTACTCCCTGAGCGCCACCACCTACTATGCTGCCAAATATGCAGTGAACAATCCGAATTCACGCTGGCTCGAGGCCAACACCATTACGCTGCCCTGCTACGGGGGCGTCGATGTACTGGCAGTCTGCGATGCTATACAGGGTTGTCTTGCTGCTAAATGAATGGCGCACGCCTATCCATTTTGACAAGCAGGAGACTAACGAATGACGTCTTTACTCCAGGAGCTCAAGCAATTATGGTTGCTTCGTCGACGCGAGGTTGCGGAGAAATTCAATCGTACGCTCCCACTCGGTGATTACATTGTTGATCGTTGGGAAAAAGCAAACGAGCTTGGATTTGGTGAAGGAACGACGATATACGACAGCAGCATTGTGTTAGGCGATGTAAAGGTTGGCAAAAACACTTGGATCGGCCCTTTTACAATCTTGGATGGGTCTGGCGGGCTGGAAATCGGCTCGAACTGCTCAATCTCCGCTGGGGTGCAAATTTATTCGCACGACACGGTTGGTCGATCTGTAAATGGCGGGGCCGTACCTGTAGTTCGGGCTGGAACGAAGATCGGCTCGAACTGCTATCTAGGTCCAAATGTGGTCATCGCCATGGGCGTGTCAATTGGTGACAAAGCGGTGATTGGTGCCAACAGTTTGGTTTTGACAGACATCCCGGCAGGATCAAAAGCGTTTGGGACGCCGTGTCGAGTCGTGGGTACATCTGATAATTACGCTGATTAGTAATTATGATTACCATCATCGACTACGGTGCCGGCAACATTGGGTCCGTGCTCAACATGATCAAGCATGTGGGGGGCGAGGCTGGTGTCGCAAGCAACGCGGCGGGCGTGCTGGCGGCAACAAAGATTCTGCTCCCCGGCGTGGGCAGCTTCGACAATGCCATGACGCGGCTGGCAGGGCTCGGCCTGGTTGAGCCCTTGATGGAACGTGCGAAAGCGGGCATTCCCTTACTCGGCATCTGCCTGGGCATGCAGTTGCTGGCCAACGAGAGCGAGGAAGGCCGTATGGCGGGCCTGGGGCTGATTCCGGGGCGTGTGTGCCGGTTCAGCTTCGAGGGCGAGGCAGCCAGGCTGAAGATACCGCACATGGGCTGGAATAGTGTCACGCCGGCACGCGTCCATCCTCTGGTGGCGGGGCTGGAGGAAGGCGCACGCTTCTACTTCGTGCATTCCTACCATTTCGTCTGCGACAGCGAGGAAGATGTGTTGCTCAAGTCAGTCTACGGCTACCCGTTCACGTCCGGTGTCCAGCGCGGCAACGTGATGGGCGTACAGTTCCATCCGGAAAAAAGCCATCGCTTCGGCATGCAGCTGATTCGCAACTTTGTAGATCTCTGACATGCTGGCCACCCGACTGATGCCTTGCCTGCTCATGAGCAATGGTGCCTTGGTCAAGACGATCCGCTTCAAGGAGGGAGTGTATGTCGGCGACCCGGTGAATGCCGTACGAATCTTCAACCAGAAAGAGGTCGACGAGCTGGTCCTGCTGGACATCCATGCGACGACACTAAACCGCGGGATTGATTTCGAGACACTGGAGAAGTTAGTTAGCGAGTGCTTCATGCCGATCTGCTACGGCGGTGGTGTGCGCACCCTGCACGACATGCGGCGGCTGTATGCCCTCGGCATCGAGAAAGTCTCGCTCGGCGCCGCGGCCTTCGAAGTGCCGGACCTGGTACGCCAGGCCTCCAGCGAATTCGGCGCGCAGGCTGTGGTGGTGACCCTTGATGTCAAGAAAGGCCTGCTCGGGCGGGCCACGGCGCGCACGCGCAACGGGAGCCACGATACCAAGCAGTCGCCGCCGGATGCTGCCCGCGCCTTCGAGGAACAGGGGGCCGGGGAAATACTGCTGTACTCGGTTGATCGCGATGGGACCTGGTCCGGTTTCGATCTCAAACTGGTGGAGTCGGTCAGCCAGGCGACCGGCATTCCGGTGGTGGCCACGGGGGGCGCCGGTTCGCTGGAGGACATCCGGGCCGCGGTGAAGCAGGCCGGGGCCTCGGCCGTGGCGATCGGAAGCATGGCCGTCTTCCAGGGTAAGGACCTGGGGGTGCTGATCAAATTCCCTTCCAGAAAAGACCAGGACGCAATCTTCGCACAGGACTAAATGAACAAGCTCATCTGCACGCGGTGCATCTACGACGAAACGGTACCCAACATCAGCTTCGATGGCGAGGGGGTCTGCAACTATTGCCGCCAAATCGACGCGCTGGACGCCGAGTACCCCAGGGGCCGGGAAGGCGAGGCCAGGATGCAGAAGCTGATCGACGAAATGAAGGCCGCCGGGCGGGGCAAGAAATACGACGCGGTCATCGGCGTCAGCGGCGGTTGCGACTCCTCCTACCTCGTGCACCAGATGAAGGAGGTCTATGGCCTGCGCCTCCTGGCAGCACACTTCGACAACACCTGGAATTCGACGATCGCAACGGAGAACATCCACAACGTCCTGGAAAAGCTGGGGGTCGACCTGTTCACGATCGTGGTCGACAACAAGGAATACGACGACATCTACCGATCCTTCTTCAAGGCCGGGGTCAAGGACCTGGAGACGCCCACGGACATCGCCCTGGCGACGACCCTGTACAAGGCAGCTGAAAAATTCGGCATCAAGTACATGATCGAGGGGCACTCGTTCCGCACGGAGGGGGTGGCACCTCTGGGCTGGATCTATATGGACGGTAAATACATCGAATCGGTGCACCGCGAGTTCGGGCGCGTGCCGATGAAATCCTTCCCCAATCTCTGGCTGCGCGACCAGCTCAAGTGGATGCTATTCGGCGGCATCAAGAAGATCCGCCCCCTGTACTACATGGACTACGACAAGGAAGACGCCAAAAAGCTGCTGACGGAAACATACGGCTGGCAGTGGTACGGCGGGCACCACCTCGAGAACAGGTTCACGGCCTTCTATCACAGCTATTTCCTGCCCACGCGCTGGAAAATCGACTTCCGGATCGCGGGCTATTCGGCCTATTGCCGCAATGGCTGGATGACTCGCGAGGAGGCCCTGCGCCTCATGGATGAGCCGCCACATATCGAGTCCGGCCTGGTCGATTTCGTGAAAAAACGGCTGGGGTTCTCGGAGGAAGAGTTCGAGCGGCTGATGACAATGCCGAAGAAGACGTACAAGGACTATGTCACCTACAAGAAGACATTCGAAAGAATGCGTCCGTTCTTCTGGGTGATGTGCAAGATGGACCTCATTCCGAAGAGTTTCTACATGAAATACACGGCTAAGTAAGGCCTGTCTGAACGCCATGATTAAACCCGTTTTGCAGTACGGTAGCCTGGCCGCTTGGCCTTATTGGCTGGCTGAAGCATTGACCGTCATCGGTTGTCCGTCCATCAACGTCATCCCAGAAGACACGGATGTGCATGACTTGGATCGGCGCCTTCCCCACCACGAGGCGATTTGTTTCAAGTCCACCGCCCGACCGCTCAAGGTGCTCAAGCGAGTACGCTTTCTGGCCAGCATTCCTTCCCGCTTTTCACTGGTTCATTACCATGGCAGCCACTTGCTGCGCCGCTCGGCGCATCACCTGTTGGTGCCGAAGAGCTTCTATATTAAATATACGGTGAAGCACTAATGTCCGATGGGAAATACATTCTGCAGTATGGTAGCCTTGCTGGCTGGCCCTACCGTGTGGCAGAGGGATTGCGTAGGGCAGGTTACAACAGCGTCAACGTCATCCAGGAAAATTCTGATGTCGAAGACTTGGATCGTCAACTGCCGCACGACCGTGTATTGACACACAAGAACGATAGTAAGGTTGCCAAGTTCATAAAACGCGCCCGCTTTTTGGCGGAGGTGGCTGAGCGCTGTTCACTTGTGCATTATCATGGTGGTGTAATCCTGCGCAGCCATTGGCACCATTTGATCGAAGGGAGGCTGCTGGCAAAAAAGCAGATTCCGATGATTATGAGCTTTGGTGGTAGCGATGCCAGAATTATTAGTGACGCACGGGCGAGAAATCCTTATTTTCATCTGGAAGCAGATGAGGCACGCGATGAGGAAATTCGGGACTATTTGAAATCAATTTCAAAATACGTCCGCTATGTGGCCACCGATTGCGAAATGATGAGTTATGTTGAGCCCTATTTTGAAAAATGCTTTATTTTTCGCCAGCCGGTTGACCTTGATGTCATCAAATTCAACGAGCCAAGAGTGGATCGTCCTCCAGTTTTACTTCATACGCCGACGCGTACATGGATAAAAGGGACTGATTATGTTGTTGCAGCGGTAGAGAGGTTGAAATCTGAAGGGCTTGAATTTGAGTTTCGGCTTAAGCGCCAACTGAGCCAAGCCCAAATGTATCAGGAGATCGCAAATTGCGATATCTACGTGGATGAACTGCGCTGTGGCTCGCATGGCGTAACGGCTGTTGAGGCCATGGCTGCGGGGAAGCCCACCATCACATTTATTCGCCCTGATTTGATCTTGAAATACCCCTCTGATATGCCGCTGGTAAACGCAAATCCAGACACAATCTATGACAGACTGAAGGAATTGATATGTGAGCCCGCTTTGAGGGTTGAACTTTCTTTTCGGAGTCGAAACTACGCTGAAAAATATCATGACGTGAACATCGTGGTGGGTGAGCTTGCCAAGATTTACAAGGAAATTGGATTTCAAGGCGGCAAGTAGCGCGATTGAATCCAAGATTTAATCTCAGTATGCGAATACTTTTAGCTGTAAAAAATATGCTCCACTCAATATGTATGGAGGTAGTGTGGTGACCATTGTAACGGTATTGAAGAGCGCGTTAAAAAACATTCCAGAACCGCTGGCACGACCACTTGCCCGTGTTCCTTTCTCGCTACGCCTTGGGTTTTCCTACAAGCGTTCAGTATCGGACATTCGCGCCGCAAAAGTTGCCGATTCGTCTGCACTGGATGCAGAGCGATTGATTCAATTGCGATCTATTTTGCATACGGCTGTGAAGGAGGTGGATTTCTATCGTGATTTCTACCGTAATAAAGGTTTTGCGCCAGACGATCTGCGAACTCTGAACGATTGGGAGTGAGTTCCGGTAGTGACCAAACGATCTGCAAGGTGTCCATTTAGTCGCGCGATGTGCACGTGGAGCCAAGGGAATGGCTGTAATTCTTTCACCTGAAAATATAATTATCGGAAACAACTTTTATAGCATGGGGTATCTGTATATGTATGGGAATGGTGGAGAGATTGTTGTAGGAGACAATGTTTCCGTAAATACAAATGTTCAGATTGGCACTTCTGTGGGGGGGCGTATTGTTATAGGCAATAACGTAATAATAGCATCTAATGTCGTGATTAGATCCTATGATCAGGGGATTAAAGCCTCGCAATTAATAAGAAATCAGCCTCATACGCCGGGTGATGTAATCATTGAAGATGATGTCTGGATAGGGTCGAGTGCAGTCATAACTGCCAATGTAACACTCAGCAAGGGGTCTAAGTGTTAAACCGCATTACAAAAATCCTGTTAAAGCCTCATCTGATACCGCTCAAATTGCTTAAGCGGCTTGAATGGCTGTGGATAGAAATGAACTATGACTATGAACAATACGAGACAGAGCAAATTATATTTTTCAATGCGTTGGGTTTGGATTATCTAGAATCAAAAAAAACATTAGTAGAAATGTATGATCAGAACAAAGATCTCATGGTTGAGATGAAATCATGTCACCACAACCTGTTTACAGCGCTCAGCAAAAACCATAGGTTTGAAAATATCTTAGAAATTGGGACTCACAGCGGCGCTGGCGCTGTTCTTTTATCGATTCTTTTCCCTGACGCTCAAATTGAAACGATCGACCTTCCCGATAACCATCCTGTTTTTAAGTCGACCTATGGACGCGTGCGCGAAAGTGAACGCAGGGACTTCATTAATAGGAGGAATGACTTATTGAGTAGCAGGCCAAATATCACTTTTAATCAAACTGACTCGACGAGTCTGTCTTTTGTAAAAGATAAAGCATACGATTTTATATGGGTTGACGGGGATCATGAATATCCGCTCGTTGCAATCGATATAGTCAATAGTCTTCGTTTGTTGAACACCGGTGGATTGATCGCATGTGACGATGTTCGGCTGAAGCGCTCAGCAACCTATGAAACCATTCAAAAGTTTGTAGATGCAAAGTTGGTCAAATTATATTTAATTCACAAAAGAACAATCAAACCACATGCATCTCTGGTTGGTAAGTATGTGGCCATACTTTCCCCTGTATAAAGAATAGGCATTGCCGATTGAGTCAGCCTCGGGAATACGTGAGTCACCTGAGAAGCCCCAAGGTACGAGTGGCACATACCCAACATAACTCCTATGCGGTGGACACGCCACCCAATCTGGTAAAGGTTGAGCAACTGATGGAAGGGACAGCTTGACAGAACAAACGCTGACACTGTGAGATTGCTACGCCGATCCATCCGGTTACACAGGACAGGTCTATCGCTGGAATGGCTATGTCGAGAAGAATTCTATCCATTCTCCGCTGCGCTACGTCGAGACCCATGGTGAACGACTGCGACGCAAATACCTGACATGTATCCATGATCTGGGCGAAAGCCGGATCGAGGGCAATGCCCCTTAATTTCCTTCTGGAACACTCGGCGCTGCCGGTTGAATGGGCACATATGCACGCGATATGGAAGTCTCACGGTTACCGTAGCAGCCATTTGAAGCTCCGCATTGGTGGAGCCTACATGGCCGACGACACGCCTTTTTCCTATCATCCGCGCCACAATGAATTCGTGGTTAACGCCAATTGTCCAATGCTCCAAGTAGTGGTGGCGGTCCTGGCTCTGCCTGCCAGGCACAAGGTGCGTTGGATCCACGGTTATCCCAGTCTGGTGGCGGAATTCGCCCTAGCCCTTGCGAACTACGGCGGTGACCAGGCAGAGATCTTTCGTTCGCGGCTCTATGGCGTGCTGCTGGGGTCGGAATTTCCAGCGCCCATGTATCGAGAGCCTATCAACCGAGTTCTTAGCACCAATATTGTCAGTTGGTACGGTCACAGCGAAATGGCGGTTCTGGCCAGAGAAACTGGCGCGGGCATTTACCAATCCTTCGCTACCTATGGTTTTGCCGAGGCTGTGCCGACGGCGGATGGGGAGCATCACAGCTTGGTGTGTTCTTCCCTTCGCAATCTTGCTCACCCTTTCATCCGCTACGACACGGGTGATTTGATCGAGCCGGTGTCCAGTGTTGGCTCATCTCTTGCCTTTCGCATCAAAGAAGGCCGAATAGGGGATTTTGTCACTGATCGCTGTGGTCGCCGCCTTGCATTGACTTCCATCATATTCGGGCGTCATCACTCGGGCTTCGATGAGGTGCAGCACCTCCAGGTACGCCAAGATGCGCCGGGCAGGATCACTCTCCTGGTAGTGCCTCGGTCCGCATCCTTTGATATCCAAGCACTGAGGAGCGGCTTCGACTTCTCTGGCTTGGATCTCGACTGGCATCTGGAAATCGTCCTTGAGGCCGTACGCAGCAAACTTGGCAAAATCAAGCTCAAGATTGAAAGCTGAGGCATGGGTCTTCGCGAGCGTATTCAGACATGGCTGACAGGCCTGCATGCTCAAGGGCTATCTCACGTCATGTTCGCCAACATTATTCAGCAGGCTGTGGCCTTGCTCGGCGTGCTGGTCATTGCCAAGCTACTGCCACCCGAGGAATTCGGCCTGGTTCGCATAGCCATGGCCTATGTCGCCGTGGCTACAATCATCGCTGCCGGCGGCCTGACGGCCCCGGTGTTGCGCTATTGCGCTGATCCTCGCTTCAATAGCGCTGAACGGCGGCGAATCCTTGGTACAGGACTACGCCGCTTGGCCTTGGTAGCA
The DNA here is from genome assembly GCA_038903735.1 of Burkholderiales bacterium. GTDB lineage: Bacteria > Pseudomonadota > Gammaproteobacteria > Burkholderiales > SG8-39 > 2-02-FULL-62-17. The sequence continues at coordinate 19,479 of JBCKLP010000002.1, read as the reverse complement.
GCCATCAGTACTTTAGTGGTGTTGACGCTGATCTTCTTCTCTGGCCGGGAAGACAAGGAAACATTAGTCCTCAGCGCTTACGCAATGCAGATTCCGGCTTTGGCCGCCGGCAGTCTTTTGATCGTATATCTCCAGGCAGTACAGCGCTTTCGCTATCTGGCCTATTCGCAGGTTTGCATCCGCGTTCTGAGTTTCGTTCTTACCGCCTCCGCAACTTGGCTGTATGGACTGAACGGCTTGCTGATATCGGCCTTAGTAGCGGCCATCGCCGCCACTCTGCCGCCGCTCATGGCGGCACGCCCTCTATTTCAAGAGGTACCGCTGCCCAAGGATTTCAGTATCTTGGCTAAATACAGCGTAGTAGGCATGCTGATAACCACCGTAGGCCAGTACGCCGACATTCTTCTACTGGACTGGATTGGAACCGACCGAAGATTGGTAGCGATCTATTCGCTAGCTACGGTCTTCTATTTCGCACTAAGCGCCCTGGCTGGGGCGGTACAAAGCGTGGCCACACCAATGTTCACCAACCTGACGAACGATCCGGCCGCATTTCGTTCTCGATTGCGACGTTGGACAAAGGGTCTGATCGCGGTTGCCCTACCAGCCTCTGCCTGCGTTGTTGCATTGGCGTGGGGCTTGGAGCATTGGTTTCTTAGCACGTCTTATGCTGGACTGAGTCATATGGTCGCGATTCTGATGCTGCGCTTTTTGCTGTGGTGCACTTATGCCGTGGGTGGTGCCGCCCTTTTGGGTATGGGAGCTATCAAGCAGGGTACCTGGATTGCTGCCTCAACGACCAGTTTGACCCTGGTTTTGGGATACCCCCTGTGCTTTTGGTGGGGTGTCTGGGGAGCTGCGTGGACTCAGGTCGTAGTGGCATTGGTCTCTGCTCTACTTATTCGCCTGATCATACGCCGGCAACTGGCCCAACTGGATAAACGGCATGCTGCGGAGACGACGTCATGAATCGGCGCCAGCCCTCCATTTCGTTACGCCGCATTGCAGGCCGGCTTTGGCGCGACATGCGCAGTGTAACGAAACAAATGCAGGTCGCCTTCGTGCCAACCTATGCGCCGGCCGTTGCTGAACCCTTGGCCCGCCGCTTCCAAGGTCAGGACTCAGTTTGTGTAGAGAGGATTCTGGCACATAGTCCATACCATGCAGATCTGGTGCGAAATCAGGCTGCGGACTTTTTGGCGCACCGCTTCGACCTGTTGGGTTCCGGCCCCGTGGTAGTGGCTTACGGCCTGGTATGCGCCGGCCTGGAGGGACATCGTTTTGTCCCGGGGCCGACCCATGTCCCCGATAGCCAAGGGCTGTGGTTAGCGGGCCGTATCAATCATGCCAATTTGGCGGAGGCGCAACGCATCTGGTCACTCGTCGACTCTGCTTACCAAGCAATCGACTGGCAACTAGATTTCAAATCTGGGTTCCGCTGGCGTGAACGGACCTGGTACCACTCCATACGCTTTGCGCACTATCCCGGCGTGGATGTCAAAGTCCCTTGGGAACTGGGGCGCATGCAGCATCTGCCGTTACTGGCTTTGGCCGCAAACTATGCTCGCGACGGACTAGCCGGATTCCAGGTGACAGAAGAATACGGCCGAGAAATACGTAATCAGATTCTGGACTTCATCGCAACCAACCCGCCAGGTTTCGGGGTCAATTGGTCCTGCCCCATGGATGTCGGTATTCGCGTCGCTAATATGCTTGTGGCCAGAGATCTGTTGTTAAGCAGTGGATTTACTTTCGACTTCCAAACGGAGGCCATTTTTGCGGCTAGCGTGCGTAGCCATGCCCGACACGTTGCCGAGAACCTGGAATGGGCGCGGCATTTTCGTGGCAACCACTATTTAGCAAATATTGTTGGTTTACTGTTTTGTGCGGTCTATTTGCCACGGGGCGAGGAGTCCGACCTCTGGCTGCACTTCGCCACTCTGGAACTGCTAGAAGAAATTGACTATCAGTTTCACCCGGACGGCAGCAATTTCGAAGCTAGCGTCTGTTATCACAGGCTCTCCGCCGAGATCGTGCTTTGGGGACTCGCATTGCTTGACGGCTTAGCTGCGGAAAAGTGTATTGCATTAGGCTGCCCCCGGGTTTGGCCGGGACGTGTTCCACCGCGCCATTCCTTGTCGGTCGTTCCATTTCACGCCATACCTGGCAGTGAGCGTAGCGGTCCTGTGCCGCCTTGGTGCCGGGAGCGCGTTGCCGGCATGACGGCTTTCACCCGGGCCATGACCCGGCCGGATGGCTTTGTCACCCAGTTTGGTGACAACGACAGCGGCCGTTTTTTGACACTAGCAGACAGCGAGCAGCAACGTGCTGGGGGTAATCCAGATGATCCAGCTTGGTCATTGGACCACAGCGGCTTTCTTGCCGCAGCCGAGGCTTTTCTTGGCTGCCGTCCGACGGAAATCGGTGCGGAGTTGCTGATGCTCTTAGCTCAACGCCAGCCAGCACATCAGACCATGAGGGAAGCAAAGTCACCGGTGCCCGTGGGCGACACGTCTGTCTGGCAGGAACTGCATGCCCTGGCCCAAGCTTGTCCGGGAGCTTGCCGTCAGCGCAGCGAATTCTTATCTACACCAGGCCTCTTGGACGGACTGAGTCTGCGGCGCTTCGCGGGCATGGGCTGCCATCTGGTGAAAAGCCCTAGACTCTACCTCGCCATCCGCTGCGGCGAAATCGGTTTGGCCGGCCTCGGCGCGCACGCTCATTGCGATCAATTAGCATTGGAACTCATGATCGACGGTGCCGACCAAGTTCGGGACCCGGGCACCTACATCTATACCGCCTTGCCCAAGCGCCGCAACGACTACCGTTCCGCTAGCGCCCACCATGTGCCCCGTTCCGAAACGCGGGAGCCGGCCAATCTTGACTTGGGCGAGTTCGATCTGCGGGGCGCAGCCGAAGGAGAATGTCTCTATTTTGGCCCTAAAGGCTTCATTGGCCGCCATGCTGGCTATGGAGAATGGATCTACCGTATCGTTTCCCTTGAAGTTGATCGCATCGTTGTATTGGATTTCTCTCCCAATGGTTTGCCCGTTACCGACCCGGCGCCGAACAATTTGGCATTTTCTCCTGCTTACGGGCGCATCGCGTCAAAGATGTGATTGTTGCCAATGCGAATACTTGTCATTACACACTCATATACGCCAGACCTCACTCCCCGTGCATTTCGTTGGTCCGCAGTCTCCAAAGAGTTGGTGGGGCTCGGTCACGAAGTGCACCTCTTGTGCGCCTCAGCTCCGGGCCCAACTGAAATAGTGGATGGAGTCACTATTTACCGCGTAGCGGATTTGCTGCTTGATGCTTCAAAGCGCGTGGTGCCTGGCGCCCCACAAGGTCTTAAGCACATGAATTCGCCAAGTAGTTTATTGCGTAACGTGATCCGAACGTGCGTAAGAACGCTTTGGCGTGCGCTTTATTGGCCCGACTATGCCTGCGGCTGGGTATGGCCTGCAACTCGGGTTGCTCGCGCGCTTCACAAAGAAAAGCAGTTCGACTGGATCATCTCAACCTCGCACCCCTTTTCAGGACATTTGGTTGCAATGCGGACGGTCGCGGGAGCGCCATCCGTGAAGTGGTTAGTAGATATCAGTGACCCATATTCTGGGTTGAAAGCTGCCCCGCCCTACAACCGTCTGTTTTATGGATGGTTGAGCCTCCATATCGAGCGTAAGGTGATCGCGGGAGCCGACGCCATTAGTGTAACCACGGAGTCAACCGCACAACTTTACCGCAACCAATTCTCGATTTCCAAGAATAAGGTTCGTGTTATCCCACCTTTGATGTCGCTCCCGAAGACTCCACAGCGAACCAGGTATAACGATGATAATTTGCAACTAGTATTTATCGGCACCCTGTACCGCACCCTGCGTAGCCCGCGGTTCTTGCTGGCTTGTTTCTCTGAGTTGAAGGCTGCCTACCCCCAAAAGAAGCTTGAACTACACTTTTACGGCTCGGTGAATGATTGTGGAGAAGAGTTGCAAACATATTCGGAAATGATGCGCGAATCCGTTTTCATTCATGGTTTGGTACCTCGCTCCGTCGTTCATCAGGCCATGGCAAATGCAGATGTGCTGGTTAATATCGGAAATGATTCAGATGCACAGCTGGCCAGCAAAGTCGTGGAGTACATGGCGGTGGGGAAACCGATACTGAATATTGTCAGTATTGCCAAGGACACGGCTTCCGAGGCGCTCTCCGACTACCCTGCGGTCTTGAACTTACAACGAAGCGATGGCTCCCCATCGCAGAAAATCATCGATGAGCTGGCTGGCTTTTTGTTTGCATTACCAACGGTGCCGATTCAGTATACGGATAGTGTCCGTAAACGTTATGGCCCTGAATTGATCTCGCTCCAATACGCAGAAATGCTGGAGCCGGACGATGTCCCGCTCGCAGTAAATGATTTAAGTCTGCAGTAGAAATGGTTATGCAGCCTTTCCATTTGAACAGGGACAGATCGAATCGTGTGGATAAGGCCTTGCAGTAGGCCAAACGACGATGCCCCGCGTACAGTTAAAGGATTCGATGCACCGGATTCCCGAATTTTGGCGATTCAACGCAATGCTTGTAGTTCGTATATTGCAGCAGAAAGTACCAATACTGCGCACGCCTGATGGGCCGCGGCCAATGGCAAGGGCATGACCAGAAGCAGCGTTGCAATACCCAGGGATATTTGCAGGAATAGCAATCCCAGCAACCAATGCGATCCAAGCCGCACCCGCGGTGGAACGCTGGATTTCTGAATCCGCAACCAGAACCAGGGAACCACAAACGCCAGCATCCAGGCAAACAAGCGGTGATCAAACTGTACAGTTGCCATGTTATTGAAGAAATTCAAATACCACGGCTCGAGCAGAAAAAGTTCCGGGGGAAACCAGTGCCCGTTCATCAGGGGAAAGGTGTTATAGGCAAATCCCGCGCGGATGCCGGCCACAAAACCGCCCGTTATCACCATCATGCTAATCAGGAACAGTATCCCCCAGGCATGTCGAACCAGGGTTGATCGCCCTCCTGCATTTTCGGCGGCAGGTCCGCGCGGATGGCGAATTTCCAGAGCGACCCAAAGCATGGCCGCGTAGATTAGAAATGCAAGACTCAAATGCGCGGTAAGCCGGTACTGCGAGACGCGCGGGTCGTCCACCAGGCCCGACGCCACCATGTACCAGCCCATCGCGCCCTGCAGGCCACCCAACACAAATATACCCAGTAACCCGGGAATTTGGCGGCGTTCTATCCAGCCTTTCCAGTAGAACCAGATAAGTGGAAGCAAAAATGCAATGCCAATGAGCCGGCCCAACAAGCGGTGTATGTACTCCCACCAGAAAATGGCCTTGAATGCCTCAACGCTCATACCACGATTGACCTGCAGGTATTCCGGCGTCAATCGGTATTTTTCAAAGGTTTCCTGCCATTGCGATTCGCTAAGGGGCGGCAGCGTTCCCGCAACAGGCTGCCATTCAACAATGGAAAGACCGGAATGTGTCAACCGGGTGATACCACCGATTACAATCATTGCGAACACCAGAAAACAGCACGCCAGCAGCCAGACCACCACGGCTTTGTCCCCCGACTTGCCTGATCTCGTGTCCACGATCAAACCCCTCGCACTGGGACCCAGGCCCGGCGCATTGCCGACATTACTTCGTCGACACTTATATCCCTGACGTCCCTGCTGGGTGGCTGCAGCAACTCGTATCTGGTTTTCCAGGGATACCAGCGGCTTGCGGCGGAATCCCCGAAAAGGCAGACGATAGGCTTGCCCAGCGCTGCGGCAATATGCATGGCGCCTCCATCAGCGCAAATCACAAGATCGCTCGCGGCCACCGCGGCAATCAGATCACCAAGCTCCCGCGTTGGATACGCAAGCAGAAGGTCTGCATCCAGAGCGCCCGATATCCTATCTGCCTTCTCGTCGTCGCCGGGGTGCAGGGGATTCACTGTCGAGCCAGGCGCCCAGACCAGCATCAGTCTTGCGTCAAATTCACTGCACAGGCGTTTTGCCAAAGCCACAAAGCATTCTGCCGGCCAGCGTTGCGAGGTTTTTCGTGCGCTGATGTGCAGGCAAATCAGGGGCCCTTGGCGGGCATCGAATCGCCCGGCTATCCTGGCGCGTATCACTGCCAGTCTGTCCGGATCCGCGGAAACTCTCATGGGCGGAGGCCCACCCTCCACCCCCAGCGCCGGGGCCAGCCGAAAGACATCTTCCACTTCGTGCAACCCCGGCATTGGGGCGTAGGGCACGGCCAAATCGATGTTTCCAGCTCCATGTTCGTCAACAAATCCCAGCACGCGCCGGGCACCCGCCCAACGGGCCAGTCGCAGCGAGCGCGCCTGAAATCCGGGCGCCGCGAGAATCGCAAGATCTATTGCTCTGCGACGCAACCCAAAGAGCATCTGTGCGCGCTCCGCGAATACGCCCAACAGGCTGCGATGCGGACCGCGGTGCTTTGCCTTGGTATAGGCAAATACCTCGTCAACATCCGGATTTCCATGAAGAATATCACGGTTATAGCTGTTTACCAGCGCACCGATATAGGCTTGGGGATGAAGATTGCGCAATGCGGCGATCAACGGTGTGGTGCACACCAGGTCGCCAATATTGTCTCTGCGGATGACCAGAAACTTGGGCGAACCGCGCAGGCTCATGATGGCGCGCCCATCTTTTCCAGCAATGATTTCAGGCGCTCGGCCCGCGCCTTCCAGGTGTATTGCCGGGATTTCAGACTCACTTTCTCACCGAGGCGACGCGCATGATCGGGATTTCCGACCAGAGTGGCAATTGCTGCGGCAATGCTCGCGGAATCTCCGGGGCGCGTCCAGATTGCCTCATCCTCATCAAGAATCTCTCTTATGGGCGCCAGGTCCGAGGCAACTATGGCGCAACCGGCCGCCATATATTCGAATAGCTTGATTGGCGAGGTGAACCCGCTGTCAGTATCCGCCCGATTGGGTAACACTGCGATGCACGCGCTTAACACCCGCTGCATTGCCTCGGCATGGGGCAAGCGGCCGGCAAATCGAAGCTCGGCGCCTGCCCTGGGCGCCTGCGCTCGCAATGACTCAATTGCCGCATCCTCACCACCGATGATCTCGATGCTGCATCCCGCCAGGCTGGAAGCGGCAGCCACCAGATCGGCGGCGCCCTTCCAGGGGAACAGACTGCCCGCGTACACTATCTTTTTGCCCGCGTTACTCCAGTCCTTGTCGGGAAGATACTCAGGCCTCACTACCCCGTTGGGAATGACTTCAAGGGCCGCCGGCTCGCCGTAAAGCTCAACCAGTCGTCGTGCCGTCGCGGCCGAGTTTGCCACCACGGCTGCTGCCGACTTGAAAACCCGCGACTCCTCCTCCCTGCGCCGCCCGGCCTGAGTGCCCGGTGCCGTATCAGCAAACACTTCATGTGCCTCGTAAAGCCATTTTGGGCGTTTCGGATGATCTGCCAGCCATGCCGCCAGTTTGATATGACGCACCATCACCGCAACGCACGCAAGATCAATGCTGCGGTCGAGGCGGGCGGCGAACAGACGATTGCTATGCACCCTCTCCAGTGGCCAAGGCAGGGACCGCGACAAAGGCAGCAGTTGAACGCCATCGGGCCTGACCAGGCCGTAATGCACGAATGGATCCTCGCCCGCAGTTACGTAGGAGAATTGGACTTGTACACCGGCCTCAGCGAGGGCAGCCACCGTATGTACTGCCTGGATTCCTCGCGCCCGAGGCAGCGGCAGGGGTTCAGGAAAAGCGTAGAGCAGATTCACGCCACGCTCGCCAGTCTTTTCCTGCCGGCCAGCACCAGACAATCACCATAGAGCATGGCCTCGGAGCTGACGCCCAAGTCCGGAAAACCACGGCGGACAATATTGCGCCTTATCAAGGATGCCAGCCAGGCTTCCATTCTGCGCTTTACCCATTGCGGTTTTTTCAACAGCGCATTGGTTGCTACGCCAGTGATGTCGACACCCCCCTGGCGAAGGAAAAAATTGAGTTGCCAGAAATATATCGGAGCAATATGCGCATCATCCACCGGCTGGTTCATGACCTTGTCCGGTTCCTGCATCAGGGGCCGAAACCGCGGGAAATAGCCGGAGAGCAGATACTTCAGCCGTGCATCCACGGAGAAGGTATTGGGCGTGGTGAGCAGCAGATAGCCGCCCGGTTTCAGCACTCGGCACAATTCCTTCACAAAGGTCCAGGGGTTCTCAAAATGCTCGATGCCCTCAACACTGAAGACATGATCGAAATGCCCGTCGGGAAATGGCAGGGGATTGATGACGTCATGCTGCAAAAAACGAACCTGCGGATCCCGAAAAACGAATGGGTCCGAATTGATATCGAGACAGTCGATCTGTGTACAAGCATGGCCGAGCAGCTCTCTGGCGAATGCGCCCTGTCCCGCGGGCACATCCAGCACCCGTAATCCGCCTGCTGCACCACGAACGGCATCAAATTGAGCGAGCACCGCGGGGTAAAGATCGTCTACTGCGAGGGCTTTGGGGAGTCCGTTAACGGCGCTCATGGCGCCTCGCAAAAAAACGCGCCGATAGCAAGACAATCCACCCGGCGTTCGACCAGGGCTCGTACCGCTTCGGCGGGCGAACACACGATAGGTTCCTCGTGCACATTGAAACTGGTATTGAGTACCAGCGGAATTCCTGACAAATGCCGGTACGCGTCTATCAGCCGGTAATAAAGCGGGTTGGTTTCCTTGCGCACCAGTTGTGGCCGGGCAGTGCCATCGACATGCACAACCGCCGCAATCCGCGCTCGCCAATCCGCTCGGACATCGAAGGTGATGGTCATGAATTCCGCCGTATGCCGTGCCTTTTCCACGCCGATGAACACTTCATCGGCATGATCGGCCAGCACGCTGGGTGCAAAGGGCATAAATTCGGAACGCTCGAGGCGCACGTTCAACCAATCGTTGATTCGGGTGTCGGTCGCCCGTGCCAGCATGGAGCGGTTTCCCAATGCCCGTGGACCGAACTCCATCCGGCCCTGAAACCAGCCCAGCACCCGTCCTTCGTGAATCGTGGCCGCTGATCGCTCTATCAACGCGGACTCATTCAGTCTCTGCGACGGCACACCGGAACTGGCCAGGACGGCGGCGATCTCGTCATCGCTGAACTCCGGACCCAGATATACATGCTCCAGTGGCGAGTATCTCTGCAACTTTGTCGCGTCCTGTGCGGCCATGTCCAGCAACGCAGCGCCGATGGAATTGCCGGTATCGCTCATTGCCGGAAAGACAAATATTTTCTCAACTTCATCGAGTTCAGCGATTCGCTGGTTGAGTTTGACATTCGCGAAAACGCCGCCATTCAAAGCCACACATCGCTCTCCGCTGCTGTTGAGATAGCGCCTGACCAGGGCGACTACCGCGTCTTCCAGCACTTTCTGGGCTGCAGCCGCCACGTCCTCGCGGCCATGCCCGGCAATGGTTTGTTTCAGGAACCGATAACGTTCTTCTTCCGAAGTGAAATCGGATGCAAACCGACGCCCATCCTCGGATACATGCAGCGCCCTGCTTAACTGCGCATGCAGAATCGCCGGGTTTCCCATGGCCGCAAGGCCGACGACCTTGCCTTCGTGGCGCATGACACGAAATCCGAGCAACTCGGTAATTGCCCCGTAAAAGACTCCGGGTGATGCGCCATAAGCATCGGTCTGATGGTCGCGCCGATAATGTCCGTCCGCCCAGACTCCGGAGGTATGGCTGATATTCGCATCACCGTTGCCATCCATGGTGAAAACCGCGCACCGCCGGAATCCAGAATAGTAGGCGGCCGGTAGGGCGTGGGAGTCGTGATGGTCGTAAAACGCGGTTCGGGCCTGCGGGAAACCCTCCCTCTGCAGGAACTCATTCCGATGAAAATGCGCCTCAAATTTTTTGCCGCGTGCGTGCAGGCGGTCAATGAAATTGCTGAGCAGCATTTGTGGCCGTTCGCCGTTGGCTCGTTTTCGCCTCGCGCGATGCAACCGGCGTTCGATCTCCTTCACCCAGGTTTCGCGCTGGAAATACTCCTCCGGAAAGAAGGTGTAGAGCAAAGCCAGCGAGTCGACGTCCTGTCGCTGAAAGCCGGCGATCTTCAGTACTTCGTTGATGGCCAGATCGGACAGCCGACCACCATCATTCTTGATTCGGGACAAACGCTCATCGGAGACCGCCGCAACCAGGCGGTCATTCTCGAAGATTGCCGCAGAGGATTCGTGCCCGGTTTGCAGGCCGAGGGTGACTGTCACGTTATTTTTTGGCTGGCAAATGGGGGAGGGAAACGAAGCATTCGACGAGCATTCGCGCTACCCGTTCCACCGAGAATTCCTTGGCCAGGTCCACACAGGATTCTGACCATCGCAGGCGCGTTTCAGATGATTGAAGCGCAGCAATTATAGCATCGGCCAGTTCAGAGACATCCCCCCTCGGCACCACACATCCGGCGTTGTACTGTCGTACCCAATGCGCGATACCCGCGCCATCGCTGGTGATGCTGGGTGTCCCTACGGCGGCGGCCTCTACGGTCACCATGTTCAGGCTTTCACACAGGGAAGGATTAACGTGCAGGTCTGCCGCAGCCAGATGTTCGAAAACTGCGTCTCCCGACAGCGTGCCAGTGCTTATGATGCTTGGAAATTCGGCTATCCGCGGTTCAATTTCACGTCTGTACCAGGGATCACGCGGTCCGCACAGCAGCCAGCGCGCCCCAGGCATTGCCTGCAGTATGCGGGGCCAGGCCTCCAGCAGGAACTGGATGCCTTTGCCCTTTTGATTTCCTCCCAAAGTAACCAACACGGGGGCGCCCGCTGGAATGGCGTATTGACGCCGGATCACATCCCGCAACCCGTCACGACGGGCATGCAAGCTAATGACAGTTTGCGAATCAAGTACCAGATGGCTGGGAATAACGTGCATCCTGGCGGGGTCAGCACCTTCGGCCCGCAGGCTTTCTCCAACCAGCGGTGACACCGGTCGGAGCAGCTCCGGTGTCGCGAGCGCTGCGCGGATCAGCCATCCCGTGCTGCCGTCGCGGCGCTTTCCCACCTCAGCCTCGGGACAATCCAGAATGTCTCCCCCGATAAAACTGGTGAGTAATGGGGGGCGTAACAGGCCAATCCGTTTCAGGAATGCCGCCGGAATGCCGTAACTGAATCCCTCACTCGAAATCACTGCCTGGGGGCGAAAGTGATTGACCGCGGCGCGGATCATCCACATTCGATGCACAAGATTTCTCCCGTCAAAGCCCTTTTTGACGCATCGATCCAGCGGCCAGGTCAGCAGTTTCTCGATCCCCCGTCCCGGGTCATACCAGAGGGTTTCAATGCCATCGTCTTTGCTGCGGAAGTACGTCAAAAGCAAGCGTGCCGCGCCCAGCTTACGTTTCTCCTCCAGCACGCTGAGCCTGTGTCCCTGTCGAGTCAATTCATTCAGTACGGCATATTCCCCGGTCCAGGCATTGGGATGCAGATATAGGATATGCATGGCCCTAAAGCCCTTCCAGAGCACTTTCCAGGTGGGTCCTGAATGCTTCCGCTGAAAAGCGTTGAAGGTGCGCAGACATTGGGCTAGGGTGGGGCCTGGTTTTACCCTTCCGCAACCCTTGTAACAGCGCGGCAAAATCCTTGCCCCCATCGTTACGCGGGTCCTCAAACAGGAAACCGCTCTCGCCGTCGACCACTGTCTCCGTGAATGGCGGCCCGTTCACCGCCAATACGGGTGTGCCGCAGGCCTGCGCCTCGATCAAATTCAGCCCCAAGGCCTCTTTTTCCGGCAACCCGGAAAGCACATAGTCAAGCCGCCGGTAAATCGCCTGCACATCGGATTGATGGCCCCAGAAACGGACCTGGGAAGCGCAGGGTCTTAATGCCCTACGCAGGTCACGAACCGACGCATAGCCGCCACTGCCGAATATTTCCAGACGCACCTCCGCTTGCATCGCAATGACCGGGGCCAAATACCGGAACATCAAGGGAAACTGCTTGATCGGCGTAAGCCTCGAGACGATTCCGAGAGTTAATGCGCCACCCGCAGGTTCAAAAGCAATACCTGTGTCAACGCGCGGCACAAGCGAGGCCATCCAGCCCATTATCCTGTCGCGGATTTTTCTGCGATCCCAGTCATAGCAACTGCGCTTGATCAAGGCCTCCGAAGGACCCCGCGGCTGCAAATCGGCCACACCCAAAAGCTCCACAGGCGATACCGAATCAAGTCCACGGGCACGGGCGCTGTCCGCAACATGCCGGGATACCGCCATGAGCCGATGGTAATGCGGCAGCCCGCCTGGAAGCCGTTCGTACAATGGCATGTGCAATATAGCGACCAAGCTGGTCAGCTTTGCCAGGCGTTGCGCCGCGGGCGCGTCAAGCGCCGAGTGCGTCAACAGCATCGAGGTATTTTCTGACACGCTGCTTTCGAGCTGGGCAATTGACTCGAATCTCACTATTTCCGTATCCGCCGGCAGCAAGTCCGGCCAGAAGTTCGCCCGCGGGTTGACGAAAACGCGTGATTTCCAACCCAGTTCGTGGAAGGCCGTAACCAGGAAACGCGTGTAGACCTCGCCACCCCCAAGGCTTTCCTGCAGATTAAGCTGGGCAACGATCTTCTGCATCTGCAGCTCAGACTGGCACGTGAAAGCGCTCTATCCACAAGGCAAGCACGAACAGTGGCCACAATCGGGTGCTGTGCCCCGCCTTGCCTGAGACATGTTCGCTCACGTAGCGCTCGATGGCCTTCTGTTCGAACCAGGGCGCAAGCCGTTTCTGCCCGATCAACAGATCCTGCATCATGGGTGCGAGATCCTCGCGCAACCAGCGTGACAGCGGGACTGAAAACCCTTTCTTGGGCCTGTCCATGAAACCCGGGGGAAGCCAGTCATTGAAGGCTTCCTTGAGAATATGCTTGTGGCGCCCCCGGGCCGAAAGCTTGTAACTTCCCGGCAATGATGCCGCGAATTCAATCAACCGGTGATCCAGGAATGGCGAGCGGCACTCCAGTGAATTTGCCATGCTGGCGATATCCACCTTGAACAGAATGTCCTCGGGCAGATAGGTCTTCATATCCAGATAAAGATAGCGATTGAGCAGATCCGCTCCCGGCCTGTCAAAATGTCCTGCCAGATAGGCGCTGGTGCGCGACATGCCGATACGCTCCTGGAAGGCGGGCGTATATAAGCTGCCTTTCTCATTATCGGGAAAAAACGCCAGCAAATGCTTGTAGCGGTCGATTCCGTCCATTGACAAAATCTGATCGGCGCGGCTGGAGGGAAACACCCGTTTGGGCCTGCCGGGTCGGGCCCGGTCTTCCAGAGCCACCGTCAACTTTCGCAGCCATTGCCACGCCGGCAACAAGCCTCTCGCAGCCAGCCACTCCATCCGGCGCATCTGGTAGAAACGGCGGTAGCCGGCAAATACCTCATCACCACCATCACCTGTCAGCGCCACCGTAAGCCGGCTCCGGGCAAACTGGGAAACGTAATAAGTCGGCATCACCGAGTTATCGGCCAGGGGCTCGCCCAGGTGATCAATCATTTTCGGCATGATGGATACCGCATCGGGCTTGACTATCATCTCGTGATGCTCTGTGCCCAGGTGCGCCGCGACTTCCCGGGCAAATGGCAATTCGTTGAAGCGCTCATCTTCGAATCCGATGGAAAATGTCTCCAAAGGCGAAGCGCCCAATCGTGCCATGGCGGCAACGGTAATCGATGAGTCCACCCCGCCTGACAGGAAAGCCCCCAAAGGCACGTCTGCCACCAAGCGCAAGCGCGTCGACTCCAGCACCATCTCCCTGATGGCCTCACAAGCTTCGCCAAACGAAATCCGGCTTTGCTTGAATGGATCGACATCCCAGTAGCGGAACAGTCGCTGGATACGGCCATCCTTCACCACCATCGCGTGTGCCGGTGGCAATTTTCGGATGGCTTCGAATCCTGACATTGGCGCGGGTATGTACTGGAATGTCAGATAATGATCAATCGCCTGATAGTCGGGTCGCCGCGACAATTCGGGCGCAAGCGCAAACAAGCCCTGGATCTCCGAGCTGAACAGGAATCCGCGATCTGTCTGCGCATAGACCATTGGTTTCACCCCTAAGCGATCTCGGGCGCAATAAAGAACGCGTTCCATGCTGTCCCAAACCGCGAATGCAAACATCCCGCGCAACTTGGCCAGACAAGCCTCGAAACCTTCCCTCTGAAACAGGCGCAGAAGGACCTCGGTATCGGAGTGGCCGCGAAAGGTCTCACCCAAGGCCTCCAGATCCGCGCGCAATTCGCGAAAATTATAGATTTCGCCATTGAAAACGATTATGAATCGGCCATCCGGGCTTGCCATGGGTTGATGCCCCGCCGGCGAGAGATCAAGGATCGACAAGCGAACAAAGCCGAGCTGCATGCCCGGTCCGCTCCATTTGCCTGAGTCGTCCGGACCGCGGTGATGAAGCCGGTCAATCGCCGCGTCAAGATTGACTGCAGCCCCGGTGTCCGTCGCCGCCCCTAGGATGCCGCACATGCGCCAGATTCCAGGATTGCCTCGTGTTTCTGTGCATTGGCCGACCAGCTAAAATGGGCCTCTACACGCAAGCGGGCCGCCGCGCCAAGATCGCGTAATTTCTGCGCATCGGCCGCAAGGTGTGCAATCGCCTCGCGCCAGACCTGAACGTCACCCGGCATCAGCAGAGCGCCAGTCTCACCCTCAATGATGATCTCCGGCAAGCCGCCATTATTGGAGGCAAGAACCGGCAATCCGCAGGCCATTGCCTCGACCACGCTGATACCAAACGCTTCCTCGCCAATGGAGGGTTGCACAAAAAGATCGCATTGCGCGAGCAACTGGGGTAAATCGGCATGGTCGATCTGCCCGGCAAAATGCACCCTGTTTGTCAGCCCTAGCGACGCCGCTTGCGAGCGCAAGGCTGTCTCCTCGGCCCCCGTTCCCACCACGACATAGCACACGTGCTCTGGAATTCCAGCCAGCGCCTCGATGATTATTCGAATCCCCTTCCAGCCGACCAGCCGGCCCACACTGACGACAAGCAGGTCCTCTGGCCCCGCGCCCAGACGCAAGCGCTGCGTCGCATCCTTGGCAAGCGGCTGGAAGGCGTCAAGGTCGACACCATTGTGAACGACTTCTACGTGGCGTCCGTAGCGCTCCCGCACCTGGCGGGCGTTGTAATGGCTGGATGAAACCCAATGTCGAATAACACTTGCAAACCAACGGTCGCCAGGGAAAAAATCGGTTCCGCCTGATCGAAACAAGATCCTGGCAGCCAGACCACGTTGCTTGGCGCGCCACAATATCGGGAAGTCGAATGGCTTATTGACAATCACCGCTTCGTACCCAGCGGCCACCAGATGATCCAGGGAAGTGCGTGCAAACGACAGGCGCTCGGCCAGTCTGCGAAAGCGCACCCCGAGATCCGGCCATTCTTTTTCCGATCGGAAGGGAAACTGATGCAGGCTGACCTCCCGATGCCAGGCTTGGCCACGATCGCCGGCGACAATGCTGACCTCATGTCCGCGTCGGGCCAATGCCCGCCCCAGCTCCCAACAATAGGTTTCAAGTCCACCATGAATGGAAGTTGCAGTGACATTGTAGAAAGCGATTTTCATTTCTGCGTCTGATCTTCATTCCGCGATAGGCGCAACCCGTAACCGAGCAAAAGCCCATTCATCGACCAGAACAACAGTGCCGAATCGCGCTGAAACATATCGTTGCTGAAATTACGCAGTAGAACGCCAATGACCAGCAGCAGTCCTGCTATCCCCAGGACGGTCAGTGTCTGATTCGGACTCCGGTACATGCGCCAGTATTGAAGCAACAAGCCGCCGAACACCGACATTAGCGCAATCATTCCAGGCAATCCCATGGCAAGGCCGTAATTGAGAAACAGGTTATGCGCGTGCCAGAACAGGGAACCGGGATTCACCAGATCGGGGCTCCCCAGTTTCATGGCGTTCCGTCCGAAACCCGCTCCGGTCATGGGCTGATCAAGGATCCGCACCATTACCGCAGACCATTGACGCAATCGAACGTCGTTTTGAATCTCGACTTCGGGCCCGCTCACGACGACACGCGTCGTCTGCGCCACAAGAAGAAGTAATGCCACAGAAATTACCGTCGCGGTCAAAATGATCATCGCGCGGCGGCAACTCATGCCCATACTCCCCTTGAAAAGCAAAAGCATGACCAACACGCCAATCTCTATCCCTAGCGCAACCCAGAGCATCCTTTGGAGCCCATACGCTCCCACCAACAGGGCCAATACCGCGACCAGCAGCAAGAAAGGCCTGACACGTCGTTGCCTTTGCCAAAGGATAAATAGCGCCGGAAGGGCCATCAACAATAGTCCGGTAAATGCAGCGACGCCTCCATGTCCAGCGTCCTCTTTCCAGTAGCCAAGGTGCAACTGAAACCACAAAGACCACGTCGAGATGACAGCAATGGACAGAACAATCGCGAGCGAACCCTGCAGCACCCTGCGCTCGTCCCGGGAAACGACAAAGAATGCAAATAGCGCCATCATCGCGTAACCAATTTCGTTTTTGATCTCGCCCAGGCTATAGCTGAGGTCAACAGCGAAAAGGAGGGATACAAAAGCGACGCCTATCCAGAACGTAAGCACTGCCTTGCAAGGAAACGGTGGCGGGTCCGCTTTCTTCCAGAGAAAAGCGGCAATTGCAAAGGCCGCGGCCAGACAGCTCAATCGCAGAGCCACAGTCCCGGGAAAGGGCAATATGAACAGCAGAAGCAGGAACGGCACCGAGGTGAGCCAATAGGTCATTGGGATGGCCCCGCAACCAGTAACCTGTCGTACAAGTCTTCAAATTCGGCGCAAACCCGCAACCAGTCAAACTGCATTTCTACCCTGCTTCGCAGCCAGTGGGCGCCTGCCTGACGCTGCCCGGCGTCTCCCATATACCCTTCGATGGCAGCAGCCAAACTTTCCGCATTCTCAGGCTGCATTGTCGAATCAAATCCCGGGCACCCCGTCAGAAATTCAGTGATGCCGCCACGTGCAGCGGCAACAATGGGAAGTCCAGCAGCCGCGGCATCCAGCATTACAGTTGGAAAGGGATCATGCCATAGAGATGGCATCACGAATATGTCGCCGACCACAAGAAATGCATGGACGTCGGCTGGCGCCAGGCTACCGACCCAACGTGCACCGGGAGTATCCTCGATCCGTGCCAGTATCGCTCTACCATAGCTTGCCTTTTCATTCCTTGGGTCGTCGCTTTTGCGCACATTCCCCGCTATCAGGAGTTCCACGGCATCACCATGCAGGGAGCGCAATCGATCAAATGCGCTGAGCAGCTCGTTCACGCCCTTTTCTTTCACCAGCCTCCCGGCGAAAACGAGGACGATGCTCTTTTCTTCGGCAACGCCATATCCACGGCGAAGATCCTGCCTGACGTCATTTGACACTTCCCATTTAGGGCGGCAATTGACACTGTCGACACCAGTGTAAATGACCCAGCCCCGACGCACGAGTTAAGAAACGCTGATGGTATAAGGGTTTGGACGGGGGGTGAATAAAATTTCGTCGCGAAAGGGCTAAACAAGCCGAATTTTCTTCGGCACAATGAAGGCTGAGAAAATACCGCTGAAGAGGAATTACGCTCGATGCTGCCGCCTGAAGAGTCGAGCCTGTGGCAATCCAATCGCCAGATCGGTGCCGAGGACATTACCTACATCCGTAGTTTTATCAAGCGCTGGCCGAGGTTGAGTCGCACGGAGCTGACCTACACGCTATGCGAACATCTGGGGTGGTTAACGCCGGCAGGTGGGCCCAAATATGACGCGTGCACGAAGCTGTTGGCGCGGCTGGAGGCGCGTGGCGAGATTGTCTTGCCGGCGCGTAGCACGCGCGGTGGTGCGCAGGTGAGCCGGCCACGAACGCCGCTGCGGGTTGCTCCCGGGGAGCCGTTGCAGTGCAGCTTGGCCGAGCTCGCGCCCGTGCGATTGCGTCTGTTGGTGGATGCGCACGAAGCCGCGCTGTGCAACGCCTACCTTGAACAGTTTCATCCGCTGGGCTATCGCAAGCCGTTTGGCTTTTGGGCGCGCTACCGCATTGAGAGTGCTGCTTTAAGCCTGGGCTATGTGCTGTTTTGTGGTGCGGCCAAGGCCATTGAGCCACGCGACCGCTGGATCGGCTGGAGTGCGAGGCAGCGGCTATCTAACCTGCCGTGGGTGGTTAACAACAATCGTTTCCTAATTTATCCCTGGGTACGGGTTGAGAATTTAGCCAGTCATGTGCTGGGCCAGCTGGCAGCAGGGCAGTTGGCCGATGACTGGCAAGCGAGCTGGGGATTTGAGCCGCTGCTGCTAGAGAGCTTTGTCGATCCGGCCCACTATCGGGGCAGCTGTTATCGCGCCGCCGGCTGGCAGTTCTTGGGACACACCAGCGGTCGCGGTTTGAGGCGGCCCGGCAAGCACTATCGCAGCTCGCCCAAGCTGATCTTTGTCAAACCGCTGCAGCGCCAATTCCGTCAGCTGCTGTGTTCCGAGCAACTCCAGAGGAGACATGAGCCATGAGCAAAGTGAGCCGGCCTCCGGCGCGAGAGGCAGTCAAGCAAGCGCAGCAAAAAAAAACACCAGTACCGTCAATTACGCCAGCAACAACAGGCCGCGGGGCTGATACTTCCCACTGAGCCGGCTGTGGTCAGTCGCCGTTGCCCTTATCAAAGCATCGACGAAGAGCGTGAGGCGCGCATCCACAGCGTCACAGAGCAAGCCCGCCTGATCAAATCCAAATGGCCGGTTTTGCTCAAACGACTGCGTCAAATCGACGATCCGCGCAACCCCAAAAAGATCCAGCACGCGCTCACCAGCTTAATGCTCTATGGCTTGCTGGTGTTCGTTCTGCAGTTTAGCTCACGCCGGCATGCCAACACCGAGATCACCCGGCCCATGTTCGAGCACAACCTGCCTCTGCTGTTCCCGGAACTGGACCGTCTGCCGCATGCCGATACCCTGTTTCGTCTGCTGTCCAGGATCAAGGTCAGCCAAATCGAGCAGGCCCATCTCGATCTAGTCCAGCGGCTCATCCGCAAGAAGAAGTTTGCCCACTACCGGATCAATAACTGCTATCCCATCGCCATCGACGGCACGCAGAAGATGTGCGGGGCTACTTTGTGGTGCGATGCGCTGCAGGAGCGCCGGGTATCGGGCTCACAGGATACGCCCGAGCAGGCCCGTTACCAGTATTCGGTCTACGTTCTGGAGGCCAATCTGTGCTTTGCCAACGGCATGGTGATTCCGCTGATGAGCGAATTTCTCGACTATCAGCAAGGCGACGCCGCACAAAACAAACAAGACTGCGAGCTGCGCGCCTTTCACCGCTTGGCCGCGCGTATCAAACAGGCCTTTCCCAGGTTGCCGGTGATGCTGCTGCTAGACGGACTGTATCCCAATGGTCCGCTGTTCACCCGCTGCCGCAATTACAACTGGGACTACATGATCGTACTCAAA
>JBCKLP010000001.1:0-69120 GCA_038903735.1 Burkholderiales bacterium | reverse complement strand
TCGACAGGATCGAGAAAGGCAGCCACATCGGCCACGCGCTCGCCCTGAGGCACAGTCTGAAGAAGACGCAAGGAAACCCGAAGAAGACGCGTCAGAGACGATGATTGGAAGAAAACGGATCAGGAAGAAGATGCATATTCATACCGGCTGAATTAACGCACGATCAGCCTGGCGGCCACATGGTCACACCAATTAACCTAAAAACCGCAGTTGACCACTTTCAAAACTCGTCAAGATCCAGTTCTGGTGCGGGTCTCCGTCGATTCTATGCGTCTGCGGAGCAGTTGACTTTGGGGTGACCTCGGGCGGCAAGGAATGTCCTTGCGGGTCAATTCTTTAGAGCAATTTCACCGTGTCAACTGCGGTTTTTAGGATGATGGTTCCCCGCCCGCCCTGCGGGTCTGCCTGCGGCGGCTCGCACGGCGTTGCTCGTTCCCGCCTCGGCAGCCACGCACCCGTCCCAGGTACCAGATTAAGGCATTTGCCGACTGATCGCCGTGTCGCCAACGCCGACTTTTGCCCTCAAGCACCCGCCATCACGGCGACACAATGGAGACAAATCCATGCTGAATGCAATCGCATTGACCAATCGCAAAGCAGTAAAACAGGCCAACGTGATAAAATTTTTCCGTAGAAGCGTTGCGTTGCCCCTGAATGACGCCCCCATTGCACGGTCACGCCGCCACGAGGAGAACATGCTAGTCAGCCACGAGCGCGAAAAGATGATTAACGCCGTCATCTACTTCGCCAAACACACCCGCCACCTTGGAAAAATCAAGCTGTTCAAGCTGCTTTACCTGCTTGATTTCGAGCATTTCCGCCAGACGGGCCGCAGTGTGACCGGGCTTGACTACCGCGCATGGAAATTCGGGCCGGTACCCGTGGCGCTCGAACAGGAATGGGAAGACCCCGAGCCCGACATGGCCGAGGCCATCCGCATCGAGCCGGAGAAGGTAATCAACTTTGTGCGTGAAACCGTTGCCGCACAGGCCGAGTTTGACGACAGCCATTTCAGCAAGCGCGAACTGCGCATCATGGCCGGCTTGGCCGAGCAATACTGCGAAGAACTTTCGCACCGCATGATTGACGTAACCCATGCCGAAAACGGCGCATGGGCGCACGTTTGGGACAATGGGCGTGGCTTTGACCAGCCGATTGATTACGCCTTGTCTCTGACGGCCGACGACCCGCAGCGCGCCGCCATCCTCGAATTTGCCCGCGAACACCAGGCGATTGTCCAGACCGCGCGGGGCTAACCCATGCCCGCAACCCCGTTGGCTACGCCGGGACAGATATTTCGGCACACCCGCTATTACCAAGACGTCGCCGGCTGGCACACCAAATATCTGTTGGTACTCGCTGCCGATGCCGATAACGTCGTCTATCGCCTGCTCACCAGCCGCGCCCATGCCCGGCCGGAAAATCCGCCGTGCTACCACGGCGACCCGTACCCCGGTTTTTATCTCGGCCTGATCGGCGGTTCGCTCAGCGCCAAAAGCTGGCTGGTTCTGGGCCGGCAGGATGATTACGACCACCGGCAATTTGCCGCCGACCTGACTGCGGGATTGCTGACGATGGAAGCAAACTTGCCACAACCGCAACTGTGCGCCGCGCTCGACTGCGCCGCCAATGCTGAAGACACCAGCCGCCAGCAAACCCGCCAGATGCGCGACCAGCGCGCCCGGCTGGGCTGCGCGTGACCAAAGCGCTCGCTTGTAATAGAGACCGAACCCCATGGCTCGCATCGAAAAAAATCGCCGAAATCGCTGAACCCGGTTTGCGACAGCTTATCGCTGAGGAAGTCACCAAGCTCAAGAAGCGCACGCGCTTTGGTCTGGTGTTCGAGGAGCATCAGCCAGAAGTGGTGCCGATCTTCGGTGCGCGCATCAGGCGCAATGCGCGAGTGGCGAAGAAAACCGGCAGCCTGACCGAAATCTGGCGCGTGCTGTCGGTCAAAGACGGCCAGGCGCTGTGTGAGCTGGAAAAGGTGGTAAGGCTGCCGCAGGCACGCGCGAGACATTCCCCACGGATCAACGGGTCGCCGTTCGCAGCATGGGCGAGCCCATCTACCCATCGCTGACGCCAGTGGATTCGGTGACCAATGGCGACCCGTCCGCGCCACACCATGTGCTGATTGTCGATCATCAGCAGCATGGTCGGCGCCGCCTCAATCCGCTTCATCCAGGCCGGCCTGCACCTGTTCAGCCGCCTGCAGCAGCGCACGCGCCTTGTTCTCTGTCTCCTGCCATTCACTCTCAGGCACCGAATCGGCAACGATCCCGGCCGCGGCCTGCGCATAGAGCACGCCGTCCTTGATCACGCCGGTGCGTATGGCGATCGCCAGGTCCATGTCGCCCTGATAGCCGAGGTAACCCACCGCGCCGCCGTAGATGCCGCGTTTTTCCGGCTCCAGTTCATCGATGATTTCCATGGCGCGCACCTTGGGCGCGCCGCTCAGCGTGCCCGCGGGAAAGGTGGCACGCAGCACATCCAGCGCGCTCATGCCGGGCTTGAGCAGACCTTCGACATTGGAGACAATGTGCATCACATGGGAATAGCGCTCTATCACCAATGGGTCTGTCACCTTGACCGACCCGGTCTGCGCGATGCGGCCGATGTCGTTGCGCGCGAGATCAATCAGCATGACGTGCTCGGCGATTTCCTTGGGATCAGCGAGCAGTTCCTCAGCCAGCGCGCGGTCGGCCTCGGGCGTTGCGCCGCGCGCTCGGGTACCCGCCAGCGGGCGAATGGTCACGGTGGTGCCATGCTCGCCGCGTTCCTGGCGCACCAGGATTTCAGGCGATGCACCCACCACGTGAAAATCACCGAAGTGATAAAAATACATGTAAGGCGAGGGATTCAGCGAGCGCAGCGCCCGGTACAGCGCAAGGGGTGAATCGGTGAAGGGTTTGGCAATGCGCTGGCCGATCTGCACCTGCATCACGTCACCGTCGAAGATGTACTGCTTGGCGCGCGCCACGGCGGCGAGGTAATCGTCTTTCGCAAAATTGGTGCTGGTGCCGGTGGGCGCGCTGGCGTGCTGCAGGGGCAAGGCAACGGGCTTGCGCAGTTTCATGCGCAATTCGTGCAGGCGCGCCTGTGCCCGCTCAAAGGCACCGTTTTCCGCCGGGTCGGCGTGCACGATCAGCGAAATCTTGCCGCGCAAATTGTCCACCACCACCAGCTCTTCGGTCTGCAGGAGGAGGATGTCCGGCGTGCCCAGTGGATCGGGCTTGCGCGTTGCCGCGAGTTTGGGCTCGATATAGCGCACCGTGTCATAGCCGAAATAGCCGTTCAAGCCCCCACTGAAGCGCGGCAAGCCCGGCACCGGCGCGATGCGCATGCGCTGCTGATATTCCGCGATGAAATCCAGCGGATTGCCTTCAAAGGTCTCAGTGACGGCGCCATCGCGCAGCACCTCAAGCCGCCGCTCATGGGCGCGCAGCAGGGTTCTCGCCGGCAGACCGATAAAGGAATAGCGCCCGAAGCGCTCGCCGCCCACCACTGACTCGAGCAAATAGGTGTTGGGCGCGTCGGCGAGTTTGAGGTACAGCGAGAGCGGGGTGTCCAGATCCGCAAAGGTTTCAAGGACAAGGGGTATCCGGTTATGCCCGGCTGCGGCGAACCGGTCGAAATCTGCTTGATTCATGAACTGCTCCTGAACATTGTGCTGCTTGAAAACCCGCTCGGCGTGCGCCCGCATACGGGCGCGAAATCAGCAACGCCAGCAGCGCCAGCCTTTGCGGATTTCAGTGCGGTTTTCAATACACAAGCAGTTCATTTCGGGGAAACGCAGTTCAGGGAACAGGTGCTGAGTATATCCTCAGCCACCCCGTCTCGGCGACACGAGAACAAAGAACCCGCCGGCTGTGCCGTTGAGCGCCTCGATTTCAAAGCGTTGGCACAAGCGGGGTAACCACCAGGACGAGGGCTCCTGAATCAGGTGCGCATTGCGGCCATCCGACAGCACTTTTACCGCCGGCCCGGTGTGAATGCTGAAAAAACCCAGTTTGGGCGTGATCGATTGCAACTCGTCCAGAACATTGTCCAAGAGATGCGGTTCTATGTGCTCAAGCACGTCTATGCAACAGACAAGGTCCGCCGGTCTGGGCTCGCCATATTCGGGGAACGCCGGATCGTAGGGCCGGTAGTCGATGCTGACGCCAAACTTTTCTTTGAGTGCCTTGATCAGATTCTGCTTGCCGGCACCATAGTCGGAAAGCGACGTTGGCTGTGCCTGATCCATCAACTGCTTGACCATCGGTGCAAAAAAAATGGACGCTATTCCGTAATCCGGGTTCAGGTGCAATTTTTTCTGCTCGCCCAGATAAGCGTCGGAAATTACCTCCGCTCGAGGCTTCATCGCTGCATCCCTCCAAAATCGGCAATTCCGCTAAGGCATCGGCCCGCGCCGGGTGGAAACAGCGTTCCCGCCCCCGGCCGCATCATGCAAACACCCGCATGGCCCGCCATGGCTGACACTAGAGCACCTTGCCCGGATTCATGATTCCCTGCGGGTCCAGCGCCCGCTTGATGCTGCGCATCATCTCCATCTCCACAGGAGACTTGTAGCGGGTGATCTCCTCGCGCTTGTACTGGCCAAGGCCGTGCTCGGCCGAAATCGAGCCATTGAAGCGCGCCACGCTGTCGTGCACCACGCGATTGACCTCTTCGGTACGGCGCACGAAATCGGCATGGGGAACGCCCTCGGGCGGCGAGATGTTGTAATGCAGGTTGCCGTCTCCCAGGTGGCCGAAGGTGACATTGCGCATTCCCGGGAACGCCCTTGCCAACTCGGCATCGGTCACCGTGATGAATTCGGCCATGCGCGAAATCGGCACGCTGACGTCGTGCTTTATGTTCGGTCCTTCATGGGCCTGCGCCTCGGAGACATTGTCGCGCAGCGACCACATGGCCTTGAACTGCGCCAGGCTCTGCGACACCGCCGCGTCAATGATGAGCCCTGCCTCCAGCGCACCACCCAGAACATCCTCCAGTGACTGGCGCGCCGCAGCCTCGGATTCCAGATCCGACAATTCGATCAGCACATACTGCGGATAGCGCGCGGCGAAGGGCGCGACGCTCGCCGGATAGTGCTTCAACACCAGTCCCAGGCACAGATCGGAGAACAGTTCGAATCCGGTGAGCCGGCTGCCCAGGCGCTCCTGCGCATAGCCAAGCAGGCAGAGCGCGGTCTGCGCGTCCTGCAACGCCGCAACCGCGGTGATACGGGCGCGGGGCAGCGGAAACAGTTTGAGCACTGCCGCGGTAATGACACCCAAGGTGCCTTCAGCGCCGATAAACAGATGCTTTAAATCGTAACCGGTATTGTCCTTGCGCAAGCCCCGCAAGCCGTCCCAGATATCACCATTGGGCAGCACTGCCTCCAGACCCAGCGTGAGTTCACGCGTATTGCCATATCTCAGCACGGCGGTACCGCCGGCATTGGTGGAGAGATTGCCGCCAATCTGCGCCGTGCCTTCTGCCGCCAGGCTGAGCGGAAACAGCCGGCCCGCGGCTTCGGCGGCTTGCTGCACGGCGCTGAGCACGCAACCGGCTTCCACGGTGAGGGTGTTGTTCAGGGTGTCGATGGCGCGCACACGGTTCATGCGTGACAGGCTGAGCACAATCTGGGCGCCACTCGCATCCGGGGTGGCGCCACCGCACAGCCCCGTGTTTCCGCCTTGTGGCACGATTGCCGTGCCTGACTCGGCACACAGACGCACCACTTGCGCAACCTCAGCGGTGTTCTCAGGTCGCACCACCGCCAGCGCCTTGCCGAAATAGCGTTTGCGCCAGTCGGTGGCGCTTGCCACCGCATCAGCGCCCTGCAACAAACCGGCAGTCCCCACTGCGGCGCCTATCTGTTCCAGCAAACGAGTCATCCTGCAAGCTCCGCAATAAATTTCCCCGCCCCAAGGGGCGGGGAATTGAACCCGGACAGATTCAACTCCCGCACATATTGCGCAGCGGCGCGAACATCGGCCACCACCGCGTCACAGGCCAGCGACTCCAGCGACTGGCCCTCGCGATAGCCGTAGGGCACGCACAGCACGCGGCAACCCGCTGCCCGCGCTGCCTCGACATCATTCGCGGAATCCCCGACCACCAGCACCTGGGCACAGGGAACAGCTAATTGTTCACAGGCATGGGTATAAGGCATGGGATCGGGTTTGCGCCGCGCCACAGTGTCACCAGAGACCACCACGGCAAAGTGGGCGGCCAGCCCCGCGTCGCGCAGCAGCGGCAGGGTGAATGCCGCAGGTTTGTTGGTGACGCAACCCAAGGGCAGGCCATCCTCGGCCAGCATGGCGATGCCTTCACGAACGCCGGGATAGACCCGCGCGCTGCGACCGGATTCCTCACGATAGGCGGCATCAAACAAGGCCATGGCATCCGCGAACGCGACCTTCGAGCCTGCAAGGCAGCGTTCCACCAATTTCGCCGTGCCCTTGCCGACAAAGTCGCGTATTTCCGACTCGCTGCGCGGCGCCAGCCCCATGGCAGCGAGCATGCGATTTGCCGCGCAGGCCAGATCACCTGCGGTATCGAGCAAAGTACCGTCAAGATCGAACAGCACCGCGCGAACCGGTGCGCCCTGCGCCGCGCCGCTCACGGGGTGAGGCCGGCCAGCGCCGCACGCATCGCGGCGATGGTCGCCTTGTAGTCTGCTGAGCCAAATATCGCCGAACCGGCCACAAAGGTGTCGGCACCGGCGCGGGCAATGGCAGCGATATTGTCGGTCTTCACGCCACCGTCAATCTCCAGCAGGATTTGGCGCCCGCTGTTGCGGGTTTCAATATCGATGCGCCTGCGCACCTCAGCCAGTTTCACCAGTGCATGGTCGATGAATTTCTGTCCGCCAAAGCCCGGATTGACCGACATGATCAGCACCAGGTCCAGGCGCGAGAGCACGTGGTCCAGGCAATCCAGCGGCGTGGCCGGATTCAATACCAGCCCGGCCTTGCAACCCTGCTCATGGATCAGCCCGATGGTGCGATCAACATGGCGGCTGGCCTCGGGATGAAAGCTGATGATGTTGGCGCCGGCTTTGGCGAAATCCGGAATGATGCGGTCCACCGGTTCGACCATCAGGTGCACATCGATCACGGCACTGGTCACCGGCCGCAGGGCTTCGCACACCAGCGGCCCGATGGTGAGATTGGGAACGTAATGGTTGTCCATAACGTCGAAGTGGATCATGTCCGCCCCCGCGGCAAGCACCGCGCTCACTTCCTCCCCAAGGCGGGCAAAGTTGGCGGACAGTATGCTGGGCGCAATGCGGTATTGAGGCATGGGCATAGGTCCCGAGCTGCCTGCGACGCAGACCCCCGGGAGAAATTCATCGAATGCGCGGATATTACTCCCGAACGGGGACCGCACCGACACGCAAAGCTGCCTCAACTACGCGTGCGGCTGCTTGCGCGGCTGCTTGTGCAACTGCTTACGCGGCTTGCCACGAGCGATGATTTCGTGTGCAATGCCAGCCATGACCCATAAAACACCCTCAGAAAAAACACGCGAGATCACGGTCTCGTCCAATACGCGCTACGTGGCGGATCAATCCGATGAAGCGGCCGGACGCTATGTCTTTACCTATACCATCACCATCCGCAATACCGGCGGCGTCACCTCGCAACTGATCGGGCGCCACTGGATCATCACCGACAGCGGCAACAGGGTCCAGGAAGTGCGCGGCATGGGCGTGGTGGGCGAGCAGCCGGTTTTGAAACCGGGTGAAAGTTTCGAGTACACCAGCGGCACCATCATTGCGACCCCGGTGGGCACCATGCGCGGCAGCTATGAAATGGTCGACGACGACGGCAGCGTATTCGAGGCGCCCATACCGGAATTCACGTTGTCCGTACCCCGCGTGCTGCACTGACACCTTGCTGCGGCAAAGCTATACCCTGATTGCGCCGCTGTACGATTTGGCAATTGCGCGTGCCACCGCAGCAGCCAGGCAACGCAGCATCGCCTCGCTGGAACCGGGCAGGCGCGTTTTGCTGCCCGGCATCGGCACCGGCCTTGATCTGCCCCTGTTGCCCAGGGATCGTGAGTACGTCGGCTGCGATCTCACGCAGGCGATGCTTGCGCGGATTCCCCGGGGAGAACATGACCTCATGCTGGCGCAGGCCGATGCGATGTGCCTGCCCTTTGCCGATGAAAGTTTTGATCACGTGCTCATGCACCTGATTCTCGCCGTGGTGCCCGCGCCGGAGCGCGCCTTGCGCGAAGCGGCGCGGGTGCTCAAACCCGGCGGCACGCTGCTGGTATTCGACAAATTTCTGCGCCCTGGCAAAGCCGCGCCCTTGCGCCGGATCGCCAACATTGTGGTTTCAAGGCTCGCCACCCGGCTGGATGTGGTGTTCGAGGCCTTGTTACCGCAGGCGCCGCGCTTGCGCCTGGAAAGCGATCAGGCCGCCGCGTTTGGCGGCTGGTTCCGGCTGATACGCCTGAGAAAACAATGATCCTGCCCGGCGACCTGAATTTGCGAATGCTATTGCCTATCCTTGGGCCGCTTGGGCCGCTTGGGCAGCGTCCACCAGACTATGAATACCAGCAGCGCCAGCGCCAGCGCGCCCTCAAGAATGAAAATCCAGAATCCGGAACCCATGAACCTAAAAAACGCAGTTGAACGGACCAGAACTTGCGAATTGCCTGATGTGGAATGACCTTTTCATGATATCGGCATCACCTAAAAGGAACTGCTCCGCATATGAGTCAATTGGCCGAAGAGCCAGCACTGACGCGGCTTTCCACGATATCCTCCTATGGTAACTGCGGTTTTCAGGATGAAATCAGTTGCTTTCCATTACTTTAAAAACAGCGCGCCCTCGCGGCAGCATCACCCGGGCCCATTTCACTGGATGAGACGGTCCTATGGGCTTGCCGGGGCTGTTTTGCTTGCCATGCTGCTCGCCGGCTGTGCCACACCGGGGCCTGCGGAAATTGCCGCCTGCCCGGCGCAGGCGCCGTGCCCGGTGTGCCCTGTCTGTCCGGCCATTCCCGAGCCGCTAAAGCCGGCAGCGGAATTGCCCCGCGCCAACCTCTTCGAACCCGTCGATTTTGCCCGCCTGCCGGGCTGGCGCGAAGACGATCTTGCCGGCGCATGGGGCGCGTTGCGCATTTCCTGCGAGCGCCTGCGCAGCCAGAGCGCCTGGCGTGAAGCCTGCGCTGCGATGCCCGGTGCGAATGTAGGCGCGGTGCTGCTGCGCAGGTTCTTCGAAGAGCATTTTGTGCCGTGGCGGATTGCCGCCGCCGATGGCAACACCTCCGGTCTGGTCACTGGTTATTACGAACCCCTGTTGCGTGGCAGCCGCACCCGGCAGGGACGCTTCCAGGTGCCTCTCTATGCGCCGCCGGATGATCTGCTGGTGATTGAACTATCGTCCATCAACCCGGAATTGCGCAACCTGCGCCTGCGCGGGCGCATCGACGGGCGCCGCGTGGTTCCTTATTTTTCACGCGCCGATATCGAGCGGGGCGCCGCGCCGCTGGCGGGCAAGGAACTGGTCTGGGTGGACGATGTCATCGAGGCGTTCTTTCTGCAGATCCAGGGATCGGGCCGGATCCAGTTCGAGAACGGGGAAACACTGCGGCTGGGTTACGCGGATCAGAACGGCCATCCTTATGTATCGATTGGCCGCACGCTGATTGAACGCGGTGAACTGCAGGCAAGCGATGCCTCCATGCAGGGCATCCAGGCCTGGGCGCGCGCCAATCCGGCGCGCCTCGCCGAATTGCTGGGCCAGAATCCGAGCTATGTGTTTTTCAGGGAATTGCCTCGCGGCGCGGCCGATCCCGCGCTGGGTCCGCCGGGCGCCATGGGCACGCCCCTGACGCCGCTGCGGTCTATCGCGGTTGATCCCCGCTTCGTTCCGCTGGGTGTGCCGGTGTTCCTGGCTACCAGTGTCCCGGGAACCAACACGCCATTGCAGCGCCTGGTGTTCGCGCAGGATACCGGGGGAGCCATTCGCGGTGCCGTGCGCGCCGACTATTTCTGGGGTTTTGGCGCGGCTGCCGGCGCTCAGGCCGGACGCATGCGCCAACAGGGACAGATGTGGGTTCTCTGGCCGCGAAATTCGCAGCCGCCACAGCCTTGAGTGGCGTCAGTTTTTTGCCCCCTCTATGGCTTTGCGCAATTCGGGAAATCTGGCCCCGATAATGCGCTGGCCGTTGGCAGCAAAACTGGTGGGGGTGCCGCTGATATTGAGTTTCTGACCCAATTCCATATTGCGTTGCAGTGCCGAGGTATCGCAATTGCCCACCATGATGGGCGACACGTTTTTCAGCATCAGATCCATCCATGCCTTGCCGCGGTCCTTGGCGCACCAGATGGCCTTTGACTTGCGCATGGAATCACCGCCATTGCTGTTGTCCAGGATGGGATAAAGGAAGGTATAAACGGTGACATCCTGCAGCGTGGCCAGATCGCGCTCGAAACGCTTGCAAAAACCACAATTGGGATCGGCAAAAACCGCGAAAACATTTTTGCCATTGCCGCGCACCACCTTGATGGCCGCATCCAGCGGAAAATCCTCGAATTTAACCTGCGAAAGCTTCTCCTTGCGGGCATCCGTAATATTGGCGCGCGTCTTTGCGTCAATCAGATTGCCGACCAGCAGAAAACTAACCTTCTCGTCCGTGTAGACCAGGGTATCGCCCATCCGCACCTCGTACAGCCCGCCATAGGCCGTCTTGAGAACGCCATCGACTTTTGCGGAGAAGCGCGCCTCGACCAACTGCCGCACGATGGCCTCGTCAGCGTGCGCCAGCGCAGCAAGAAACATGGAACCGGCAAGCAGTATTCGCAGCATCGTTTTATTCCATGGCATGGCGGGCGAGAATCTTCTTTAGGACACCTGTCCGGTCGGTCAAGTTCAATCCGAAATTGCGCAGTTTCGCCAACGCCGGCGAACGTGCCTCGAATAATCCCTTCAGGCCCTTGGTGGCCAGACGCATGGCGAGTATAGGCTCCGCGCGCGCGCGCTCGAACTTTCGCAACAACAAGAGATCGCCGGGGTCGGAACGTCGCGCCGCGCAGGTCACAAGCAGTCCAGCCAGCACACGGGCATCGCCCAGTCCCAGGTTAGCGCCCTGCCCCGCCAGTGGATGCACGACGTGACCGGCATCGCCTATCAGTGCCAGACGGGCTTGAACCCGATTGCGCACGGCAAGCCAGGCCAGCGGAAATGCGGCCACAGGGCCAAGCAGTGTCATTTCGCCGAGCCGGTGATCGCCCGCCTGTGCCACCTGCCTGCAAAGGGAATCCTCATCCATGCCCAGCAGGCGGCTCGCATGGTCCTCGCCGGCCGACCACACCATGGAGCAGCGCCCGCCCGGAAGAGGCAGCCAGGCAAGCACCCCGTCCTCCCGAAACCACTGAAACGCTGAACCACGATGCGGCAGCGAACAGGAAAAATTCGCAACCACACCCTGCTGGCCTGCGGGTTCAATCTGCGCGGCGATGCCCGCGGCGGCGCGCAGCGCGGAATACATGCCATCGGCGGCAACCACCAACCGCGCTGTGATTCGCCGTCCGCCAGCCAGGCGGATTTCGCAAGCCTCGTCATGCCAGTTGAATTCCGTGGCAGTTTGCGGACACAGCAGTTCAACCTCGCGTGCACTCTGCAGTGTCTGCCAGAGCATTCGTTGCACCGCACCCGCTTCGACAATGCTTGCCAGGCGATCAACCGCGCACTCATAGGCCGAAAATTCAAGCCGTGATTCACCGTCATCGCCGAAAACCCGCATGGCGCGGACCGGCTCAATGCGACCCTGATCAAGTTGCTCCCACAGTCCAAGCTTGGCAAGGAATTCCTGGCTGGCCGGCGACAAAGCGTAAATCCGCGTGTCCCAGTTTGCTGAGGCCTCCGCCGGGGGCAAGGATTCAAGGACGGTAATTCGTAATCCGCTTCCCCGCAAAGCACAGGCCAGACTTGCGCCGCTCAGCCCGGCACCGACGACCAACACATCACAGACCGAAGCATCGCTCACCGGCGTTCCGGGGCGCATAGGGGTGATCCACAGGGCGTTGCCAAGCTGTCCGCCAAGGCCGGAATCAAGGGGTATGGGCAACCGGGTATCAGGGCTATCTCCTTGACAATGAAGGGATAAAAAACGACAATTTGCGGCCTTGCATGGCGAATTAGCTCAGTCGGTTAGAGCGACGGAATCATAATCCGCAGGTCCACAGTTCGAATCTGTGATTCGCCACCAGTATTCATACGGTTTCTAACGATAGTGACCGCTTTCTTTTGTGTCTCTTGGCACACTCTTGGCACACTTACCCAGCGCAATTGCCAAGACGCCACACCGCACCAGCCCCGACTACTGTCAAGAATACCGCAACCACCCTAGCCTGTGGATAAGCACACCTTCGGGGCCGCTACTGTGCCAATTGTGTGCCATATCGTCACGATGTAAAAACAACCTACTGTGTTTAAACGGAACTTTAAAAATAACCATAAGATTACCGTTGTTGCTATTTATTCTGATCTGCTTAGGAGATTTCTCATGAATATGAATATGAAATCATCGCTCACCGGCCTTGGTCTGCGCGCTTTGCTGATTGCATTATCACTGTCTTGTGGGACAGCAGCCGCGCAAGCTTGGCCTGCAAAACCGGTACGCATCGTCGTACCGTCCGCTCCGGGCGGCACCACGGATATACTGGGACGGATTGTTGCGCAGAAGCTTACCGAGAGCATGAAGCAGGCTTTCGTCGTTGAAAACGTCCCGGGCGCAGGTAACCTGATCGGTTCCGATAGGGTAGCGAAGGCGCCACCCGACGGCTACATGCTGCTCGTATCCGGGGTCGCTTCGCTCGTAACCGCACCAACGATGTCGAAGAAAGCCCCGTACGATCCTATGCGCGACTTCACGCATATTGCACTTTTCGGCGGACCGCCTAACGCGCTGACGGTACACCCAAGCGTCCCCGCGCGCGACCTTAAAGAATTCATCGCGTACGCCAAGTCCCAGCCGGGCAAGCTGAGCTACGGCTCCGCGGGCGTTGGCTCGCTAGGCCATCTGTTCGGCGAGAATTTCAAGCAACTGATCGGAATCGACATGCTGCATGTGCCCTACAAGGGAGCGGCTTTGGCGGTCAACGATTTTATTGCCGGACACATCCCTGCCATCTCGACGTCGATGACGGTAGTGTCCGAGCAAATAAAGAGCGGAAAAGCGCGAGCGCTCGCAGTAGCCTCGACCTCGCGCGTGCCCGACTTTCCCGATGTCCCGACGTTCGCCGAACTCGGTCATCCGGAACTGACGGCCACGCTCTGGATCTCCCTGTCAGGTCCGGCTGGAATGCCGCAGGACATCGTGCAGCGCCTGAACACCGAAGTACGCCGGATTCTTCGGCTTCCCGAAGTACTTCAGCGGCTGCGGCCCGAAGGTATCGAACTGGGCAATCTCGATCCGAAGGCATTTACCGCTTTCGTCGCAGCCGAGTTGAAGCGCTGGGCGCCGGTAATACGCGCCTCGGGCGCGCCAGTCTGACTGAAGCGTTAAACAGGCCACAGATTGTTTACCGGATAACTTGTTTGGGATATGCGTGACTTACCGGGCCAGCCGGCGTGCGCGCCTGGGCGCGATCCTGGCGAACCGTGGACGGCATTATCGACTGAACGCCTATTCAATCCGCTTCGCCGTGGCACACTGGCGGCACACTGAGGCACACAAAGCAGGAAAAAGCAGGAACAACCAGGAATAGACAAGCCGATGACAAGCCGATAACAAGCCGATGATTCGATTGTTGTTGTATATTGCAGCTTGTGCTGAATTTCTCCACTCGCCCGAATCATAATCCGCAGGTCGTAGGTTCGAATCCTACATTCGCCACCACGATTCTCTTGGTCCTATGCGTAAGTAGGCACTAACGTCACAAGGGTCCCAGCGCTATGAATCGATGGCTACTGTACCTTATCGGCAGCCTGTTCCTGTGTCTGGTCAACCTGAGCCATGCGCAATTGCGCCAGATTCCCGCCGATGCGCAGCGGGGCTGGTTGCGGCATATACAGGGATTCGTGCTCAGCATTGACGAAAAACAAGTCCACCTGGCCCCAGGCGGAACCATACGCAATCAGCTAAACCTGATCGTCGTTCCGGCCGCGCTGCCAAACGACGGGGCCCTGGCCGAATTTCTGCTGGACCGCAACGGGCAGATCGCGCGTGCCTGGCTGCTGACTGCCCAAGAGGCGGCGCGTGAAAGGCCGCAGCGCCCGTGACATTCGAGCGCCTCATTTCAATAAAATCCACTTGCCTGCCGTCGCTTCCGGCAGCGTCCCTGCCTGAATACGGCGCGGGCTGAACCATGTCCAAAAAGCTTTATTTGCGTACCTTCGGCTGCCAGATGAACGTCTATGACTCGGACAAAATGGCGGAAGTCCTTAACGACTACGAAGGCTATGAGCGAACCGACACCCCCGAGAACGCGGATTTGATTCTGTTCAATACCTGCTCTGTGCGCGAAAAAGCGCAGGAGAAGGTTTTTCATGATCTGGGCCGCGTGCGCCATCTCAAGCAGGCCAATCCCGATCTGCTGATCGCCGTGGGCGGGTGCGTCGCCAGCCAGGAGGGTGAGGCCATCGTGAGGCGGGCGCCCTACGTGGACCTGGTATTCGGTCCGCAAACCCTGCATCGCCTCCCGCAGTTGATTGCCGCGCGGCGCAGCTCCGGCAAACCCCAGGTGGACATATCGTTTCCTGAAATCGAAAAATTTGATCATCTGCCGGCACCGCGCTCGAACGGGCCCAGCGCCTTTGTTTCCATCATGGAGGGATGCAGCAAGTATTGCAGCTTCTGTGTGGTTCCCTACACCCGTGGCGAGGAAGTCTCGCGTCCGCTTGCCGATGTGCTCACCGAGATTGCCGCACTTGCCTCCGCGGGGGTGCGGGAAGTCACGCTGCTGGGACAGAATGTCAATGCCTATCGTGACTCAGCGCCTGAAAGCCGCGGCGGCTGCGATTTCGCCCTGTTGCTCGAACACCTGGCCGATATCCCCGGCATTGAAAGAATCCGCTATACCACCTCGCATCCGCGTGAATTCAGCCCCCGGCTGATTGAAGCCCATGCGCGCATCGACAAACTCGCAATGCATGTCCACCTGCCGGTCCAATCAGGATCGGATCGGATTCTTGCCGCCATGAAACGCGGCTATACCGTGTTGGAATACAAATCCATCATACGCAGGCTGCACGCTGCCCGGCCGGGCATTTCCGTGGGTACCGACATCATTGTCGGCTTCCCGGGGGAAACTGAAACGGATTTCGCGGCAACACTAAATCTGGTTGATGAAATTGGTTTTGACGCGTCGTATTGCTTTGTCTACAGCCCGAGGCCGGGCACGCCGGCCGCCGCGCTGGCCGATGAGACCCCGCAGTCGCAGAAAATGGAACGCCTGCATCGCCTGCAGGATAAGCTCGATGCGCTGGAACTCGCCATCAGCCAGGGCATGCTGGGCAGCACGCAGGAAATTCTGGTGGAAGCACTTTCTGCAAAGACCTCCGCCGACCTTGCGGGTCGCAGCAGCAATAACCGTACGGTGAATTTTCCTGCCGACAGGCGTTTGATCGGCAGCTTTGCGCCGGTGAAAATCACACAGGTCAGAAAACATACGCTGCGCGGCGAACTGCTCGCTTGAGTCTGCCAGGCATCCCGGCAGCGCCGTCAGCCGTCCCGTGGCCGGGCAATTTGCCGGCCTTCGCGCAACCCAGGAAACGCAGGCAGCAGATTTGCACGGCGACCGGCAAAGCTGCGACACTATACGTTCCGGATTTTCAGATTCCTTCGCATTGAAACCCAAGCCTGTCGAACTGCGTTTCGCCCCCATAGACAATCCGCGCCTGGCAAGGCTGTGCGGCGTGCTTGATGAAAACCTCAGACAAATCGAGACCGGGCTGAGTGTGTCCATCGCGCGGCGCGGGGAACGATTCACGTTTGCCGGCGACCCGGAAAAT
Source organism: Burkholderiales bacterium (assembly GCA_038903735.1). GTDB lineage: Bacteria > Pseudomonadota > Gammaproteobacteria > Burkholderiales > SG8-39 > 2-02-FULL-62-17. The sequence goes on along the minus strand of JBCKLP010000001.1, from coordinate 53,152 downwards.
GCCGCCCGTGCCGCCAAGCTGCTGCAATCCCTGTACGACAGTTCCGGAGACACGCTGTCGGTGGAAAATATCCAGCTTGCCCTGGTGGAACAGGCAAACACGGACCCCGAATCCGACGATGCCGGGCAACCCGCACTTGCCACCCGCAAGCCCGATCTGAGAGGACGCACACCCAATCAGCGCGCCTACCTGCGCGACATTTTCGCGCATGACATCACCTTCGCCATCGGCCCTGCAGGCACCGGCAAAACCTATCTCGCGGTGGCCTGCGCCGTGGATGCGATAGAACGCGACACGGTCAAGCGCATTGTTCTGGTGCGGCCCGCGGTGGAGGCAGGCGAGCGGCTGGGATTTCTGCCAGGCGATCTGGCGCAGAAAGTGGATCCTTATCTCCGGCCGCTGTATGACGCCCTCTACGATTTGCTGGGCTACGACAAGGTCGGCAAACTCTTCGAGCGCGGTGCCATCGAGCTTGCGCCGCTTGCCTACATGCGCGGCCGCACCCTCAACCATTCATTCATCATTCTCGATGAGGCGCAGAACACCACGCCGGAGCAGATGAAAATGTTTTTGACCCGCATCGGCTTCGGGTCCAAGGCGGTGGTCAACGGCGATGTCACCCAGGTCGATCTGCCTCGCGGCCATAGCAGCGGGCTGGTCAATGCTCGCGCGGTGCTTACCGGGGTCCGTGGCATCGCTTTTTCCACTTTCACCTCGAAAGATGTCGTGCGGCATCCGCTGGTGCAGCGCATCGTGGACGCCTATGACGAGCAGCCCGGATGAAATCCGCGCTGCCATCCATCAGTGTGCAGGTCGCCACTCGCGCGAAGGACGTGCCACGCGGCGCTCACCTGCGCCGCTGGGCTCGCGCTGCGCTGGGCCAACGCGCCGAACTGACGGTGCGCGTGGTGGGCACACGCGAAGGACGCTCCCTGAACCGGCAGTTCCGCGACCGCAATTATGCAAGCAACGTCCTGTCGTTTTCCTATGAATCCGCCCCTGTCACCCGCGGTGATGTGGTCCTTTGCGCCACCGTCATCAAGCGCGAGGCTCGCGAGCAACGCAAATCCATCATGGCCCATTACGCGCACCTCACCGTGCATGGCGTCCTTCACCTGCGCGGTTATGATCACGACAACGCCGCGTCCGCGCGTCTGATGGAAGGCCGGGAGCGGCGCATCCTGCGCGAACTGGGCTATCCTGATCCCTACCTATGAACGAAACTGATAAGCCATCACTGATCGAGCGGCTGTCGGCGCTGCTGATGCGCGAACCGCAGGACCGCAAGCAGTTGCTCGAACTGCTGCACTCGGCTCACCAGCGCAACCTCCTGGATGCCGATGCCCTGTTGATGACCGAGGGGGTGCTGCAGGTCTCGGAATTGAAGGTGCGCGACATCATGGTGCCCCGGGCGCAGATGGAGGTCATCGACATCAACGAAACGCCCGAGCAGTTCATCCCGTTCGTGATCGCGACCGCGCATTCACGCTTTCCCGTGATCGACAGGAACCGCGACAATGTCATCGGCATACTGCTGGCAAAAGACCTGTTGCGCCACTACGCGGGCGAGGAGGAGTTCAGCGTCCGCGAGATGCTGCGGCCCGTGGTGTTCGTACCCGAAGCCAAGCCGCTCAATGTCCTGTTGCGTGAGTTTCGCGCCAACCGCAATCACATGGCCATTGTGGTGGACGAGTACGGCGGTGTGGCCGGCCTCATCAGCATTGAGGATGTGCTCGAGCAGATCGTGGGCGAAATCGAGGACGAATACGATTTCGACGACGCAGCGGACAACATCGTCAGCGAAACCGGCGGGCAATATCGTGTCAAGGCACAAACCGAAATCGCCGACTTCAACCGGGTATTCGGCACCTCCTTCCCCGTGGAAAATTTCGACACCGCCGGAGGACTCCTTATCCACCGCTTCGGCAGACTGCCCAAGCGCGGCGAATCAGCCACCATCGAGGGCCTGCGCATCTCAGTGTTGCGCGCTGACAGCCGGCGCTTGTATCTGCTCTCGGTACAGAAGCTTCCCGGTCGCAGTTGAACAGGGCGGGCATCGCGCGAACTTTTGATTCGCGAAACGGACGTGCTTTTTCCGCAGTTGCCGCGGGCGTCGGCGCCACGGCGGGATTTTCGCCCATAGGCCTGCCCTGGTTGTCCGGGCTTTGCCTGGCACTGCTGGTGTTTCTCTGGCTGCGAACCCCCGCTCCGCGGGAGGCCGCCTTGCAGGGTTTTGCCTTCGGCATCGGTCTTTTCGGCGCAGGCGCATCCTGGGTCTACGTCAGCCTGCATGAGTTCGGCATGATGCCCGCGCCGCTGGCCGCGCTTGCCACCGCCTTTTTCTGCGCGTACCTGGCGCTGTTTCCCGCGCTGGCCGGATCACTGCAGGCGCGCCTGGAACTGGCGCCCGCGCTGCGTGCCACGCTGCTGATTCCGCCACTGTGGATGCTCACCGAGTGGCTGCGTGGCTGGCTGCTGACCGGTTTTCCGTGGCTCTCCATGGGCTACGCGCAGATCGACACACCGCTCAGCGGTTACGCGCCGCTACTGGGGGTGTTCGGCCTTTCTCTTCTGATCGCGATTGCGGCTGGCGCACTGGCTGCGGCTATTACTGTCAAATCAAATTATCTGCGGCTGGGAATGCTGACCCTGGCCGCCGCACTGTTTGCCGGCGGTGCGCTGTTGCGCCTGGTGGATTGGGTCACCCCTGATGGTGAAGCGGTACCGGTCGCGTTGATTCAGGGAAATATCCCGCAAAGCATGAAGTTTGAACCCTCGCAGTACGCGGCCACGCTGGCTACCTACCAACGGCTGATCGATGCCAGCGAAGCCAAACTGATCGTGCTCCCGGAGACCGCGATTCCGCGCTTTCTCGATCTGGTCGATCCGGGATATCTGGACAGCCTCGGCGATTCGGCACGCCGCCAACGCGCCGATATCCTGCTGGGCGCGCCGTTTCGCAATAACAGCGGCAGCTACTTCAACGGAGTCGTCAGCCTGGGGACCTCCGATCTTCAGTTCTATGCCAAATCCCATCTGGTTCCGCTGGGGGAGTTTGTGCCGCCGGAATTCAAATGGATAATGGGAACCTTACGAATTCCGCTATCCGATTTCAGCGCCGGCACACCAGCGCGGCCGCTGCGTGCCGCCGGGGTGCGGGTGGGCATTAGCGTTTGCTACGAAGATGCCTTCGGCGAAGAATTGATCGCGCAGCTTCCCGAGGCCACCCTGCTTGCCAATCTGTCCAACGTTGCCTGGTTCGGCGATTCGCTGGCCCCCGGGCAGCACCTGCAGATCTCGCGCATGCGCGCACTGGAAACCGGCCGCAATATGCTGCGCGCGACCAATACCGGGATCACGGCCATCATTGATGAACGTGGCACCGTGCTCGCACAGTTGCCCAAGTTCTCCGAAGGGGTACTGCTTGCGCGGGCACAGCCCCTGGGCGGCGCCACGCCTTATGTCCGGTTGGGAAATCGTGCCGTGCTGGGCATTTCCATCCTGATGCTGCTGGTCGCGATTCTATTGGCATTGCGATTACGCCATTCACCACCAATCAGTCGCTCACCTGGCGCCTGATACAGGGCAAATGCCGGTAAAATCGCGGCGCTTATCATCAACCTCTGTTGGCCACCTGCCTCATGCCCACCTTCCAGGAACTCATACTTCGTCTGCAGCAATTCTGGGCAGAACAAGGCTGCGCGCTATTGCAGCCCTGCGACCTTGAAGTCGGCGCCGGCACCTCGCACACGGCAACATTTTTGCGCGCCATCGGCCCGGAACCCTGGCGGGCCGCCTATGTTCAGCCCTCGCGACGCCCCAAGGATGGTCGCTATGGCGACAATCCCAATCGCTTGCAGCATTATTACCAGTACCAGGTGGTTCTCAAACCATCTCCACCGCAGATTCTCGATCTTTACCTCGCGTCGCTGGAAGCCATAGGTATCGATCCTCGCGCGCACGACGTGCGCTTTGTCGAGGACGACTGGGAAAACCCCACGCTGGGCGCATGGGGACTGGGCTGGGAGGTCTGGTTGAACGGCATGGAAATCACCCAGCTCACCTATTTTCAGCAGGTAGGGGGGCTGGATTGCAAGCCGGTCATGGGCGAAATCACCTACGGCCTGGAACGTCTGGCCATGTACCTGCAGGATGTGGAGAATGTATTTGACCTGGTGTGGACGCCGGGCCTGAAGTATCGCGATGTCTATCACCAGAACGAAGTCGAGCAATCGATATACAACTTCGAGCAAGCGGATGTCGGCATGCTGTTCCGGCATTTCACCGATCATGAAACCGACGCCAGACGCCTGATGCAGGCCAGGCTGGCCCTGCCGGCTTACGAAAAGGTGCTCAAGGCCGCGCACACCTTCAATCTGCTGGATGCGCGAGGCGCCATCTCGGTAACCGAGCGCGCCGCCTATATCGGCCGCATCCGGAATCTTGCGCGCAGCGTGTCGCAGGCCTATTTCGATTCGCGCGTGCGCAGCGGTTTTCCGCTTTGCCCGCCCGGCCAACTGCAGCAGCTCGGCATTGATCTCGAGGCTTTGCGCGCCTCACTGGCACCGGCGGAAGCGACATGAACGAGAATCTTCTGGTCGAACTTTTCTGCGAGGAATTGCCGCCCAAGGCGCTGCGCAAACTGGGGGAAAGTTTTGCGCAACGCATCCTTGAAGGTCTGGTTCGCTGTTACCTGAAGGCGCCTGAGGGCGGTCCGCCGCGGGTTTTCGCCACGCCCAGGCGCCTTGCTGTGCTGATCGCCGAGGTGCTGCCCAAAGCCGCTGAACGCAGCGAATCGAAAAAGCTGATGCCCGCCAAGGTGGCCTTTGGCGCCGACGGCATGCCCAGCGCAGCGTTGCTCAAACGGCTGGAGAAGGAGAACGCCAATGCGCAACAGATCGAGCGCAAGCTGGAAGGCGGCACGGAGTACGTCTACCTGAACCAGCAGATTCCCGGATTGACGCTGGCCGCCGGCTTGCAGCTCGCGCTGCTGGAGGCCATCGACAAGCTGCCCATTCCCCGGGTCATGAGTTATCAGCTCGCCGATGGCGCAAGCACCGTGCACTTCGTGCGCCCGGCGCACGGCCTGCTTGCCCTGCACGGCTCGCAGATTATTCCAGTATCGCTACTCGGACTGCAGGCGGGCCGCATCACCCATGGTCATCGCTTTCAGGGTGTGGCGGATATTGAGGTAGCCACAGCCGATGCCTACGAAGAAGCGCTCGCCGCCCATGGCAAGGTAATTGCCTCTTTTGACGAGCGCCGCGCGGAAATCAACCGGCAATTGCGGGCAAGCGCCGCAGCGCTTGGCGCATCGCTCGGCCCGGAAGACGATGTCGCGCCATTGCTGGATGAAGTCACCGCGCTGGTGGAGAACCCGGCTGTCTATGCCGGCGAATTCGAGAGCGAATTTCTGTCGGTTCCACAGGAATGCCTGGTGCTGACCATGCGCACCCATCAGAAATATTTCCCGCTGTTTGAGGCCAGCGGAAAACTGGAGAATCGCTTTCTCATTGTCAGTAACCTTTGGCTCGCGGATCCGAAAAACATTGTCGAAGGCAATCAGCGTGTGGTGCGGCCGCGCCTGGCCGATGCGCGGTTTTTCTTCGAGACCGATCGCAAGACGCGTCTGGAGACCCGGGTTTCACAACTGGCGAAGATCGTGTATCACAACAAGCTGGGAACCCAGCTCGAACGCTGCGAGCGCATACAGGGACTGGCTGCGCGGATCGCGCGCGCCATTGGCGCGGATCCCTTGCTGGCCGAACGCGCCGCCATGCTGGCCAAGGCAGATCTTGTGAGCCATATGGTTGGCGAGTTTCCGGAATTGCAGGGCATCATGGGGCGCTACTACGCCGGCGCGGACGGCGAAGACCCCCGGGTGGCCATGGCAATCGAGCAGCATTACCGGCCGCGCTTTGCCGGCGATGCCATCCCCGATGAGGACATCGCGGTGGCGCTGGCACTCGCCGACAAGCTGGAAACCCTGGCCGGACTGTTCGGCATAGGCCAACAGCCCAGCGGCGACAAGGATCCCTTTGCCCTGCGCAGGCACGCGCTTGGGGTTGTGCGCATTCTCATTGAACGCAATATCGGATTTTCAGTTTCAGAACTGGTTGATTTTGCTTTTCAGGCGTTTCCTGAAGGGATGATCGGCGATGCCAGGACAGATCTGCTCGAATTCATCCGCGAGCGTCTGCGTGCTTACCTGCGTGATGCGGGCTATAGCAGCAACGAGATCGAGTCCGTTATCAGCGTCCACCCGGTCCAGCTTGCGCCCATTCCGCGTCAACTCGCGGCGGTGCGCGCCTTTGCCGCATTGCCCGAGGCGGCAAGCCTTGCCGCCGCCAACAAGCGTGTGGCCAATATACTCAAACAAGCCCATGCCAAGGGCCTGTCGTTTGGAGATGCGGATTCAGCCGCCATGACCGAGGATGCCGAGCGCAAGCTGTTCGACGCCCTTGGCGAGGCCTCGCGCCAGGCAAGACCCCTGTTCCAAAGCGGGGACTACACCGCTTATCTGAAAACCTTTGCCATGCTGAAAGCGCCCGTCGATACCTTCTTCGAGTCGGTGATGGTCATGGTGGATGATCCAGTGGTGCGCAACAACCGTCTCGCCCTGCTTCGCGATTTGCAGAAAGAGATGAACCAGATTGCGGATCTCTCCAAGCTCGCCACATGAAACTGCTCATCCTGGATCGCGACGGCGTGATCAACATCGACAGTGACCAGTACATCAAGAATCCTGATGAGTGGCGTCCGATACCCGGCAGCCTGGAGGCCATTGCGCGGCTCACGCATTCGGGATGGCGCATTGCCGTGGCCACCAATCAGTCGGGCATCGCGCACGGCCTGTTCAGCATGGAAATACTCAATGCCATGCACACCAAGATGCACAAGGCAGTAACCCAGGCCGGCGGCCACATCGAAGCGGTTTTCTATTGCCCGGACAGCGCTGACTCCAACTCGGCCTGCCGCAAACCCAATCCGGGAATGCTTCTTGCCATAGCCGAGCGTTTCAACACGCCCCTGGCCGCGGTACCGGCGATAGGAGACAGCCTGCGTGACCTGCAGGCGGCGGCATCCGCAGGCGCCCAGCCTTATCTGGTGCTTAGCGGCAAGGGCCGCCAGACCCGCAGGCTGGGCGGACTGCCGGAGGAAACACGTGTATTTTCCGATCTTGCCGCCGTCGCCCAGTCACTGCTTGAATAGCCCTGAGCGCGCCCCACGGGTTTCTGCCAAATAACCGCCACGGCAACCAAGCGATTGCATACCTACACCGATCGGCCACTACCCAATTTCCTGCGCTCAGTGCTTTTTGCACTCTCGCTGGTTCTTCTTACGCCTCCCTATTCGATTCTGGCGCTGATGACCGTGGTGCTGCCGCGCCATGCGCGCTGGCGGGTTATCGCCGGCTGGTCACACAGCGTCATCTGGCTTGCGCGGGTCGTGCTCGGACTGAGATTCCGTGTCGAGGGAGCTGAACACCTGCCCACCCGCCCCGCGCTCATCCTGTCCAAACATCAATCTGCCTGGGAAACGCTCGCCTTCCAGTTGATATTCCCTCCCCAGGTGCATGTGCTCAAGCGTGAGTTGCTGTGGATTCCGTTTTTCGGTTGGGGCCTGGCGCTGATGAGCCCGATTGCCATTGATCGCGGCCGTGGTGTGCGTGCCCTGCGGCAAATGGCCGAACAAGGTGCTGCACGCCTCGCGCAAGGGTTCTGGATCGTGGTATTTCCCGAGGGCACGCGGGTGCAACCCGGCGCGAAAGCGAAATACCGCATTGGCGGGGCCTGGCTTGCCGTACGCACCGGCGCAGTTGTGATTCCGGTCGCGCACAATGCGGGGCTGTTCTGGAGGCGAAACGCCTTTGTCAAACGGCCTGGCGAAATCCGCGTTCTGATCGGTGAACCCCTGGAAAGCGAAGGCCTGACACCCGAACAACTCAATGCCAAGGCTGAAGCCTGGATCGAGTCGCGCATGAGCATCCTGTGCCCGGCACCATGACTGCAATGGGACAGTTGCCCTTGCAATTCGAGGTGCCGCGCGCCACATTAGCAAACGCCGCGGCCCGCCGGATTCTCCTCGCAGATGGCTGGTTGCCCTACGGCTTTACCCGTGCAAAGCGCCGCACGCTGAGCATAACAGTGAGGCCCCAGGGCATCGAAATCCGCGCGCCGCGCTGGGTTTCCATCACGCAAGTCGAGGCATTCATCCGCGAAAAAGAGAACTGGATACGGCGGCGCATGGCTGATTTTCGGCACGGGCAGGAATCATTTGCCTGGCGCGATGGCGCCTACCTGCCTTTCTTTGGCAGGCTGCTCGTGCTGGAATCGGTGCCTGCGACTGCCACCAGCCTGCGACGGGAGATACTGCTCGAAAGTGAGTGCTTGAAAGTACCTGTGGATCCATCGGAGGGTCCCGTGAATTTGCGCAGCGCAGTCCTCCCCTGGCTGCGCGCCTCCGCTTTGACGATGTTCCGCGACCGGGTTGTTCATTTTGCGCAACTGCTGGGCGTACCCGTACCCGAGGTGCGCCTGTCCAATGCGCGCACGCAATGGGGGAGTTGCAATGCCTCGGGACGGGTGCTGCTCAACTGGCGCCTGGTTCATCTGCCGTTCCGCCTGGTCGACTATGTGGTGGCCCATGAGGTGGCGCACCTCAGGGAGATGAACCACTCAGAGAAATTTTGGGCACTGGTGGAAAGCGCCTGCCCGGGCTGCCGCGAGGCGCGGCGTGAACTGAATGTGCTGGGAAAAAATTTGCCCGATTTATGAAGCACCGCGTGATTGCGGCGATCACCAGCCTGTAATCGAGGAGACTGCCATGAGAATTCTGCATACCATGCTGCGCGTGGGCGATCTGGATCGCTCGCTCAAGTTTTACACCGAGATTCTGCAAATGAAACTTCTGCGCCGGCGCGATTTTCCGGAAGGCAAATTCACTTTGGCCTTCGTGGGCTACGGCGAGGAAAGCGATACCGCGGTAATCGAACTGACGCACAACTGGGGGGTTCAGAACTACCAGCTCGGCGACGGTTACGGCCACATCGCCATCGCCGTCGAGGATGCTTATCAGAGCTGCGCGGAAATCAAGCACCGTGGCGGCAGGATTACACGCGAAGCCGGACCGATGAAGGGCGGCACCACAGTGATCGCGTTTGCCGAGGACCCTGACGGCTACAAGATCGAACTGATCCAGCGCCCCAAAGCTGCCTGAGGCCCGGCAACACCGCATTCGAGGAACACGGCGTCAACCCTGCCGGCAAGATTCAACCCAGAGGGGTTTGCACCTTATATTTGCGCAGCGTACTGGGATGGCCCAGTAGCGTCTTGGCGAACTCCTCCAGCCAGGCGTCATCGACATCATGTGCGGGAACAGCAAACTCGTCGCTGCCCAGCCGGACAAGATTGCGTACACCTATCAACAGGCGCGGCTGGTTATGGTCGGCGCGAATCTTCACATCAGTCGTGATGGCCTGATCGACCGCGAAGCGCCATCCCGCAATGGTTCCGCGGGGGCTGCGCAGTTCCTCTTCAGTGAATTTGACACCGTTCTGGGTCAATCCTTCGCGGATCTTCTGCGCGGGTGCCGGCATGTCGCGATCCAGGTTGATCTTCGCGGTGCTGCCCCATTTTATGTAGAAACTGATGTAATCGATCACCTCGACATCGTCGATGCGCTTCTTGCGGTTATCAATGAATGAGTCAAGGAATTGCAGATTCTTCAGTTCGGTTACGCTTGGTATCGAAAAATTCAGCGGATTGACCGGCTTCAGCACCGACAACTGCTTGAGCAGTTCATGCACGTACTGGAAGGTCTGCTTCATCTTGCCTTCCACGACCTTGACGGTTTCTCCGCGTATTGACTGCGCCGAAATCTGCTGGGACTTGGCCAGTTCCGCCTGTTTCTTCAAATCATCGAGCAGGCCCATATAAGGTCTCCAAATTTGGGGTTAGACCCCGATTAAAACTCGCGGCAGGATTACGGCCGCAAAACCCCGCCGGAAAGGCTGAATTGTGCCAGTGTCCGCGGTCTTTGTGAATGGGAAAGCGGCCTCATGATTCCATATTACGGGCAAGTTTGACATAGTCTGCAAGACTCAGGTTCTCAGCGCGCAGCCCCGGATTCAATCCAAGCTCAAGCAGCCGGGACTCGCTCAGCAAACCCGCCAGAGAATTTTTCAATGTCTTGCGCCGATGGGAAAACGCAGCACTTACAACCCGCTTGAGCCGGAGTTCTTCCGCTTCGCCGCGCAAGGCTGCCTCGCGAGGCTTGAGTCGCACCATCATCGACTGCACTTTCGGTGGCGGCCGGAACGCCTGGGCCGGCACCACGAACAACGGGGCCACGTCGAACCAGTATTGGGTCATCACTGACAGCCTGCCGTATTCAGGGGTGGAGTGCACCGCCGCCATGCGCTCCACAACCTCCTTTTGCAACATGAAGTGCATGTCCGTGAAACGCCCCGCAAAACCGCAGAGGTAAAACATGAGGGCGGTGGAGATGTTGTAGGGCAAGTTTCCGATCACCCTCAATCCGGCCGGCAACGAGGCGAAATCAAATGCAAGCGCATCGCCCTCAATGAGACTCAATTGTCCGCTGCTGAATCTGGCGCGCAACCCGGCGGCGAGATCGCGATCAATTTCGATGGCGTGCAGTTGCGGAATCACAGCCAGCATTTTTGCGGTCAGCACACCCTCACCCGGACCAATTTCGACGAAAACATCGCCCGGCGCGGGGGCGATGGATTCGACAATCCGCTCAAGTATCGAATTGTCGGTCAGAAAATGCTGGCCGAAGCGCTTGCGCGGAATATGCCGCATGTTATGGGCCGCCGCTCAGACGCCGGGGCGACGGGTGCCTGCCGCAGCCATGCTCGCGGCCAACTGCACCGCTTCCACCAGACTTCCCGGATCTGCCGTGCCGCTGCCTGCAATATCGAGCGCCGTGCCATGATCAACGGAAGTACGAATGATCGGAAGCCCCAGCGTGACATTGACACCGGAGCCAAAGCTTGCAAATTTGAGAACCGGCAGCCCCTGGTCGTGATACATGGCCAACACGCAATCGATGCCGCGCAGCCGCGCCGGATTGAACAGGGTATCGGCTGGCAACGGGCCCGACAAGTCCATCCCTTCCTTTTGCAGGCGCGCGATAAGAGGCCGCATGACATCGATTTCTTCCCTGCCCAGATAGCCGTCCTCGCCACTGTGCGGGTTGAGGCCCGCCATAACTACCCTAGGCGCGGGCAATCCAAAATCAGTTTGCAATCCCTTGAACAATACCCTCAGGGTCCGTTCAAGTCCCGCCGCAGTGATCGCGTCCGGCACCTCGCGCAAGGGCAGATGAGTGGTCGCCAGCGCCACCCTCAAGCCCCCCCCCCCACAAGCATCATCACCACGTGCATGCCGCCAGCACGCTCCGCCAGATACTCCGTATGCCCGAGGAAAGGAATCCCGGCCTCGTTGATCACCGCCTTGCTGACCGGCGCGGTGACCATGGCGGAGAATTCCCCGCTGACGCAGCCGTCATAAGCCCGCTCGATTGCCGCCAGCACGTAGCGGCTGTTGCGCGAATCCAGATGCCCGATACGGCAGTCCGCGCCCATGGGCAGATCAAGCACGTCAATTCCGCCGGAGGCCGCGGGACCCTGCGCCGGGTAGCTGCGCAGGGAAACACTTTTGTGAAGTTGCGCCGCGCGCTCCTGAAAAAGCCGCAGATTGCCAATCACCACCACCCGGGCATCGGCCACCCTGCCTGCCAGGTCCAGGCAGATGTCCGGTCCAATGCCAGCAGGCTCCCCGGAAGTGAGCGCTATTACCGGCATCCGCTCAGCTTGCATTGGCAAGCTCGGTTCTGCCAGTCGCAAATTCAGGAATCACCGGTCTTCGAGCCGGTACTCGACGTAGGCACGATCACGCATCTGCCGCAACCAGTCCTGGTAGGCCTCGTCGCTCTTGCGATCCCTTAATGCCTTGCGCGCATCCAGGCGCCTGCGGTCGCTGGACGCATCCGAGGCGCGGCGGCTCAACACCTGAATCAGGTGCCAGCCGAATTGCGTCTTGACCGGCTCACTGACCTCCAGGGGCTTCAGGCTCTTATAGGTGCGCTCGAATTCGGGAAGCGTATCTCCCGGAAACAGCCATCCCAGATCGCCGCCCCGTGAGGCCGAGGAGTCTTCGGACTGCAGGCGCGCCAGTTCACCGAAATCAGTTCCATTGACAATGCGCTCGCGCAAGGAACTCAGCTTGCGCCTGGCCTCGTCCTCGGAGGTCACCTCATTGGTACGCATCAGAATGTGACGAACATGATCCTGTTCCACGAGCGCAGGCGCGCTGCCGCCACGGCGATCCACCAGGCGGATGATATGAAACCCGGCCGGGCTGCGCAGCACGCTGCTCATTTCCCCGGGCCTCAACTTGGACACGGCCTCCGCGAACAATTCAGGCAGGCGCTCCTGTCCGCGCCAACCCATATCCCCCCCCTGCGGGCCGTCGGGTGCGTCTGAATAACTCGCCGCCAACTGCGCGAAGTCCCCGCCCTGTTTCATCCTGCCAACCACTTCCTGCGCGCGCGCGCGCAGGCGTTCCAGTTGATCGGGACTTGCCTGCTCCGGAACTCGTACCAGAATATGCGACAGTCGCACCTCGCCGCTGGCCTCGCTGACATCCTTTTGCTCTTGCAGAAAGTTCTCGATCTCACTTTCCGCAATATTGATCCTGCTGTCGACCTCGCGCTCGCGAAGCCGCTCAATGATGATCTCCTTGCGCAAGTCTTCGCGGAATTTCTCAAAGGTCACGCCGTCTTTTTCCAGCACCCCGCGAAACTCCGGCAAAGACATTTTGTTGGCCTCCGCAATTCGCCCGATAGTGCGGTCCAGGTCCAGCTCCTCGACCCTCACCGAGGTATCTTTTGCGAATTGCAGTTGCACCCGTTCAGTGATGATGCGCTCAAGCACCTGCTTCTCGAATTCTTCACGAGCTGGCGGCGGGATGCCGCGCCGCCGAAGGTCGTCGAGCGAGGACTGCAGCCGGCGCTCCAACTCGAATTTGGTAACGACCTCGTTGTTGACCACCGCCACGATACGATCAATCAGGGTGATCCGCGTACGCCCGGTCTGTGCATTAACGGGCCCCGCAGCAGCCATCACCATCAGGGCCAACAATCCGGACAGCCACCGCCGCATCGGGCTTTTTTGCGGATACATGCCTAATCCGGCAGCGCTGAACAGCCAGCACGCATGTCAGTAATCATCAAAATCTCCAGATTTTCCGGGATTCAGCGCCTGGTTGAGACGCGTATAGCCGGGAATATTGCGCTTGAGCGCTTCCATGGGATTGGACCCGATTCTGGAAACGCCGTTCAGCTCAAGCTGCAGGAAAATCGCATGGGTGGCCACACCAGTGGCCACCGCGAACCGCTGGAACACCAGACGGCCTATCCAGCAGTCTGCATTGTATTCGAAGCCCGCCAGCGCCTCGACCACGCGATGATCGCGCACCGAATAATTATAGCGCCCCACGCCGTAGACTCGGGCAGTCAATGGCCACTGCCCGGATACATCGACCTGCTGGAACTGATCACGCAGGAAGCGGTAACTCAGGTTGAGCGTCTTGTGCACCTCCGGCTGGAAACGCGTGCCCAGCGTCATGCGGTCCACCCTTCCCTCCCGCTGGTTGTACTGGGTGGCGCCCTCAACGGTCCAGCGTGGTGTAAGGCGCCCCGCCACAGAGGCAAGCCAGTCAGAGGAAAAGAAGTCACGGGGTGGCGCAGCCGGATCAAGGGTCACCTGCTGCTTTGCGAAATAGTAGCGTTGGGCGATGGTGGCGCGAAATGCCTCCTGACCACTCGCCGGAGCGAGCAGACGCGAGGTCATCGCCACGGTGACCTGGTTCGCGTCATTCACCCGATCGCCGCCGGTAAAGCTGTTTTCCGAAAAAATCTGCGCATAGTTGAAATCGGCCGCCGCGGTGTCGAACACCGGGATGCGGCGCTGATCCTTGTAAGGCACGTAGAGGTAGTAAGCGCGCGGCTCCAGTGTCTGCTGGAAAGCCTGAGCAAAATAAGTGGAGTCGCGCTCAAACACCAGACCCGAATCGACTGACATGATCGGCAGGGTGCGTTGTATCGACGTGCTTGCGCCCACGCCCGCGTTGGAGAGACTGTAGGTGGTTGCATGAAAGCCGATTTTGGGCGTGAGGTAGGCCCCGGGCGACAACAATGGCAGCGCCAGGCTCGGATTGACCGTGGTGCGCACGCCGCGGACCCGGGTGGGATGGTGGAAGTCAACCACCTCGCCATCGACGGCGAGATCCGTCCCATGAATGTCTGGTTTGCTCGCCTTTAGCAGCATCTGCGGAAGCCGGGAATACTGGATCGGCACCTGCAGATTGGGCAGTTGGAGCGTCTGAAACGCCTGCGCACGTGCCGTGGTGCTCCAGGTTCCGGTTCCCCACCAGGTGCCGGTATAGCGCGCGAATCCCTCCCGCGGCAGGTAGGATTGAGAAACAAAATTCAGCCGGCTGGAAAGATCGCGAAAATAGTCGCTGTCCGAGACCTTGTTAAGGCTCAATCCTGCCGCATAGGGACCGCTGTCAAATCCATGCACCAGGGATAGCGCCGAACGCCGACCGCCACGCACCTGATCATCGGGCAGATACTCGATGCGGGCATTGCCACGGTGATTGGGCTCCAGATAACGGATTTCGCTGCCGAACATCAGTCCGCGCTTGGCCATATAGCGCGGCGTAACGGTCAAATCCCGCTTGGCTGCCAGGTTGAAATAATAGGGAAGCGCAATCTCCGGGCCATTCTTGCCACTGGTCCCCATGGTCGGTGACAGGAATCCGGACTTGCGCTGGTTGTTCAGTGAAAAATCGAGGTACGGCACCTTGACTATCGGTGTGTCGAAAAAGTACAAGGTTGCCCATTGCGCGGTGCCCACCTGGCGCCCGTAGTCCAGCGTCAATTCTTCCACCTGAAAGTACCAGGCATCATCCCCCGGCACGCAGGTGGTGAAGGTCGCATTGACCAGACGATAGAAGTTTTCGCCGTCAATATCGACGCGACTGGCCTCACCGCGGGCAGTGATCGGCGCGGCACGGCCCTTGGCCTGGCCGGTGATCGAATACACGGGCTTTTCCATGCTGCCAATGGAATCCGTAGTGCGCAGGCGCAGCGCCGGCCCGGAAATGCGGGCGCCGCCCTGCTCAAGACGCACATTGCCCCTGGCCTCAACCTCGTCATTTTCACTGCTGAATCGCAACCAGTCGGCAGCGATGATCCGCTCGCCACGGCGCAATATCACGTCGCCCTCGGCAACCGTTTCCTTGTCGGCAACGCCGTCTATGCGCCGCGCCGAGAGCGAGGTGGGCAGATCGACGGGGCCGGCACGAGGTGCGGCAGCGGGGGTGCGAAGCGCGGGCTGCTGCGCAGCAAGATGGCTGGCGGCCAGCAATGAGGTGGCAAGCGCCACAACGCGCAGAATGACGGCGGACATAGGGGTGAGGTCAGGAATCTGATGAAGAGTGCGATGCTAAAATCGCACAATTCAATGCGGAAGGCAACACGGATTGACCGATGCTCATGAATCAGTGCCCCCCGCATCCGCAATGATGCCTGCGCCGGCGGACCCGCCGGACGTGCCGGATCGGCTGGCGCTGCTGCGCGATTGGCTGCAGGAACAGTTGCCGGAGGAGCCATTGGATCTGGAACCGGCCTCCGCTGATGCCAGTTTTCGGCGCTACTTCCGTATCCGCCGCGGCGACGGCAGCAGCTTGATAGCCATGGATGCGCCGCCAGCCCAGGAAAATTGCCAACCCTTCCTGCACGTCGCAGCCCTCCTCCATGAAGCGGGGGTCAACGTGCCCCTTATCCGGGCGCAGGACACTGCCAGGGGATTTCTGCTGCTCTCCGACCTGGGCGGCTGCACCTACCTTGACCAGTTGCGCCAGTGGCGTGAGGACACCGGTGCATCGCATAGCGGCGATATCGATCACCTTTATCGCGATGCGCTGGAGGCCCTGGTCACCATCCAGCAGGCCGACCTTGCCCGCAATCTGCCCGATTATGATCGCGCCCTTCTCATGCGCGAGTTGCGCTTGTTTCCCGAATGGTATGTGGCAAAACAACTGGGAATAACGCTTTCTTCGGCCCAGCAGGCAGTATTACATGCCGCATTTGCTGCCATTGTCGACAACAATCTGGCGCAACCCAGGGTATTCGTGCATCGCGACTATCATTCGCGAAATTTGATGGTTTGCAGCCCCAATCCGGGCATTCTGGATTTCCAGGATGCCGTTCACGGACCCCTCACCTACGATCTGGTGTCGCTGCTGCGCGACGCCTATGTGGCATGGGAAGAGGCACTCGTCATCGAATGGTGCGTACGCTATTGGGAGGCAGCGCGCCGCGCCGGCCTCCCGGTTGCGGCCGATTTCGCGGTTTTTTACCGGGATTTCGAATGGATGGGCGTGCAGCGCCAACTCAAGGTTGTCGGCATCTTTGCCCGCCTTGCCTTTCGTGACGGCAAACGTGGGTATCTTGGCGACCAGCCGAGGGTGCTCGGCTATCTTCTCGCCACGTGCCGCCGCTACCGGGACTTGGGCGGCCTGGCCCGCCTGCTCGATCAACTCGCAGCGCACGGCGCCGCTGCCAGCCAATGAGAGCGATGATACTTGCGGCCGGGCGCGGCGAGCGCATGCGGCCATTGTCCGATGCCACACCCAAGCCCCTGCTGGCCGCCGGCGGCAAGCCTTTGATCGTCTGGACTCTGGAGCGCCTGCGCGAGGGCGGGATACTCGACATCGTTATCAACCATGCGCACCTGGGTGCACTAATAGAGGCCGCCCTGGGAGATGGCCGCCGCTTTGGCGTATCGATACGCTATTCCGCAGAAGGCAAGGCACTGGAAACAGCAGGTGGCATCGCCAAGGCCATGCCCTTGCTGGGCAATGAGGCTTTCATTGCCGTGGCGGGCGACATCTACTGTGATTTCGATTTCGGTAGCCTACGCGGGCATCGGCTCGGCACTAACAGCGCTCACCTGGTCCTGGTCCCCAACCCTGCGCATAAGCTGAAAGGCGATTTCGCGATCGATGGAACCCTCCTGCGCAATGAAGGCCCGCAGCAGCATACTTTTTCCGGCATCGGCCTGTATGACCCTGCGTTGTTTGCGGAGATCGAGCCCGGCGCGCGCTGCGCGCTGGCGCCGCTGTTGCGCACAGCCGCCGCCGCGGAGCGCGCCAGCGCAGAACTTTATTGCGGCGCCTGGCACGACATCGGCACGCCGCAACGCCTGGCCGACCTTGATCGGGATTTGGCGCGAAAATAATGGGCAATCCATGCGTCACGGCTTGACCCTATACTTCACAGCAGCAAGAAATTAGCGACAAGCCTTCAGGCCTGTCCAACATGTTTTGGAAGGGGTTTGCATCCCCTCCCAAAACGCTCGCCCCCGAAACCCCGGCCTTCAGGCCGGGGTCGGCTCCCACCGCCCTAAAGGGCGGGGTTTCAAACCGGAGTTGGTTTTAGATGAACACAGCTATCGAACAGGCACGACGCCGTGCAGCACTCTGCAGCAGCATGCAGGGTGGTGTGGCCATCCTTCCCACCTCACCCGAGCGACTTCGCAATCGCGACAGCGATTACCTCTATCGCTATGACAGCTATTTCTATTACCTGACGGCGTTTCCGGAACCGGAAGCGGTTCTGGTGCTGGTTGCCGGAAGCGAGCCGAAGTCGCTGCTGTTCTGCCGCGACAAGAATGTCGAGCGGGAACTTTGGGAGGGCTTTCGTTTCGGCCCCGAGGCGGCCCGCGAGCGCTTTGGCTTTGACGAGGCGCACCCGATTTCGCAGCTCGATGAGATGCTTCCTAAACTGCTCGCCGACCAGCCCTGCCTGCATTACATGCCCGGCGCCGATCCCGCCTGGGACGCGCGCATCATGTCCTGGCTGAATCAGGTGCGCGCGCAAGCGCGCACCGGTGTCACTGCGCCGGCTGAGATTCACGACCTGCGCGGCCCGCTGGACGAGATGCGGCTGATCAAAGACGCGACCGAGATTGCCACCATGCGCAGGGCTGCGCTGATTTCGGACGCTGGCCATCGCAGTGCCATGCGCGCCACCCGCCCCGGCATGCACGAGCACGAGATCGAGGCCGAGCTGCTGTACCAGTTTCGACGCCTTGGCGCGCAATACCCCGCTTACTGGCCCATCGTCGCCGGCGGCGCCAATGCCTGCATACTGCATTATCGCGACAATAACGCCGCACTGCGAGAGAACGAACTGTTGCTGGTCGATGCCGGGTGCGAGCTTGACGGATATGCCTCGGACATCACCCGGACCTGGCCGATCGGCGGAAAATTCACGGCGCGACAGCGGGAAATTTATGGGCTGGTGCTGGCCGCACAGGCAGCCGCCATTGCCAAGGTCGCGCCCGGCAGGCACTGGAACGAAGCGCACGAGGCGGCCGTGCAAACGCTGGCGCAGGGATTCATCGATCTGGGTCTTTGCAAGGGAAGCCTGGCTGAGGTTCTGGAGAAAGAGGACTACAAGCGCTTTTACATGCACCGTACCGGCCACTGGCTGGGGCTGGATGTGCATGATGCGGGCGAGTACAAAACCGCCGGCGAATGGCGGCCATTGCGCCCCGGCATGATGCTGACCGTCGAACCGGGCTGCTACATACGCCCGCACGAATCCATTCCGCGTGAATTCTGGAATATCGGCGTGCGTATCGAGGACGATGTGCTGGTTACGGAAACCGGCAACGAGGTTCTGAGCGCAGCCACGCCGAAAAGCATCGCGGAAATCGAGGCGCTGGTAGGCTCGGCCTGAGCGTTCGGCCATGGACCGGAACTTCGATGTGGTCATTGCCGGCGGCGGCCCGGTGGGTGCGCTGCTGGCACTGTCCCTGCGCGAATCGCAACTGGCCGTGCTGCGCGTCGATCATGCGCAAGCCGGCAGCGAGCGGCCTATCGTATTGTCCGCAGGCTCGCGCCTGTTGCTGGAGCCCCTGGGCGTATTTTCGAATCTGGCCGTCACACCGGTTCGCAGCATTCACGTCTCGCAGCGCGGCACCTTGGGCCGTGTGTTGATTTGCGCCGACGATTATCGACTCCCGGCACTGGGTTACGTCAGCCCTTACAACGCGATTCGCGCGGCCATGGACGCACGCCTGGAGGGCGCGCTCGCCGGGCAGCTCACCGCATGGTCAACAGCAGCAAGCGGAATCACCCTGCGGGTGGCCCTGCACGATGGTGAAGAGCAGGAATTCCATACCCGACTGCTGGTGCTGGCGGATGGCGGCGGACCCGGTTCGGGCGCACACCTCTCCGGCAGCGTCGATCCGGCATACCGCGATTACCGCCAGGACGCCCTGGTGGCACAGCTGCGCACGGAAATTCCCCACAACAATGTCGCCTACGAGCGTTTTCTGCCGGACGGACCTCTTGCCCTGTTGCCCAGCAGCAACGGATTTTCGCTGGTATGGTGCCTGCCGCGCGGCGCCGGGCCCGCACTGTGTGCCATTGAAGAGCAGGATTTCCTGGCAAGGATCGGCAGCGCCTTTGGAACGCGCCTGGGTCGCTTTCTGGAGGTCAGCGCGCGCCACAGCGTCATGCTGGTGCTTCGCTATCACAAGACGCCCGCCACACCCGGGGTGATTGCCATCGGTAACGCCGCGCAAAGCCTGCATCCGGTGGCCGGCCAGGGCCTCAATCTGGGCTTGCGCGATGCCTGGGAGCTGGGCGCCGCCATCCTTGATGCCGGTGAAGCGCGCAATCGGCCGGAATTTGCCACTGATTACGAGCGCCGGCGCCGTAATGACCGCCGCGCGGGAATCGCCATGACAGACGCGCTGGCGCGTGTTTTCACGCTCGACAGCGGGCTTGCGCGCGCGGCGCGCGGCGGCGCCCTCTTCGCCATCGATACGCTGCCCGGTGCGAGAAGCCTGCTTGCCGACCTGATGATGTACGGCCTTCGCCGTTCGCGCTGACCTCAGCGGGTGCGTTGCAGGGAAAATTATCCTGCTCACGGATTCCGTGTGACCAACCGCTATCACTACTGCCCGCGGACGTCAACATCCCGGCACACATCCCGGCACATTGCCTTGACCATGACTGACAAAGCAGCATTGTCAGACGCGCGGTGATTGGGTATAGAATTGTTACCCCGCTTGATCCACCCATCCTGAATAAATCCAATGCAAATCGGCACCCATGTGCTGCGCAATAACCTTTTTGTCGCGCCGATGGCAGGCGTCACTGACCGGCCATTCCGGCAGTTGTGCAAAAAGTTTGGCGCCGGACTTGCCGTCTCCGAGATGGTCTCCTCGAACTCCCTCTTGTGGGGCAGCGAGAAAACGCGCCGGCGCGCCAATCATGACGGCGAAGTCGACCCGATCTCGGTGCAGATTGCGGGGGCCGACCCGCAGATGATGGCCGATGCCGCGCGCTACAACGTCGACGAGGGCGCGCAGATCATCGACATCAACATGGGTTGTCCCGCCAAAAAGGTATGCAACGCCATGGCAGGCTCGGCATTGCTGCGCGACGAAAGCCTGGTGGGCAAAATCCTCGAAGCCGTCGTGCAGGCCTCCCGCGTGCCGGTCACGCTGAAATTTCGCACCGGCTGGGATGCCAGCAGCCGCAACGCTCTCACGGTGGCGCGCATCGCCGCAGAAAGCGGCATCAAATTGCTTTCCCTGCACGGACGCACCCGCGCCTGCGGGTTTTCCGGACATGCCGAGTACGACACCATACGCGAGGTCAAGAACGCGAGCCCGCTCCCTGTTGTGGCCAATGGCGATATTCTCACCCCCGAAGATGCCAGGCATGTGCTCGATTACACCGGCGCGGACGGCGTGATGATCGGGCGCGCGGCACAGGGCCGGCCATGGATTTTCCGCGAGATTGAATATTTTCTGGCGTCCGGCCGCAAACTCGACCCGCCGCTGGTGAGCGAGATCCATGAAGTACTGATTGCGCACCTGCATGAGCTTTACTCCTTCTACGGCAGGGAACGGGGCGTGAAGGTCGCGCGCAAGCATATTTCCTGGTACACCAAGGGTCTGGCGGGGTCCGCAAGTTTCCGGCAGCGGATGAACCAGATTGAAATCTGCGAGGAGCAACTGGCTGCGGTCGACGGCTTTTTCTGCCAGATGACGCAGCAGGGCAGGCATCTTCAATACCTCGAACTGGAGGCGGCATGAGCACGGGATTGCGGCAAGGCAATGAAATAGCTGACAGTGTGCGTCGTTCTCTGGAACGCTATTTCAAGGATCTGGACGGCACGCGCCCCTGCTCGATCTATGAAATGGTTCTGAAGAATGTGGAGCGCCCCATGCTCGAAGCCGTGCTGGATCATGCCGAGGGCAACCAGACAATCGCCGCGGAGATGCTTGGCATCAACAGAAATACGCTGCGCAAGAAAATCAACGCCCTGAAAATCAACAGTTGACGCACTCCCCCGCGGTGCCAAGCATGCAAGAACGCGCCAACAAGGTTCCACCTGACATCAGCAAGAAATTAGCGACAAGCCTTCAGGCCTGTCGCTCTAACATGTTTTGGAAGGGGTTTGCATCCCCTCCCAAAACGCCCGCCCCCGAAACCCCGGCCTTCAGGCCGGGGTCGGCTCCCACCGCCCTAAAGGGCGGGGTTTCAAACCGGAGTTAGTTTTAGATGAACATCACCATTCGCCGGGCGCTCATCAGCGTATCCGATAAAACCGGCGTGGTGGAGTTTGCCCGCGTGCTGAGCGGACTTGGGGTCGCCATTGTTTCCACGGGCGGCACCGCGAAGGCACTCACACAGTCCGGCATTATCGTCACTGAAGTGTCCGATTACACAGGTTTTCCGGAAATGCTGGACGGCCGGGTAAAGACCCTGCATCCGCGCATCCATGGCGGCTTGCTTGCCAGGCGCGACCTGCCCGAGCACATGCGTGCCATACGCGAAGCCGACATCGAGCCCATAGACCTGGTGGTGGTGAATCTCTACCCCTTCGAGAAAACCGTGGCGCGTGCCGACTGCTCCCTCGATGAGGCCATCGAGAATATCGATATTGGCGGGCCGAGCATGTTGCGGGCAGCGGCCAAGAATCATCAGGGTGTTGCCGTGCTTGTCGATCCGCATGATTACGCCAGCCTGCTCGCCGAACTGCAGGCTAATGAATGCGCGCTCGGCGCCGCGCGCCGCTTTGAGCTGGCAAAAAAGGTATTTACCCATACCGCCGCCTACGACGCGGCGATCAGCAATTACCTGAGCAGCGTGGATGCGGACGGAAAACGTCAGCCATGGCCGGAGCGACTGACGCTGCAATTCTCGAAAGTGCAGGACCTGCGCTACGGGGAGAACCCCCATCAAAGCGCGGCGTTTTATCGGGATCCGCAGCCCTTTGCCGGCGCACTGGCCAACTATCGGCAGATTCAGGGCAAGGAGTTGTCCTACAACAATATTGCCGACGCCGATGCTGGCTGGGAATGCGTGAAAACCTTCGACACGCCGGCCTGTGTCATTGTCAAGCATGCCAACCCCTGCGGCGTTGCCGTGGGCGGCACGGCGCTGCAAGCCTATCAGGCGGCGCTTGCCTGCGATCCGACCTCGGCATTCGGCGGTATCGTTGCCTTCAACCGCCCGCTGGATGCCGACACCGCACAAGCGCTCGCCAGGCTTTTCGTCGAAGTGGCGATCGCGCCGGAAATTTCCCCGGCCGCACGCGAGATCATGGCGGCCAAGGCCAATGTCCGTCTGCTCGAAATTGCCGCCGGCGACGCCTCGGCTGAGCGCGATCTCAAGCGCGTTGGCGGGGGGCTCCTGGTGCAAACACCCGACAATCGCAATCTGGCGGCCTCTGACCTGCGTGTAGTCACACGCCTCGCGCCCGACGCCGCGCAGATGGCGGACCTGTTGTTTGCCTGGCGGGTTGCCAAATTCGTCAAATCCAATGCCATCGTGTTTTGCGGCGGAGGTCGCACACTGGGCGTGGGCGCCGGCCAGATGAGCCGCGTGGACAGTGCGCGCATGGCCGCCATCAAGGCGCAGAATGCCGGGCTGTCTCTGGAAAAATCGGTCGTGGCCTCGGATGCATTTTTCCCGTTTCGCGACGGTGTCGATGTGGTAGCCCAGGCAGGCGCAAGGGCGATCATTCAACCCGGCGGCAGCCTGCGTGACAATGAAGTCATCGCCGCGGCCGACGAACTGGGCATCGCCATGGTGTTTACCGGCGTGCGCCACTTCCGCCACTGACCATGAAGCTACTTGTTATCGGTAATGGAGGACGCGAGCATGCCATCGCCTGGCGGCTGGCGCAAAGCCCGCGGGTGCAGATGGTCTATGTGGCGCCCGGTAATGCCGGCACCGCCGGCGAAACCGGGGTGAAAAATCTGCCGCTCACCGACATGGCTGCGCTTGCCGATTTCGCGGCCAGCGAACCCATTCATCTGACCGTGGTTGGACCGGAAGCGCCGCTGGCCGAGGGGATAGTGGATTTTTTCCGCGCCCGCGGGCTGCGCATCTTCGGCCCGTCACAGGCCTGCGCACGGCTGGAAAGCTCCAAGGAGTTTGCCAAGAATTTCATGCAGACCCATGGCATTCCCACCGCCGGATTCGCCGCTTTTTCCGATGGGGATGCGGCCCATGCCTATGTGGACAGCAAGCCGGTGCCGATTGTCATCAAAGCCGATGGACTGGCGGCCGGCAAGGGCGTGGTAGTGGCCAATACTCGGGAAGAGGCGCACCGCGCCATCGACTGGATGCTGATCGACAAGGCCATGGGCAACGCCGGGCAGCGTGTGGTCATCGAGGATTTTCTCGACGGCGAGGAGGCCAGTTTCATAGTCATGTGCGACGGCCACAATGTGCTTTCGCTGGCCACCAGCCAGGACCACAAGCGCTTGCGCGATGGTGACGAAGGGCCCAATACCGGCGGCATGGGCGCCTATTCACCGGCCCCGGTGATCACTCCGAAAATACATGCCCGGGTGATGCGCGAAGTCATACAACCGCTCATGAACGGCATGGCCGCGGCCGGCACGCCCTATACCGGCTTTCTCTACGCCGGCCTGATGATAGGCAAGGACGGCGTGCCCACGGTGCTCGAATTCAATTGCCGGCTGGGCGACCCGGAAACGCAGCCCATCATGCTGCGCCTGAAAAGCGATCTGTTCGAGCTGATAGAAAATGCGCTCGAGGGCCGTCTGGACACGGCCCAGGTCGAGTGGGACAGGCGCGCAGCGCTGGGCGTGGTGCTCGCCGCGCACGGTTATCCGGAAGCGCCGCGCAAGGGTGATGTCATCGGCGCGCTGCCCGCCGGCGAGGAAGACTTTCACGTCTTCCAGGCTGGCACTGTGTTGCGCGAGGGCAAGGTTCTAAGCGACGGCGGCCGGGTTTTATGCGTCACATCGCTGGGCGATTCGATCAAGGTGGCGCAGCGTCGCGCCTACGCGCTCATCGAGGGCATCCACTTTGATGGCATGCAGTTCCGCCGCGACATAGGTCATCGCGCGCTCACTCCCCGCCAGTCCTGAGGCCCCCCGGCCCGAGCCCGCACAGCATGCATTCCGATTCCGGCGAGGTGAAACGCTACCTGCTCGGTTTGCAGGTGCGTATTGTCGAGGCGCTGGAAAAGGCTGACGGGGGCCGCTTCACCAGTGATGCCTGGGAACGCGCAAAAGATGAGCCTTCCGGACTGGGGGGTGGCGGCGACACCCGCATCATCGAGGATGGCGCGCTTTTCGAGCGTGGTGGTGTCGCTTTCTCGCATGTGAGCGGGGCCCGGCTGCCGCCGTCTGCCACGGCCGCCAGGCCTGAACTCGCCGGCCGAGACTTTGAGGCCATGGGCGTATCGCTGGTGTTGCATCCGCGCAATCCCTATTGCCCGACGGTGCACATGAATGTGCGCTTCCTGCAGATCACAGCGCCTGGCAAAGACCCGGTTTTCTGGTTCGGGGGCGGCATGGACCTCACTCCCTATTACGGATTCGCGGAGGACTGCCGCCAGTTTCACGGCGCCTGCCGGGACGCGCTCGCGCCATTCGGCGGCGATTGCCATGCACGCTATAAACGCTGGTGTGACGAATATTTCTTTCTCAAGCACCGCGGCGAGCCGCGCGGCATCGGCGGAATTTTCTACGACGATCTGCATGAGCCCGGATTCGCGCAAAGTTTCGCCTTGACCCGAAGCGTGGGCGACCATTTTCTGCCGGCCTACCTGCCGATTCTGGCGAAGCGCCGCGCGCTCACATTCGGTGAGCGCGAGCGTGATTTTCAGGCCTACCGCCGCGGGCGCTATGTGGAGTTCAACCTGGTCTGGGATCGCGGCACATTATTCGGATTGCAGTCCGGCGGGCGCACCGAATCGATCCTGATGTCCCTGCCGCCTATCGTGAAATGGCGGTATGACTGGCGCCCACCGGAGGGTAGCAAGGAAGAACGCTTTTACCGGGATTTTCTGAGCCCACGCGACTGGCTGGGGGAAAGCTGAGAGCCTTATGAAACGAATCGCCCTGATACATGCCACGGCACTGGCAATCGAACCGGTCCGCGAGGCATTTGCCCGTTTATGGCCGGCGGTCCGCACCACCAATTTGCTGGAGGACTCGCTGTCTGCAGACCTTGCCGCCCGCGGACAACTGGATACGGCCATGATCCAGCGCTTCGAAACCCTGGCGCGTTACAGCGAAGCCAGCGGCGCGGATGCGATCCTGTTTACCTGCTCGGCCTTTGGCGCGGCCATCGAAGCGGCAGCGAGGTGCGTGCGCATCCCGGTGCTCAAACCCAACCAAGCCATGCTCGAAGAGGCGCTTGCCATGGGGCCGGGATTGGCCATCGTGGCCACCTTCGAGCCCTCCATCGCCTCGATGGAGGACGAGTTGCGGGCGCTGGCCCGTGCACGCGGCAAAACGGTTCACATTCAATCGCTGCATGTTCCCGGCGCAATGGATGCGCTCGCGGCAGGTAAGGCAGAGGCTCACGACGCCATGATCGCCGCCGCACTCAGCGCCATTAAACCCTGCGATGCGGTGCTGCTGGCGCAATTTTCCATGGCGCGTGCCGCGACTCGCGCACGCCAGGTCCTGCCCTCGCCCATGCTGAGCAGCCCCGACAGTGCCGTGATCCGCCTGCAAGAACTGCTGGGCTGAATGGCGGCGGCGCAGCATTTCAGTAATTATCGAGAAATTCATAATTCATGACAAAAACATGCCTCTGACGAGGCTGACATGTTTTTGGGAATGATCAATAGGTGCCTCCGCAGCACTGGCGCGATACTCGCGATTGGCGTCTTCCACCCGACCGATCTTCTCGAACAGCCGTGCCAGCGCAATGTGCGCGGACCGCGACGGCCGCGCGGCCTGGCTGGCCTCCAGATAGCTTTGCGCCTTGCCCCACAATTCGCGCTCGCTGCACAGCTCTCCCAGCACCAGCAGCAACGCGGGGTCCCGCGCTTGTGCCTGCAACCAGGCCTCGCAGCGCTCGATACGGGCCATGGTATCCGCGCCGGCGCAATTACCGTAAAGGAGCACCAGTTCCTCGTCCCAGCCCGCCTCCAGCGCGTTCTCGATCACGCGTCGTGCCATCGTGCCATCACCCTGTTCGATGAATGCGCGCGCCGCGGCCGAGGCTACGCGTACATTGGCGCGCTGTGCGGCAGACAGTGCGCGCCAGTATTGCGCAAGACGCGCCGGGTCTTTCACCAGCCGCGCAAGCTGCGCGACATGGGCGCCGCTGAGGACACCCGCAAGCGCCTCCGGGGTCATCGCGTTGCGCTTGGCAAGCAGTTGCGCCAGGCGGATTACCTCCTCCCAGTTGCCCAAAGCCTGTTCGCAGCGCAGCAGCAATTGCTGGCTGGAGAGGTGCCGCAACCCGCCGGCATGCAACTGCCTGATGACCCGTTTCGCATCCTCGTAACGGCGCTCCTCGATGAGCAGCTCGGCTTGCAGCGACAGGCGCGCATTGCGCCATTCCGGATCGCCGGCCTGGGCACGATCAAGCCATTCGTCGCGTCGCTTGAAATCATGCCGGCGCTGCGCGGCACGCGCGGCGATCAGGCAGGAAAGCGCGGGGTTTTCCCCTTTCTCCCAGGACTCTCCGGCAAATTTCTCCACCCGCGCGTAACGCCCTTCCAGTTGCGACTGCAGCGCGGTGAGAAAGGCCTTGCGTGCAGCCGCGGCGCGCCGGCGCTGCCAGAATGCGCGCACATGCGCCGGTAGCGCCAGCGTGTGTGCAGCCAGCCGAATGCCAATATAAGCGGCCCAGAACAGCGCCAGCAGCACGGCGATGGCGAACACCAGGGACACCTCGACACGCCAGGGTGGCAGGGTTACCAGAACGTAACCATCGCCCTGCAGGGCCAGCGACAGAGCCACCGCGGCCGCGAAGGCGCCCACCACCCACAGCAAGCCCCTCATGCCGCGCTCCGAACAATCTGCGGGCGCATCCCCAGGCTCACCGCGCCGATTTGTCGTGGGCAGACTTGAAGCTGCGCACGGCAGCAAGGCTCTCGGCGACGCTGGGTATGTCGATGCTGATGGCGCTTGCGGAAACCTGCTTGAGCGTTGCACCGGCAGCCAGCACCGGTTTTGCGCGTGTATCGAAGTAGCGCGTCAGCCAGGCATTGGCCGCCGCCAGGTCCGCGCGCAGCAAGGTTTCATTCCGGTCCAGCAGGGCCAGGCGCGCATTGAGCAGCCGCAGATGCAGGTTCTGACGCAGGAAGTAAGCCTGCGTCGGCGCCAGCAAGGGCGCATCGCCCTGTTCGATATTGCGCACCCTCACCAGTTGTCGCAATTCATCCAGCAAGCCCCCGCCCAGCCGCCGCCAGAAACCTTCGTCGCGAGCTTCCACCGGTGTAGGTGCTGCCCGCTCATCGGAGGCCAATGGCAGGCTGTCGACCACGGCAATGACCTGGTCGATTTTCAGCGCCATGCCGACCACATCGACAAGAGGCGATGCCTTTAGCCTCTCAATGTCGCGCGCCATGGCCCTGCGCACCGAAACCAGCTGCGGCCGCTCGGATCGTGCAAGGCGAGCATCCGCCGTCTGCAGTGCGACCAGCGCCGCCTGCACGTTACCGGCCAGCTGCAATTGCTGCGCGGCAATCGCCAGAATCTGTTCGACCTCGGCCAGCACCCATTCGTCGCGACCACGGGCGATTTCCTGATAAAGCGATTCAAGCGCCAGTTGCTGGCTATGCGATTCAGCCAGGCGCGATTCCAGCGTGATAATGCGCGTCTGCATGTCGCGTGCCACCTCCTGCGCCTGGCGCGCTGCAGCACGTGCATCCCGGCTGTCCGAATCGGTCTCGCGCAATTTGCCCGC
Source organism: Burkholderiales bacterium (assembly GCA_038903735.1). Classification (GTDB taxonomy): domain Bacteria; phylum Pseudomonadota; class Gammaproteobacteria; order Burkholderiales; family SG8-39; genus 2-02-FULL-62-17. Next base: position 24,836 of record JBCKLP010000001.1, on the reverse strand, counting down.
CAGTTCCTGGCGCAGCGTCGTCACTTCGATCCGGGTGTCATTCCAGAGCCAAAGCAGCGCCACAGCCAGCAACAGCGAGATGCCCGCCATCCATCGGGGCGTATGTGCTGCGGCAGGAGAATTCGCGGGCGCAGACGGCGCAGGGCGTTCAGGCGCAGCCGGCTCCTTCCCATCGTCGTGATTTGCCGGCTGGTTCATCGGTATGCATTCATATCGTACTGTTCACACTTTAGCAAAAAAGGCGGCAAGACCTTCCGCCGTTGCTGCGTCGCCGCCGATAATCACAATCACCCGGGAATATCCCAGCTCACGTGCAGACTCGGCAATGCGCGGGTGCGGCACGAAAACCGGCGTTTCCAACAGCAGTGCCGCATCCGCCGGCCCGGCCAGAGCGCGCAGATTGGTGAGTGCTTCACTGCTGGCAGCGCAGATCGCATGCACCGCGCCGGCGCGCCAGCGACTCAGCAACGCCGTCAAATCCAGGGCAGGCCGCGCGCGCCGATAGCACTCGGCATACTCCACGCGTGCCCCACGCGCGGCCAAGGTGCGGCCCAGTACTTCGCGGCCGCCATCACCACGGAATATGAGCACGTTCTGGCCAACGATCTCCTGCAATTCGCCCAGCGCCGCGAGGGCGGCACTGTCTCCGGGCGGAGCCGGCGCCAGTACCTCGCCGAAACCTGATTCCAGCAGCGCCTCGGCGGTGCCACGCCCCACAGCGGCCAGACGCACCCCAGGTGGCCAGTGCCGGCGCTCGCGCACCCTGCGTATGCCTTCGCGCACCGCTGTCGGACTGATAAAAATCGCCCAATCGAAGGTATGCAGGCGGGCAATCAACAGGGCCAGGCGCGCCGGGCGTGCCGCGGGAAGGATGTCAATCGCCGGCAGCAGAATGGCTTCACCCTGTTCCGCGCGGATCTTTTCCGCCAGCGCATTGCCAAGACCTGCCGGCCGGATGATCAGAATGCCGCAGGCTTTGAGGCGTGCGCCCATCAGCGCCTAGCCAGCAAGAATGCGGTCCGCACCCTTGGCGCGCAAGGTGGCACCCAGGGCCTGCCCCAAGTTCTCGGCCTCGCCAGGCGCACCGCTGATCTCGGCACGCAACACGGTGCCGCCGTCGGGCGTGGCCACCAGACCTCGCAGCAGCAACACGCCAGCCTCAATAGTCGCGTAGGCGCCCAGCGGGAGCTGGCAGCTACCCGAGAGAGCGCGGCTCAGAGCGCGCTCGGCGCGCACGCAGGCATCCGTTTTGGCATCGTTCAGCGCGGCAAGCAGGGCGATCAGGTCGGGCGCATCGTCGCGGCATTCGATTGCGAGCGCACCCTGGCCTGGCGCGGGAAGGCTGTGCTCGGGCGCAATGTAAGTGCGAATGCGCTCCTCCAGCCCGAGGCGTTTCATTCCCGCGACAGCCAGCACCAGGGCGTCGTACTCGCCGCGGTCGAGCTTTGCCAGGCGCGTATCCAGATTGCCGCGCACCGGCACCACCTGCAGGTGGGAAAAGCGTTCGCGCAACTGTGCCTCGCGCCGCAGGCTGGAGCTGCCCACGCGCGCCCCGCGGGGGAGATCCTCAAGGCTGGCAAAGCGTCCTGATACCAGGCAATCACGCGGATCCTCACGTGGCAGCATGGCCGCGAGACAGAAGCCCGGCGGCAGCACCATGGGCACATCCTTGGCCGAATGCACAGCGAAATCCGCCCGACCATCGAGGATCGCCGATTCCAGTTCCTTGACGAACAGGCCCTTGCCGCCAATTTTCGCCAGGGTGACATCCAGTATCCGGTCGCCCTGGGTGCTCATGCCCAGAATCTCGATCGCGCACGCCGGATATAATTGCCGCAAGGCGTCCTGCACATGCCGTGCCTGCCACATGGCGAGCCGGCTTTCGCGGGATGCGATGACGAGGCGGTCGATGTTCAAATGGATCAGTGGTGTGCCAGGGCAAGCCAGCGGGCGCGCCGCGCTTGCCGGAAGGGCCGCATGCAGAATATTTGCATGTGCGTCGATATTAGCATGTGCACACTTGCCGGCTGCGCTGGCGCAGGCACCCGCGCACCTGCCGCAACCCACCGACCTGGGCGCAGCCGCCGCAGCAGCCGCAAGCGAAGGCCGCCCCCTGCTGGTGTTGTTCAGCGAAACCGGCTGCCAATTCTGTGAACGCTTGCGACGCGATTACCTGTTGCCGATGCAGCGCAATGCCGGATATCAGAAAAAAGTCATGTTTTTCCAGGTGGATGTCGATCTGAAAACGCCGCTCCGGGATTTTTCGGGACGAGCAAGCACCCAGGCCGAACTGGCACGCCACTACCGCATCCGCATCATGCCCACGGTGTTGCTACTCGGCCCCCAGGGCGAGGTGCTGGCCGAGCCCTTGGTTGCTTATCAAAGCAGGGATTTTTATGGCGCCTATATCGATGAACGTATCAACACCGCGCTCGCGGCTCTACGTGCGCGTGGCAAGCCAGGCGGCCGTTGATGTTTGAGGCGGGCCAGCGGGCCAGCGGGCCATTGACCCACGGGCAGAGCAGGCCGCAGCCTGTGCGCCCCTCAGCGTTTCACCAGCACCTTCACCGCGCTCCATTGGCGCCTGCTGACGGGAATCAGCTCTGCATAACCCTCCAGCCGTACCGCCCAGTGGCCGGCATCCCCGTCGCCCCCTTCGCTTGCCAGCCGCTCGGCGCCTCGAATCCGCTCGGCAGCAACCAGGCAGTTGCGATGCACGCGCACGAAGCGCCCCAGCGATTCCTGCTCTATCTGGTTGAGTGAGTCCTCGATCAGATATTCACGCGCCTGGGTGTGAGCGGTGACGTATTTCAATTCCGCTCTCAGAAAAAGCACCTCCTCGACCGGTACCAGGTGCACCTTTCCCCGTTCGGCTGCGCTGAAAAAGCGCCGCGGCCCGGGATCGGCGCGCGCCAGTTGCTCCCGGCCGGCACCACTGCCGCCGGCGAACTTCTGCAGTGCCTCGGCCAGGCGCGTCGCGCGCACCGGCTTGAGCAGATAGTCGATGGCATTGAGCTCGAAAGCCTGCACCGCGTACTGGTCGTCCGCGGTGACGAATATCACTACCGGCGGCGCTTCCAGAACCTGCAGGTGGCGAGCGAATTCGATGCCACTCATGCCGGGCATATGGATATCCACCAGCGCCAGCTGCGCCTGGCAATCAGGCATCAAGGCCAGCGCCTGGATGCCGCCTGCGGCCTCGCCCACAACGAGATTGGGCACTTCATCGGCACAATCGGAGAGAATGACCCGCAACCGATCCCGCGCAGGCGCCTCATCATCCACCAGCAGAATGCGCAGAGGTTCGCTCATGAGGCTCCCTGCGCGCCGGCGCGCCACGGGATCGAGATGAAAATGCGAAAGCGCTCGCCGACAATTGAGGTCTCGAGCCTTGCTTCCAGGTCAAAGTGCAGGGCCAGGCGCTCGCTGATATTGGCCAATGCCATGCGGTTACCCTGGCGATGCTGGTGCTCCGGCCAATAAGGATTGAACAGCTCCAAGCGCAGATTATCCCCCTCGCGCTGCACGCTGATTTCGATCCTGCCGGGCTCCGCTCCCGGTTCGATGCCGTGATACACCGCGTTTTCCACCAGCGGCTGCAGCAACATGGCCGGCACCAGTGCCGGCGTGCAGCCCGGGTCCACGTGCCATTCCACCTGCAGGCGATCACCCAGCCGCAGGTGCTCCAGTTCCAGGTAACGACGGGTCAACATGATCTCCTCGCCGAGGGTGACCAGATTGCGATTGTCGGTCATGACGCTGCGGAACAACTCGGCCATATCTTCCAGCGCCGTTTCCGCACGCCTCGCGTCGCGACGCATCAGGGACAACACCGCATTGATGCTGTTGAACAGAAAGTGCGGGCGGATGCGCGCCTGCAGGGCCTGCAGGCGCGCCTCGGCCAGTGCCGGGGAGAAAGCCTTCTCGCGCAGGCGAAAGTATCCGGAAAGCAACAACGCAAGCAGCACCGCATAAGCGGCGCTCCAAGCCAGGTTCGTCTGGTCCAGTCCGAGCTTCCTCAATCCTGCAGCGACTCCCGCGGCAATGCCGCTGGCAAGCACCAGGATGATCGCCAGTCCCGCGAGAAATCCCGCCGCGCGCAACAGGCTGTTGAGCAAATTGAGGCAAACCAGCGTGGCCAGCAGAGCAGGCTCCAAAACTGTCGCAATCTGCATGAACTGATCCGGTACCTCGCGCAGCGTATTCGAGCGCAACAAGGCGGCTAGGAGGCCTGCAAAATTGGCCGCCAGCAGCACGCGAACCACCACACCCAGATTGCGGAAATCGGGAGGGCCGCCGAATGTTTGCCTTATACTCTTAGGCTGATAAGCGGGCTGATAAGCGTTCAATGATGAAAGCGCGGGCCAGGTTGAGACGATAGAAAATCCGGATGTACCGGGCGGTATCCCGTCGCGGTGCGTTTTGCTGCTTTGCCGATCAGGTTCCTACCATTTTATGCCAAGAAAATCCCCGCCTGCCAGGAAGAATTCCCGCACAACCGAGCCGGCCGGCGCCGCATGGTCGGGGCGTTTTGCGGAGCCTGTCGCCGAGCGGGTCAAGCGCTACACCGCGTCGGTGGGTTTTGATCAGCGCCTGGCGCGCGAAGACATCCGCGGCTCGCTGGCGCACGCGCGCATGCTGGCAGCAAGCGGGATCATCACCGGGCGCGACCTCGCCGCCATCGAGCGCGGCATGAAAACCATTTCTGCGGAGATCGAGAACGGCACGTTCGAGTGGTCCCTGGATGCCGAAGATGTACACCTGAACATCGAGCGGCGCCTTACCGCATTGGTGGGCGAGGCGGGTAAACGACTACATACCGCGCGCTCCAGGAATGATCAGGTGGCCACGGACGTGCGCCTGTGGCTGCGCGGCGAGCTGGATGGCATAGCCGCACTACTGCGTTCGCTGCGGCACGCGCTGGCCCTGCAGGCCCAGACCCATGCCGCGCTGATCATGCCCGGCTTCACGCATATGCAGGTGGCGCAGCCGGTAACCTTCGGCCATCACCTGCTCGCCTACTGCGAAATGTTCGAGCGCGACCTGCAGCGTCTGCTCGACTGCCGCAAGCGGCTCAATCGCCTGCCGCTTGGCGCAGGCGCGCTGGCGGGCACCACCTTTCCGATCCGCCGTGAGATGGTGGCGCGGGAATTGGGATTCGACGGCATTTGCGCCAATTCAATAGACGCGGTATCCGACCGCGATTTCGCCATTGAATTCTGCGCCTGTGCGGCCGTGGCCATGATGCACCTGTCGCGCCTGTCCGAAGAGCTGGTGCTGTGGATGAGCCCGCGCTTTGGCTTCATCAGCCTGCCCGACCGCTTTTGCACCGGCTCATCGATGATGCCGCAGAAAAAAAATCCCGATGTCCCCGAGCTTGCGCGCGGCAAGTCCGCGCGTGTCTACGGTGACCTGATGGCGCTGCTGACCTTGATGAAAGGCCAGCCGCTCAGCTACAACAAGGACAATCAGGAGGACAAGGAGCCGCTGTTCGATGCCGTCGACACCCTGCGCGAAACGCTGGCGATCTTCACCGATATGGTGCCGGGAATCGGCGTGCATCCGGAGCGCATGCTCGCCGCGGCGCGCGAGGGTTATGCAACGGCCACCGACCTGGCGGATTATCTGGTCAAAAAAGGCCTGCCTTTTCGCGATGCGCATGAGGTGGTGGCGCGCGCCGTGCGCCACGCCGAATCCGTGCCCTGCGATCTGGCCGAACTGCCGCTTGCCGAGCTGCGTCGCTTTTCGCCAAAAATAGGTGCTGATGTGAGTCGCGCGCTCAGCCTGGAGGGCTCGGTTGCCGCGCGCCGCCATCCCGGCGGCACTGCTCCCGCGCGGGTGCGTGCCGCCGCGCGCCGCGTTCTCAACAAAACTGGATGACCCGGGAGGGGCGGCCATGAGCGGGCCCTTGCAGCGGATCGGCAAATACGCGGTCAAACGCAAGCTGGGCGAAGGCGCCACCAGCGAAGTCTATCTTTGCGGGGACAGCTTCAACAACCGCGAGGTGGCCGTCAAGGTGGTGTTCGAGGACCGCCTGGGGCAATCCGACGACGGCCGGCTCACGCGCAAGCTTTTCATCACCGAAGCCTCGCTCGCTGGGAAGCTGAATCATCCCCACATCGTGCAGATTTTTGACGCGGTGGTGGGCGAAGATCTGTCCTACATCGTGATGGAATTCATCCCCGGCGGCACCCTGGAACAGCATTGCAGCAAGGACGCCCTGCTGCCCATCGACAAGATCGTCGAGATCATCTTCAAGTGCACACGCGCGCTGGACTTCGCCAACCGGATGGGCGTGACCCATCGCGACATCAAACCGGCGAACATCCTGGTCTCTTCGGAAACCGACATCAAGATATCCGATTTCGGGGCTGCGCTGATGTCCACGGTGGACCAGACTCAGGTCGCGGGCATCGGCTCCCCGGCCTACATGTCCCCGCAGCAGATCAAGGATCATCCCCTGGATCGGCAGACCGACATCTATTCCCTGGGCGTGGTGATGTTCCAGCTGTTGACCGGGCAGTTGCCCTATCAGGCGTCCAACAACTATTCGATGATGTACCAGATCACCAATGTGGAACCGCCGATCGCTTCATCCCTGCGCCGGGAGATTCCGCTGTCCGTGGACAAGATCGTCAAGAAAGCCATGCAAAAGGAGCTCGATCGCCGCTACCGGACCTGGGAAGAGTTTTCCTATGATCTGGCGGAGGCCTTCCGCAGCGACCATCTTGGCGAACAAAGCGAAGAGGTCGCCGACAGTGAAAAATTCAACAGCATGCGGGCGCTGGCTTTTTTTGACGAATTCAGCGATGCGGAACTGTGGGAAGTCATGCGCATTTCCACCTGGGAGAATCTGCCGGGCGGACAGTTGCTCATGAAGGATGGTGACAAGGGTGATTTTTTCTGCGTGCTGGCCTCGGGAGAGGTGAAGGTCACCGAGCGCAACAAGCTGCTCAACATCCTCTCGCCTGGCGAATGCTTCGGCGAGATGGCCTACCTGTCACGCAGCGGCAACGAACGCAGCGCCGATGTCTCGACGCTGAACGAATCGCGCATCATCCGCATACGCACCGAAGACCTGGAAACCGCCTCCGATGCCTGCCGCTACCGCTTTGACCGCGCCTTCATGGGCATTCTGGTGGAGAGGCTGTCGCTCGCCAATACCCGCCTCACCGCCGTGTGACCCAAAGACCGGAAATCCCGGTACCGGAAACAAACAATGCCCGCTCGCTGCGGGCATTGTTTTTCAGGAAGGGTTGGGGGGAAGGGAGCGAACTCTCCCTTCCCCTGTTCGTTACTTTTCCCCGAAGGGGAAGGGAGGGAACTCTCCCCTCCCCTGTTCTGAAGCTTTCCGGGTTTACGCTTCCAACAGTTTCTGCAATTCACCCGACTGGTACATCTCGCGCAGGATGTCAGATCCGCCGACAAATTCGCCATTGACATAGAGCTGGGGAATGGTGGGCCAGTTGGCGTATTCCTTGATGCCCTGGCGCACTTCCGGGTCTTCCAGCACATTCACGGTGTGCGGAGTGCTCACGCCACAGGTGGCAAGCAACTGAATCGCGTTGGCGGAAAAACCGCATTGCGGGAAATCGGGCGTGCCCTTCATGTACAAGACCACGGGGTGACTGGTAACGGTTTCGTGTATGCGTTCTTTGGTATCCATCGGGGACTCCAATGTTGGTTTTATACTCGACTAAATTCGTCGGGATTCTAGCGCCTGGCGGAAACAGGGTCAAACCGCGCTTGTACTACGCGGGCAATGCCAGCCAGATCGCAATGATCGCGCACTGCCGTATAACCGAGTCGTTCCAGCAGGCGCACAGAAGCCTCTCCCTGATCGTAGCCATGCTCCAGCAGCAGCCAGCCACCCGGCAGCAGATGCCCCCGGGCCGCAGCGGCAATGGCTTCCAGGCATTCCACGCCCTCCCTGCCCGCCACCAGTGCAGCACGCGGCTCGAAGCGCAGATCGCCCTCGAGCAGATGGGGATCGTCAGCGGCGATATAGGGCGGATTGGAAACCACCACATCGAACTGCGCGCCACCCAGCATGGAAAACCAGTCACTCCTCAACAACTCGAGCGGCGCGCCATGACGGCTGGCATTGGTGCGCGCGACCTCGATGGCCGCTGCGCAGGACTCGCAGGCCGAGACCCGCGCGCCGGGCCGTTCCAGCGCCACCGCAATGGCGATCGCGCCACTGCCCGTCCCCAGATCAAGCAGGCGCTGCCCGTCCTTGAGAAGCGACAGCGCAAGCTCCACCAGCAGTTCGGTTTCCGGACGGGGAATGAGAACCGCCGACGTAATCGCCAGTGACAAGCCGTAGAACTCTCGCTCGCCAGTCAGATAGGCAATAGGCTCGCCGACGCGGCGGCGCTGATACAAGGCCTGGATATCGCGCTGCGCCTTTGCCCCCAGCTCATCCCTGTCGTGCGCGACAATCCAGGCTCTCTCCACGCCCAGGGCACAAGCGGCCAACACACGCGCCTCCAGCGCCGGCAGACCACTTTCCCTGATCAGCGCCGCAAGGCTGGCCATGCCTTGTCCTGGATTCAGGCGGCTTCCGCCAGTTGCGCAAGCTGCTCGGCCTGATGCTCGGCCATCAGCGCGCCGCTCAGCTCATCTAGCTCGCCGTCCATGATGGCAGCGATCTTGTAGAGCGTGAGATTGATGCGGTGGTCGGTGACACGGCCCTGCGGAAAATTGTAGGTGCGGATGCGCTCGGAGCGGTCCCCGGAGCCGATCAGCGATTTTCGCGTGGCGGCTTCCTTGGCCTGCTGCGCCCGCCGCTGTCCGTCCTTGATGCGCGCCGCCAGCACCGCCATGGCGCGCGCGCGGTTGCGGTGCTGCGAGCGATCGTCCTGGCACTCCACCACGATGCCGGTGGGCAGGTGGGTGATGCGGATCGCGGAGTCGGTCTTGTTGATGTGCTGACCGCCCGCGCCGGAGGCACGATAGGTGTCGATCTTCAGCTCTGCCGGATTGAGCACCACCTCGCCCACCTCGTCGGCCTCGGGCATCACCGCCACCGTGCAGGCCGAGGTATGGATGCGCCCTTGAGTCTCAGTGTCGGGCACGCGCTGCACTCGATGCCCGCCGGATTCGAATTTCAGCCGTGAGTAAGCGCCCTGGCCGAGGATGCGCGCGATGACCTCCTTGTAACCACCCATCTCGCCGACACTCTCGGAAACCAGTTCCACCTGCCAGCGCTGGCGCTCGGCAAAGCGCGTGTACATCCGCAACAGGTCGCCCGCAAACAGGGCCGATTCATCGCCGCCGGTGCCGGCGCGGATTTCCAGAAAGATATTGCGATCATCATTGGCGTCGCGTGGCAGAAGCAGCTTCTGCAGCTCGACCTCCAGCTGCGCCTGACGCTCCCCGCCGGCGCGTATCTCGGCCTCGGCATAACTTTTCATCTCCGGGTCGACCAGCATTTCCTCGGCCGCCTTCTCGTCATTCACCGTCTGCCGGTACTGGCGATACAGATCGGCGACCGGCCCGAGTTCCGCATGCTCGCGCGTCAGGCGCCGGTACTGGTCCATGTCGCGCGTGGCACCCTCTGAACTGAGCAGGGCGTCCAGTTCGTCAAGCCGCCGCGAAAGCTGCTCAAGCCGGAATTCAATGCTGGCCTTCATCAGTCGTCTGCGCGTAAGTGGTAGATCTGTGCGATGGCGCGGGTGAGCACTTCACCATTTTCATCGCCCGCCCTGTCACCCTGGTTGATCGCCTGAGTGGGCGCATGCAGCAGCTTGTTGGTCAGGCCGTGCGACAGGGCATCCAGCACAGTTTTGGGATCCTCGCCGCGCGCAAGCGCCCGCAAGGCGCGCTCGAGTTCCGCGCGGCGCGCCGTCTCGCCGGTCTCGCGCAACTGGCGGATCAGCGGCACGCGCTCCCGGCCGCGCATCCAGTGCAGAAAGGAATCCACCTGGGTCTCGATAATCGCCTCGGCCTGCACCACCGCGCTCTGGCGCTCATCGATTCCCTCGCGCACCAGGGCGGCAAGGTCATCCAGGCAATACAGGAACACATCGTCCATGCTGCCGACTTCGGGCTCGATGTCACGCGGCACCGCCAGATCCACCATGAACACGGGGCGGTGGCGGCGCGTGCGAATGGCGCTCTCCACCAGTCCCTTACCGATGATGGGCAGCGAGGACGCAGTGCAGGACACCACAATATCGAACTCGGCCAGCACCTCGGGCAGTTCACGCAGCAAAAGTGCGCGCGCATTGAAGCGCTGCGCCAGCGCTTGGGCGCGCTCCGGGGTGCGGTTGGCAAAGGCCATCGCGCGCGGATGCTGCGCGGAAAAATGTGTGGCGCACAACTCGATCATTTCTCCGGCGCCGATGAAAAGAATCTTCTGCTCGCCCACACTGGAGAAAATCCGTCCGGCGAGTTTCACTGCCGCCGCCGCCATGGACACCACGTTGGCGCCAATGCGGGTATTGCTGCGCACTTCCTTGGCCACGGCAAAGCTGCGCTGGAACAAGCGGTTCAGGGTCGTCCCCAGGGTGCCTGCGGAGGCCGCGGCGCGCGCTGCATCCTTCATCTGGCCGAGAATCTGTGGTTCGCCCAACACCATGGAATCCAGGCCCGCCGCCACGCGAAACGCATGCCGTACCGCCTCGCCCTGCGGCAAGGCATAGACATAGGGTTTCAGCTCATGAGATGACATGCGATGGTAGCCGGCCAGCCATTCCAGCGCCGCGCCGGGCTCACCCGAAGCACCATAAATTTCAGTGCGATTGCAGGTGGAAATAATTGCCGCCTCGGTCACCGGTTTCGCCTGAACCAGTTCGGCCAGGGCTGACTGCAGGCGCTCAGCCGCGAACACCACCTTCTCGCGCAGTTCGAGCGGGGCGGTCTGGTGGTTCATGCCAAGGGCGAACAACTGCATGGACATCGGCTGAGCTGGCGGTGACTGGAGCGCAATTATAGACCAGCGACCCGGCCATCCCCTTGATATCCGGGCAGAATGCGCTGAATTTGGAGGCTTCCGCCACTCATGGAAAGGATAGTGCGTGCTTGCAATTGACGGGAATTTTCTGCAGGGCAGGGTGGCCCTGGTCACCGGTAGTGCGCGGCGCACCGGCCGCGCCCTCATCGAGTCGTTTGCCGCGGCGGGCGCGTCGGTAGTCGTCAACGCAAAAACCTCGCGTCGTGAAGCAGAGCAGCTTTGCAGCGAAATCGACGCCCGCCATGGTACCGGTCGCGCGCTGCTGTGCATGGCGGACATCACCGATGAACGCGCCGTGGAAGGCATGATGGCAGCGATTATCGAACGCTACGGCAGGCTGGATATCCTGGTGAATAACGCCGTGGTGCGCAAGCACGCCGCGCTCGCCGTGATGTCGCTGGAGGATTGGCGCACTGTCATGTCAAGCACTCTGGACGGCAGCTTTCTGTGCGCCAAGCACGCGGCGCCGCACCTGGGCGCTTCGGGTGCCGGCCGGATCATAAGCTTGAGTGGTGTGGCCTCGCATGTGCCTGCCGCCGGCGGTGCGGCGGTTGCGGCGGCCAAGGCAGGGCTGGAGGGCCTGACGCGCGCACTGGCGCATGAGCTCGGCGCGCAGGGCATCACCGTCAACTGCCTCTGCCCCGGCGTGATGATGGCGCCGAGCGACCCGGCACAGCGAGCCATTGACCTGCGCGCCTACTGCACACCGGAAAAGCTGCCCATCGCGCGCTTTGGCCGCGTCGATGAAACGGTCAGCAGCGTGCTCGCGCTTTGCACGCCTGCGTTCGGCTATATGACAGGCCAAGTCATTCACCTCAACGGCGGCCTGTTTTTCGGCGGCTGAAGACCATGCGCGGGCAGAGCACTCAAAGATTGCCTATATTGCGTACCTCCACAGAATCAGCGACTGACATTGGAATCCAACATGATCGACCCATTCGTTTTCCAGTCCCCCACCCCGCGCGTCCTGTTCGGCCGCAACAGCATTGCATCCTTGCCTGCCGAACTGGCGCGCCACAAAATTTCGCGTGCCTTCATTCTGTGCAGCGGCTCTGGTGCGGCATTGGCGCAGCGCATCGCCGCGTCCACGCCTGATTGCACCATTGAAGTACTGCGCCTTGCCAGCGTCAGCATCACGACAGAGGATTTCGGGCGCGCTACCGCGCTTGCGAAAAGCATGAATGCCGGCGGCTTCATCGGCATCGGCGGTGGCACGCCCATCGGTCTGGGAAAATCCGTCGCCGCCAATACCGGCCTGCCCTGGATCGCCGTGCCCACTACCTACTCGGGTTCGGAAATGGCGTCCAACTGGACCTATGGCAAGGGCAGGCAAGTAAACAACGGCAACAGTCTCTCCGCGCTACCCGCCACCGCCATCTACGACCCGGAATTAACGCTCGGACTGCCTGCCATCACTTCTGCGCAAAGCGGCATGAATGCCATGGCACACGCGGTAGAGTCCCTCTATGGCGCGGATCGCAGCCCGGCAGTGGAAACCCTGGCTGAAACTGCGATTCAGATGCTGGGCGCCAGTCTGCCGCGCGTGGTGGCGCGGCCCGATGACATCGACGCGCGCACCGATGCGCTCTATGGCGCATGGCTCGCAGCGGCGTTTCGCGCGCAAATCGGCGTTGAACATGCGATCGCACAGAAGGTGCGTACCCGCTTCGGACTCAGCCATGCCGGCACCCACGCCGTCATGGTGCCCTATGCCATCGCCTTCAACCGTGCAGCGGCCCCTGAGGCCATGAAGAAAATGCAACGCGCGCTGAACGTGAAGGACGCGGGCCTGGGCTTGTACGATCTCAATGTGCGCCTGGGCATTCCCACCGGCTTGAAGGATCTGGGCCTAAAGGAAAGCGATATCGAGGTGGCGGCAGTTGTGCTCGCTGCCAGTCCGATTTCCAATCCCCGGCCGGTCTCACGCGCCGATCTGGTGGAACTGATCACGCAGGCATATCACGGCGAGCGCCCCCGCTTCAATTGAGGGTTACGAAACCTCGCGACGGGCGAGGCCACGACGCGAATTCCCCTCACCCTCGGTCCCTCTCTCCCACTGGGACTTCCTCCGGTCGCCGCCGGGAGAGGGATGAAAAGCCCTTCTCCCTCCGGTCGCCGGCGGGAGAGGAATGCAAAGCCCTTCTCCCTCCGGTCGCCGACAGGAGAGGGATGAAAAGCCTGTTTCCCTCCGGGAGAGAAATGCAAAGCCCTTCTCCCTCCGGTCGCCAACGGGAGAGGGATGCAAAGCCCTTCTCCCACTGGGAGAAGGGTTGGGATGAGGGAAAACTGCCACGAACATAGATAATTCTTGATAAGCATCGCGGTTCGCCGCAACTCTCCCTGTTCATGGCGGGGTAATCGCCCGGAAATGCCCGCCAATACTGGGTTTCCAGCCCATTGCCTCGCGTATTTTTCAGTCTCAGGATTGCGTAACCGGCGGCAATGCGATGCCTTGCGCGGCGGCCAGCTCGCCCAGAAAACGCCAGCTGTTGCCCGAAACCGGCACGCCCTTGAGCCGGTGTTGCGAGGCCACACGCGCGCCGCGCTCGCCGGGCAACAGTATTTCATCGAACCCTTCACGTGGCTTCAATGACTTGATTGTCTTTGCCAACTGCTCGACATCGCGCGCGTAGTCGGCCGGGTCGCACAGGGCTGCCACCTTGATCACCACCATCAGGGCATTCTGGCGGTGGCGTCCATCACCCGATGGGCCGATGGTGGCGGCGAGAATGGGGGTGCCCGCCAGCATCCCCGTGAGGCACTCGATCATGAAGGAAAGGCCCGAGCCCTTGGGGCCACCCAGCGGCATGGCGGTGCTGGCCTTGTCCGGATCGGTGGTGGGCGTGCCATCCTTGTCCAGCGCCCAGCCGGGTTCGAGCCGCACCTCACCCTGCTTCGACTGTTTCAGGCGCTGCATGGGCACCACGCTGGTGGCCATGTCGAAGAGCAGCGGCGTGTCGCCCCTCGGCACACCCATGGCGATGGGGCTGGTCGCGAGGCTGGCAACACGCGCGCCGTGATAGGCCATCAGCGGCGTGCCCGCCGCTGCGATGATGGAGGCGAAGCCGCGTTGCGCCAGCCACTCGGCATAGACGCCGATGGCGCCGGTGTGCGTGGTCTGCGAGACGATGCCGATGCAGCAGCCATTGCTTTCGGCTCTTTCCGCAGCGGCAGCGGCCATGGCGGTCATGGAGATCGGCCCAGCGGCCCGCGCTGCGCGCATCAATACGAGCGACGGGCCTTTGTCTTCCAGCGACACGCGTGCCTGCACATCGAGCTCGCCCGCCGCGACCATCTCCATATAGCGCTCCACCCGGGAGACGCCGTGCGAGGCGGTGCCGCGCAGATCCGCCCATACCAGTACCAGGGCGAGTGTCGCGGCATCCTCCGCACGCATGCCTTTCGCGGCGAACAAGGCGGCAATAAATGTCTCTAGCTGATGGTGGTCAGCCACCACCACGCCGCGCGGCGCAGCCATTCAACGCGCCTTGACGGGAAAGAACTCCTCCAGCCAGGGGCCCAGCACCTGCATCACCCGCTGGTTCCCCTCATGGAACATGAAGTGGTCGGTTTCGGCAAACAGATGCAGATCACAGGGCTTGCCCGCGCGCTCAAAGAGGCGCAAGGATTGCTCGGTGGGCGTCACCGAATCGGTCGAGCTGTGCAAGAGGAGCAGCGGTCGCGGCGCCATGCCGGCCACCACGTCCTCGGCGTTGAAGTTGTACATGGCCTGTGCGACTTCGGCAGGAAACTGGTAGTGCGCCGTGGGATTGAGATGATTGCGCAGGTGCGCGGGGATGGGCACGATGTCGTAGCGGTCCACCATCAGCGACTTGCCGGTGCGCAGGCGATGGCGGCGGCCCTCCTCCAGCATGTTGGTGAATTTCGCCCAGGCCTCGGGCGTGGGATGCTGCCTGCGGAACTTCTGTTCGCCGTGCCCCCAGCCGCCCGATGAAATGACGCAGCCAACACGCTTGTCGACACCACCGGCATAAATTGCCACTGCACCACCGAACGACGAGCCGACTACGCCAATGCGCGCCGGATCCACGTCAGGGCGCGTTGCCATATAGGTCAGTGCAGCCTGCGTGTCTTCCACCTGCTCCAGGGGAATCACCATGCCGGGCTCGCCTTCGCTTTGCCCGCAACCGCGGAAATCAAAGCGCAGGGTGACATAGCCCATGCGGGTCAGCAGATTGCAGGGATTGATCGAATTGGCCGAATCCTTGTTATTGCCGAATCCGTGCAACACCATGATCGCAGGGCGCTTCTCCCCCGGTGTCATGTCTTCCGGCAGATGCACCACACCCTCCAGCTTCAGCTCGCCGGAGCGAAAAGAGACCTTATGTTCCATTAAGCGATTCCTTGTAAGAATTGAAAATCGTGGTGCGGACCTGGTGCCGCACCACGTCGCGGGTCTGTCAATCGAGCTTGATGTTCATGCTCTTAATCAGGCGTCCGAGCTTGGTCGACTCACTCTTGATCCATTCGCCGAACTCCTCGGGCGAACTGGCGACGATTTCGTAGGCCTGCGACTCGAAGCGATCGAGCACCTCGGGGCTTGCCAGGGTGCGCTTCACCGCGGCATTGAGGCGATCCACGACAGGCCGCGGCGTCCCCGCCGGGGCCAAGAGGCCGAGCCAGGATTGCGACTCGAAGCCCGGAAACACCTCCCCGATGGTGGGCACATCCGGCAACAGCTTGCTCCGCTTAGGCGAGGTTACGGCCAGTGCCAGCAATTTGCCGGACCGGATTTGCGACATCGCCACGCCCATGGTGATGATGGTCGCCGGAATCTGCCCACCCATGGTCGCGGTAATCAGAGGCCCGCCGCCCTTGTAGTGAATCAGCGTGGCATCAATTCCGGTGGCCTGCTTGAAAAGTTCGATGCTCAAGCGGCTGGACGTGCCGGCACCGGCGGTGCCGATGTCAAGCGCGCTGCCCTTCGATTTGGCGAGCTTCATGAATTCATTGAAATTCCTGACGCCGGCATCCGGATAGGCCGCGAGCACCTGCACCCCCTTGACGAACAGCGATATCGGCTGAAAATCCTTCACGGTATCGTGCTGCACCCCCTTGAAGAGATAGGGATTGGAGGCGAAGCTGTCGAACACCATGAGCAGCGTGTAACCGTCAGCCGGTGACTGTGCCACATTATTTGCACCAACGACGCCGCCGGCACCGACCCGGTAATCCAGCACGATGGATTGTCCGAGAAACTCCATCAGGCGCGGTTGCGTGAGGCGCGCTGCGACGTCAAGCGCACCGCCGGGTGAGTTGGGAATAACCAAACGGATGGGTTTCACCGGATATTCCTGGGCGACCAGCGGCGCAACAACGCCGGCCAGTGCAATTCCAGTAGCAATAAGAAAATGTTTCATGGGAGCTCCTCTTCGGGTTTGCAATTACTTCAGGAAATACTGCTTAAATTCCATTTTCCAACGAGACGCCAGACTTTTCCCACTAATATTGGGGATATACAAGGGGCGAAGGCCCCTTGTTCAGTCCTCCCTTCAGGAAATACTGCTTAAATCCCATTTTCCAACGAGATGCCAGACTTTTCCCACTAATATTGGGGATATACAAGGGGCGAAGGCCCCTTGTTCAGTCCTCCCTTCAGGAAATACTGCTTAAATCCCATTTTCCAACGAGATGCCAGACTTTTCCCACTAATATTGGGGATATACAAGGGGCGCAGGCCCCTTGTTCAGTCCTCCCTTCAGTAATAATAAGCCGAATCAAGCGTTCTTCCGAATCGAATTGCTCGGCGTTTATCCGAATGAAACACAGCACCTTGAGTGATGCCGAAGTCGCAGCAACATTCGAGCGCCTGCCAGCGCTGGTGAATGCCGATGCCGCGCTGGTGAGGCGCGGACGCTGGTGTTCAACATCATTTCTGCTCGGGGCCGGGTCCCTGCCGCTGCACGTCACCATTGCCGAGGGAAAGGTGATCGAAGTGCTGCGCGGCCCTGTGTTGATGCTCTCCTGGCGATTCGCCGTACGTGCCGACGCCGATGCCTGGAGCCGGTTCTG
The DNA here is from genome assembly GCA_038903735.1 of Burkholderiales bacterium. Lineage (GTDB taxonomy): Bacteria > Pseudomonadota > Gammaproteobacteria > Burkholderiales > SG8-39 > 2-02-FULL-62-17. Next base: position 7,846 of record JBCKLP010000001.1, on the reverse strand, counting down.
GCAGCCACTTCCGGAACCCGGCTTTCATGACCTGCTTGCCATGACCCGCTTCGGCCGCGCCGTCATCGAGGGTGATCTGCAGCCGCTGATGGCGAATCTGCGCTATTTCAAGGAAGTGCTGGAAGCGCCGCGGCGTGCTGCCGCCAGTGGAGCGTCCGCATGAGCATTAGCTTCGAGCCCATCACCGGGCGCTATGCCACGCTCACGCTGGATTCGCGCCCCTGCCGGGTTTATATCGAAGAAGCCGGCAGCGGCATCCCGCTCCTTTGCCTGCACACCGCCGGCGCGGATTCGCGCCAGTTCCGTCACCTCATGCTCGATCGCGCCGTCACCGATCATTTTCGGGTGATTGCTTTTGATCTGCCCTGGCACGGAAAGTCGCTGCCCCCCGAGGGATATGAAAACGAAGAGTACCGGCTCACCACCGAGTCCTATGCCGAAGCCATCCTCGCCGTCGCCGATGCGCTCGAACTGGAACGTCCGGTGCTGATGGGCTGCTCCATGGGCGGGCGCATCGTGCTGCACATGGGCGCGCATCACGCTGCGCGCTTTCGCGCGCTGATCGGCCTGGAAGGTGCCGATCACCAGACCCCCTGGTATGACACCGCCTGGCTGGATCGCGCCGATGTGCACGGCGGCGAAATCTGCGCGGCGATGGTCTCGGGACTGGTGGCGCCGCAATCACCCGCGCGCTATCGCTGGGAGACTTTGTGGGGCTATCTGCAGAGCGGGCCGGGGGTGTTTCGTGGCGATCTCTACTTTTACCGCTAGGATTCCGATTACAGGGACCGCACCCACCTGATCGACACGGGCGTCTGCCCGCTCTACCTGATGACCGGCGAATACGATTACTCCTGCACGCCCGAAGACACCCTCAGGACCGCCGCGTCGATTCCCGGCGCAAAGGCGCAGATCATGCACGAACTGGGGCATTTTCCGATGAGCGAAAACCCGGAGAAATTTCGCGGATACCTGCTGCCGGTGCTCCAGGCTATCCGGCTGCGCGATTAGGCAAGCCGCCACCGGGCAGCGGATTTACGTCACCGGCCCGATTGGCACTTACGTACGGATTACCGGGCAGACAATCGGGTTGCTGCCCCCCGATGCATCCCAAGCAAACAGCGCTCTCATTGGAGGTTATCACCGTCACCTCGCTGGAGCCGCCCGTAGTACCGCCCACCCTAGTACCGCCCACCCAAGGGGTCGATGCCTGCCATCGCAACACCCGCAAAGTCGAATACAGTCAAATACAGCCGGACAAACTTTGCTGCAATATCGCAATTTGGCTTTGCATGAGGAAATTTTGTGCAACAATAAAAACGGGTAGAAAATGGTCTTTGCAGAGGTTGACAGGAACGATACCCCGGCAGTGGCCCCATTCTTTTCCCGGTTTCAAAAGGAGCGTGGTGGAATCAGCGCGCCTTTGCTGGTTGAAAGTTTAGCGTCAAATTGCAGTCAATAAATTCAATGAACCATCACGAGGAGAAACCACAATGAAGCAGGGATTTCGGTTACTGACAGTTGTTTCGTGTGCAGGGCTTTTTCTAATGGGTTGCGCTAGCCAGGACGTCATGAGGCAGGGACCATCGTTTGTGGTAACCACCCCTGTGGTAACGCTCGCCCCGGGCGGCAAGGTTGTAATGTACGGAACCGGCTTTGCGCCAAAGCAGGAACTCGTACTGTTGCTCAAGGATTCTGCTGGAGGAATGAGCGGCCTCAGCGGGGCCGTTACGCCGGCGCCGGTTCCGAACGCGGACGGCGTATGGGCCGCGGAATGGGTCTTTACTGCGTATGTGAGTGTAATCAGCCCCGGCACGGCGATGCTCACCGTTGCCGACAAGGATTACAAACCGCTGGGCGTTGCCCCCATTGTATTTCTCCCCAAACCAAAGCCTGTAGCAGTGAAGCCCGAAGCGGCGAAACCCGAAGCGGCGAAGCCAAAGCCCGCAGCGAGCAAATAAATTTCCCCGCCCCAAGGGGCGGGGAATTCAACCCGGAGAGATTAAAGCGGCTTTTCATTCAGTACCCCAAGCGGAAAAGGCAGGGCCAGACGGCCCTGCCTTTTTTTATTCCGGGTGGCCGATGGCCCCCTATAGCGTCTTACGCGGCAAGCTGCGCGCGCAACAACGCTTGTCAGGCCCGATCACCACGATCCATTGCCATCCCGGTTTTCAATCGGCACCCCGCCCTGGAAAAGGCCGCTAAAACCGGCATTCTGACCACGCGCGGGTTTCGTGATGTGCTGGAAATCGGCCGTGGCAACCGGCCGGCCAACTACGACCTTTTCTACCTGAAGTCCGAGCCCTTCGTGCCGCGCCATCTGCGCTTTGAAGTCACCGAGCGCATTTCCCCGGACGGCGCAGTGCTCACGCCGCTGGATGAAACAGGCCTTGAACAGATTGCGCAAACCGTTCGCGAGCAAGGGCTGGAAGCGCTCGCAATCTGCTTTCTGCACGCCTACGCCAACGCCGCACACGAAGAAAAGGCACGCGAACGGCAGACCTCTCTGCTGCCCAGCGTGTACCTCTGCACCTCGTCGGAGGTGGCACGCGAATTCGAACGCACCTCAACCACGGTGCTCAACGCCTTCGTCGAACCGAAGTCGAGAGCGCCCTCAGCGGCGAGATGCCGATCGATCTGGCGGCGGCGGAATTGGTCATCCGCGGCTGCGCGATCCGCGCCCGGGTGCAGGCCGATGTGCTGAACGAGTATCGCATCATGCCGCATTCGAGCAATACGGTGTAAGGTTGGATACGGCTACACTGACGAGCAAGAAATTAGCGACAGGCCTTCAGGCCGGGGTCGGCTCCCACCGCCCTAAAGGGCGGGGTTTCAAACCGGAGTTAGTTTTAGATGAAACCGCAACGAACGCCATGCGAGCAACCATGCAGCGGAAAACCAGGATATTAGGGAGGTAGACAAATGAAGAGCCGTAACAGAGTCGGTTTAGCCAGTGCTTTTACGTTCATGGCTGCAGTAGCGGCCATGGTATCCGGGCCTGGTGCGATTGGCAGCGCTGCCGCGCAGGCCTGGCCGATAAAGCCCGTGCGCATGCTGATCGGGCTGCCACCGGGTGGCGGCAGCGACCCGCTTGCACGGGCTCTCTCGCAAAAACTGTCCACAACCTGGGGACATCCTGTGGTGGTGGATAACCGCCCCGGCGCGAACACCTCCGTGGCCGCTGATCTGGTGGCGAAGTCCGCGCCCGACGGCTATACGCTGCTGTTCGCGATCGACGTGGCGTTCACCATTAATCCGCATCTGTACAGCAAGCTCCCCTATGACCCGGTACGTGATTTCACGCCCATTACCCAGGTCAATACTTTCGCCACTGTGCTGGTGGCGCACCCCTCACTGCCGGCCAACAATATTGCCGAACTGGTAGCGCTGGCGCGCTCCGCACCCGGCAAGCTGACTTATTCCTCGATTGGCGCCGGCAGCCAGATGCACCTGCTTTCAGAAATGCTCGCCAACCGGGCGAAGATCAGCATGTTGCATGTACCCTACAAAGGCATTCCGCAAATGATGGCAGCGGTGCTCAGCGGGGAAGTCAATCTCACCTGGGTCGGCGTGTTTTCCACTCGACCTCAAGTCGCTGCGGGAAAGCTAAAGGCGATCGGCTATGGCGCCGCCAGGCGCACGCCCTATCTTCCGGACCTGCCGACCTTTGCGGAGGCTGGTTTTCCTGAAGTGGCTATGTCGGTCTGGTTCGGCGTGATCGGCCCCGCCGGCATGCCGCGTCCGCTGGTCGAGCGTATTCACAGGGACATTGTCGCGGTGATCAACGACCCTGAATTCCGCAATCGCGAGTTGATCGGCCGGGCCTACGAACCCTCGGGGCTCGGTCCCGACGAATTTGCCGCCTTAATCAGGAATGAGCTTGCCGCACGTGCAGAGGTGGTGCGCATTTCCGGGGCCAAGCTGGAGTAAGCCGGCTTGCTTCCCGCCCAAGGCGGGGCTCAGTGCGCTGCGCCAGCCACGGTCTTCAGGCAGCGATAGGTGATCCGCCAGCGACCGTCGGCCTCGCGCTCAAATCGATCGGCGCAATCGGCGATCGCCAGCGGTGGCACACCCGGCCGTGTGCAGTCGTCCTCGTGGTAAATGACCACCAGTGACAGGGCGTATGCGGTGCCCTCATCGATCATGCGGAACAGAAAATTGCTGATGGCGTGGCGGGTACGTCTCGAGGTGTTGGCCTCCCGGCCGCGACTGCGCTTGACGCGCTCTGCGCGGTTCAGACGCTGCCCGTCCAGATCCATCACGATATTCTCCGAATACAACGAGAGCGACGCGGCCGCTCTGCCAAAGTCCGTCAAAGCGAAGATGCCGTAGGCCACGTCCTGGCATGCCTGACGCGCCGATTGCGCATGGGGTGACGGCGTCATACCAAAAGCATCCGCATTCAGCACGATATCCCTGATCTGCTCAAAACTCATGCCTCCCGCCTGGACATTCATGCGCTCACCCGGCGAATGGGATTGGCAAGTACACCGATACCCTCTACCTCGACTGACACGATGTCGCCATCCTTCATGAACAGCTTCGGGTCGCGCCCGTAGCCCACACCGGCGGGCGAACCGGTGGTGATGATGTCACCCGGCATGAAACGGTACCAGCGCGAGAAGTAGGCGATGGTCTCCCCGATCGGGAAGATCAGGTCCGCGGTGCGCGCCGACTGCATCAATGTTCCATTCAGGCGAGTTGAGAGCTGCAGGTCGGGCGGATCGGCAAACTCGTCACGCGTCGCAAACACCGGCCCCATCGGGCAGAAGCTGGGGAACTGCTTGCCCAGATGATTCAGGCGCCAGCCGGCAGCGGCCGCCTGCGGTTCCTTCGGCCCGAGGGCGGCCTCCACCCAGTCGCGCGCCGAGACGTCGTTGATGATCGTGTATCCAGCCACGCACTCCATCGCCTCGGCAGGCGTGGCATTATGGCAGGCGCGGCCGATGACGCAGGAGAACTCTCCTTCGAAATCCACCATTCCGGGCGCCTGGGGCGGCAGCAGGATGGGCGCGCCCGGCCCGATGATCGACGCGCCTGCCTTGATAAAGCCACTGGGGTTCTTCGGAGCCGCGGTCTTCATTTCCGCCAGGTGCGAGCGGTAGGCCATGCCAGCCGCAACGATCAGCGCAGGGTCGGGCAAGGGCGCAAGCAGCGGCGTATCGGCTGGTAGCAGCGCACCGCGGGCCTGCAATTCGTCGCGCGCACTGCCGGCGGCCTGCTGGGCGCGATCCACGATCCGCCTTACGGCATTCAGTCCCTCTTCACCGGCTTCCAGTACCGCGCGCACGGAGCCCGGCATCCATGCCTCCAGCGTACCGGGGCGGCGGCAGCGCAACAGATCGAGGATTGTGCCATCGGCGAGTAGTGCGCCCACGCGCCCCGCCGGCGGAGAGTCGATGGTGACCAGTTTCATGGCTCAGCCCTCGGTCCGGTCGGCGGCGTCTCGCTCCTGCAATGCCGCAGCAATCGCCTTGGCATCATTCTCATCCTCGTGGCCAAAGCGGTCTCCTGCCCGGTAGTGATCGTCGTGCCTGAAATTGGACGTGTAAGCAATCTCCCACCAGTTCTGGTCGAGATCCTGCAAATAGAAGCCGTACACACCGTGCTGCAGGCCCGGCTTCTGGACTTTGCGTATCCCGTACTCGTCCTTGAGACGGCTGGCATCGAACCAGGCCTGGTCGACCTCCTCCCTGCTGCGCACTTCCACGCCCCAGTGATTGAGCAGGTGCGTCGGATGCACATTGTTGCGCACCTGCACGGCGACGATATGCCACTTCATCCCGCAACGGATCAGCATCGAAATCTTGCCGTGGCGCACGCATTCCAGGCCCAGGAACTCCTCGTAGAAGCGGCGCGAGGCTTTCAGGCTTACACACTCAAGCGTGCCATGGGACAACAGATACGGCTTTACCACTGCGCTCGAATTGCGGGGTTCAAAAGCGGCGTCATTAATCTGCATGGTCTTACCCTCCGATCAGTCACGATCTGTCCGCAGCTAGTAATTGTAGCAACCAAGGTGTCTTGCGGTTCAAGGGCCGTTTCCCGGCAGCAATTCTAAATGTGGCCATGCCCCCTGTTCAGCTCCTGACCTTTACCGACGCTGGACACGGCGTTTTATCCGAAGCCAACGGCAACCGCGAGATATTCTGACGCGTGGTATTCGAGCCGATGAGTGTACAGCCGGACTTGTAGATGAGCGAGCCGTTTGTTTAAGCTCAGAACGTCATGACGGCTGCTACACGGGTGCGAAGGTGCGCCTGCGGGTGGGTCAGCCGCAGGGAATTTTCGCAATCTCGTTTCGGCGGCTGCAGGCGCTCGCAACCCGACGAGCGATCGGCGGCGAGGACTTTCGCTCAGGACGGTTGCCGATCGATGTGCGCAGCAGGGGTCTGTGTTTATGGGCCGCTGGCGAGGCGCCAGCCCTCCGTCATGCCATCTAAACGTTGCAAGCCACGCCACATAGTCTCGGTGCCGGGCTCGCCGTCGGACTTGCGTCCCATAAAGCCGCCGAGCTTGGCGACCATACGGTTGGCTTCTCGCAGCGGCGGCGGTTGGTCGGAGGGGAGCTGGTTCTTGGCAGAATGCTTGCTGTTATGGTTGGCGACCAAGACTTGCCACTCGTCAGTGTCATAAAAGGCGTCGCACGGCACCTCCGGAACCTCACGTCCGAGCTTGACCAGATAAAAGATTCGCCATGCGACGACCATGTCGATGGCGAGGCAAGCTTCCAGCCGATCGGCCTCGCCAAGTTGGCGCTCTTCGATGCGACAGCCGCTCTTGAGGGTGCGATGAAATACTTCGATATTCCAGCGCTGGGTATACCACGCGACTCGCTCGCACGCGTGTTCGAAGTTCTCCACCGCCACGGTGGTCAGTAGCAGCCATTCGATGGGCTCGATACCCGGCGGGGCGTCCTCTTCTCGTGCCAGCACCACCCAGATGGCGAGCGGCGGCAGTTGCGGCTTGTCCGGCGGCGCGCACAGGGTGAGCGCCGCAAAACGCATTGCGAGTTCGGCCTCGCGCGCGGGGCGATCCTTCGTGCGCGGAATGTGCACGCTCTGATAACCCGCGACCGGTTGCGCCTGAATCGTCTCGAACAGGCGCGCCGATTCGTCTTGCACCTTGCGGTTGTGCTTGGCGCGAACGAGCAGCTTGGGGCCCGCGGGATCGCGCGCCGCCTCGGCAAACAATTCGTAGATATCGGCTTCCCGATCACCCACACTCACGAGCTTCAAGTGCAGGTTGCGCTTTTGCACCGCCGCCACCGCCTGGTAGCTTTTGATCCAGCGATAGCTTTCCTTCTGTTCAATGGGCAACTCATGGCGCTGCGCCTTCTTGCCAAACGCGGCCGGATCACGCACCCAACATTGGGCGTCGAGAAAGCCCAGCGGCACCCCTTGCACCGTCACCGCCAGGCTGCTGTGCAGATGCAGGCCTTGCGGGCCATCCACTTTGGTCCCAATCGGCCCCAGCCCAACGCTACTCGGCAGCCCGGTGTAATTCAAACTGGTGGTATCTTGCGGCACCAGAACGACCACGCCCTCAGCCAACTCGCTGATGCGCTGTTCGCTCGCTGCATAATGCGCTTGCATCAGCGTCTCGAACCGCACGTCATCATGGGCGAGAAAACGATAGGCCGCCTGCGTCTTGGTCGCACTGCCACTCGCTTCGGGTATCTTGGCCATCGGTCGGTTCCAGAAATCGCGCGCGATCGTGAGCAAACGTTGGGTCAGTCGCCCCCCTAAACGGCAGCGTCCGAACTCCTCTTCCGCCCAGTCCACCGACGGTTGCATGCGCCCCGCCGGCAGCAGGCGCGGCAACTCAAGCGGCGCGGTCAAAAGTT